>DIWL01000001.1:0-33324 GCA_002428455.1 Anaerolineaceae bacterium UBA6107 | reverse complement strand
GTATAGAGTTCCTTGACAAAACAACTCGAGCCGACTATCATTTATAAGATTAATGATAACATGGCTGAAAAATTGCATTATCGGTGGGCGACTAGATGCTTCTGAAGACCACAAAAAAAGATTTTTTTCCTACGGCTTAGCTGATTGGCAGTAAGCCTGGTGTGATTTAATCCGAAAGTGATCAAAAGGAGGACAATAATCGAAGAATTGAACCTTAAATGATTGTGCAGAATAAGTTCAACTTATCTGAAAATAAAAGAGGAGAAAAGAAATGACCAAAAAGCTGTTCCCCCTGTTTAGCGTGCTGTTGATCGCAGCCATGGCCCTTGCCGCCTGCGCGCAGCCCGCCCCCACCGAAGCCCCTGTGGCTCCGGAGGCACCTGTTGCGACCGAAGCCCCAGCTGTTGAGGCTCCTGTTGCCACCGAAGCTCCCGCTGTTGCGGAAGCTGTCACCATCAACCTTTGGACCAAAGAAGGCGAAGCCGATGGTGGTTTGCAGTATGTGCAGGCATTAGCCGATGCCTACACCGCTGCCCACCCCGAAGTCACCTTCGTTGTCGTCAACAAAGAGGTTGAAACCCTGCGTGAAGACTTCCAGACCGCCAGCCTTGCCGGCGCCGCGCCTGAGCTTCTGTGGACCGTGTCCGATCATCTTGGCCCCTTCACCACCGCCGACCTGATCCAGCCAGTTGATGGTCTCTTCGATCTGACCAAATTCGTGGGCAGCGCCACTGCAGCAGTGCAGAGCCCCGATGGACAGACCTGGGGTGTTCCCGTTTCCAATGGTAACCACCTGATGTTGATCTTCAACAAGTCCCTCATGCCCGTTGCTCCCGCCACCACAGATGAACTGCTTACCATGGGTGCTGATTTCGTAGCCGCCAACCCCGGCAAATTCGCCCTGGCGTTCAACGAAACCGAAGCCTTCTGGTTTGTGCCCTGGCTGGGTGGTTTCAACGGTAAGGTGTTCGATGCCGATGGCGTGACCCCCACCCTGAATACTCCGGAAATGGTTGCCACATTTGAGTTTCTGAATCAACTCAAAGCCGCCAACATCATGCCCGCTGAAAGCAACTATGACATCATGGATGCAGCCCTCAAAGAAGGCAACGCTGCCATGATCATCAACGGTGACTGGTCGCTTGGTGGATACAAGGAAGCCCTCGGTGAAAACCTTGGTGTAGCTCCCATCCCGCAGGTTTCCGCTACCGGTACCTATCCTGCTCCTTACACCTCCGGTGTCTTCTTCATGATCCCCAAGGAACTTGAAGGCGCCAAACTCGCCGCAGTGGTTGATTTTGTCAACTTCGCGACCAGCTACGACAACCAGGTGGACATGGTCGCCAAACTGACCCGTCTACCCGCGCTGACCGAAGCCCTTTCGGCTGACGTTATCACTGGTGATCCCATCCTCTCCGGTTCCGCTGCTCAGATGAGCTACGGCACCCCCATGCCCACCGTTGTTGAGATGCGCTGTGTATGGGATGCCATCAAGCCGGAACTTCTGCCCGTATACAATGGACAGACTGCTGCTGCTGATGCCGCTGCGAACGCGCAAGCCGCCGCAGAGACCTGTATCTCGGGTCTCGAGTAATTTCCAACATGAGAAGGGTTATCCTTCTCTAAAACAACTGCATACGCCGGGCTGCAAGTCAGCCCGGCATATGCTATAAAAACCGAATGAACAAGGAGGAAAGCTCATGATCACATCAGAGGTGATCCTGAAAAGCCTCAGCGAAGTTGGCAGCACAGTCCTATTGATCCTGGCGGGGACATTTGTAGTTGAGGCGCTGCTCTATCTGGTTTTAGTAAAGTGGCTTAAGTACAAATACGCGCTTCCCTTCATGTTATTGGCTCCGGCTGCCATCGGTCTCATCGCTCTGGTTATTTACCCGCTTTTGTGGGAGTTGCGACTTTCGTTTACCAATATGTCCTTGAGAGCCTTCAAGAATCCCGAATTTATCGGCTTAAAAAATTATGTGAGGGTATTTACCGAGCCGGTTCTCAAGCAAAAAATGTTCTTCCCGTTATTAGGACAGACAGTTTTATGGACAGTGATTAACATCGCCTTTCACGTGGGTGGCGGGCTATTCCTGGCCATGCTGCTCAATCGAAAGATGAAATTCAAGGGCATCTATCGTACTTTGCTTATCCTTCCCTGGGCGATACCCCAGGTTATCGCAGTGCTTGCCTGGCGGGGTGAATTCAACTTCTCCTATGGCTACTTCAACATCATTTTGACCAAATTAGGATTGGCACCCGTCGCATGGATGACCGATCCAACAGCCAATTTCATCGCCATGTGCCTGACCAATATCTGGTTGGGTATTCCCTTCATGAGCGTCACACTGTTGGGAGGTCTGCAAAGTATTTCCACTGAATATTACGAAGCGGCTGAGATGGATGGTGCGAATGGCTGGCAGCAGTTTAAGAACATCACCTGGCCTCTGCTACAGCCTGTTGTAACTCCGGCTATCCTGCTCGGAACCTTCTGGACTTTCAATAACTTCAATGTACCGTTCTTTATCAACCAGAATGAATTGGAATCCTCGGATATCATGGTGACAGGTTTGTTCCGGGCTGCCTTCCAATATAACCGTTACGGTTTCTCTGCAGCATTCGCGTTTGTTATTTTTGCGATGCTGCTGCTCTTCACTATCTTCTACACCCGGTACACAAAAACCTTGAAAGGAACGTATGAATCATGAGCACATCCACTCTGACTTCTGACAAGGCAATTGTTGTTCCAACCAGACACAAACGGTCTTTCTTCAAGAGTGGTAGGGAAGATTCTCCATTCAAGAGGATCATTATTCACATTGTGCTAATCATGGCATGCATTGTATCTGTGTTCCCGGTGTTGCGTGTACTGGCCGTCTCCTTGCGCCCCGGAGACCGCTTGATGTCCACTGACCTGGCGATCATTCCGCCTGATGCAACACTTGAATCCTACCGCATCATCCTATTCGATAAACCGTTCCTGGGGTGGGTATGGAACAGCCTGGCAATTACCATTGCCACAGCGTTGATAGGTGTTATCCTGGCAGCGACCGCCGCTTATGCCTTCTCACGCTGGAAATTCCCGGGTCGTTCAGTGGGTCTCGTTTTCCTCCTGGCCACACAAATGATCCCTGCTTCCATGTTGATGATCCCCATCTACATCTTGGCTATCAAACTAGGCATGGTAGGTACCTATAGAGGACTGGTTATTGCCTATTGTGTGACCTCCATCCCGTTCAGTGTGTGGATCCTAAAAGGATATTTCGACACCATCCCGGCTGACCTGGAGGAAGCTGCCCGCATCGACGGTTGTTCACAGCTTCAAGCATTCTGGCGTGTGTTACTGCCTCTATCGACTCCAGCCCTGGCAATAACGTTCCTTTTCAACTTCATGTCCGCCTGGAATGAATACCTGCTGGCGAGAGTTATGCTGGGTTCTTCAGAAAGCCTGATGACGTGGCCGTTAGGCCTGCAGCGATTGCAGGGTCAATACGCGACACAATGGGGCCAATTCTCAGCGGGCTCCATTCTGGTGATGATCCCAGTGGTGGTGCTCTTCCTGTATTCCTCCAAGTACCTGATTTCAGGCTTAACGCTTGGAGGCGTTAAAGGTTAAACATTATTGATGGACGGAAAATAAATACCCCGCTTTCTTATTTGAAAACGGGGTATTTTTAAGAAAATGACTTTTCTGGAGGTAAACACAAGATGAAAAATCTAATCAGGATCTTTTCATTCGTGCTCGTTCTCACATTTATCCTGACTGCTTGTACAGCTCCCACTGCTGCACCAACAGCTGTTCCGACTGAAGCACCAGTACCCGGGGCAGAGCCGACTGCTGAAGTGGCTGTGCCGGACGAAGATGTTTTGTATTTGAACCTCACCTGGCATCAGCATCAACCTTTGTACTATAAGGATGCCAATGGCGTCTACACAAGACCGTGGGTGCGGGTACACGCCACCAAAGATTATTATGACATGGCAGCCATGGTAAAGCCCTATGAAAATGTGCGCATGACTGTGAACATCACACCTGTACTGATGAAGCAGCTGGATGACTTCACAGAAAACGGGGCGATTGATTATTACTGGCTGCTTGCTGAGAAACCAGTCAGTGAACTGACCGATGATGAGAAGGTTTTCATTCTTACCCGCTTCTTTGATGCCAATTGGGACAATATCATAGAGCGTTTTCCACGTTATAAGGAATTGTTGAACCTGCGCGGTGGGACAACAAGCGAAGAAATTGAAAAAGCAATGACCACTTTCTCGGAACAGGACTTCAGGGATCTGCAGATGTGGTTCAACCTGGCCTGGATCGATCCTGAGTTCCTGGCAGAGTCACCCCTCAAAGAATTGGTAGAGAAGGACACCGGATTTACTGAAGATGACAAAGTGGTCTTGTTTGATGAGGTCCGCAGGATCATGAAATTGGTCATCCCGTTGCACAAGGAAATGCAGGATTCCGGACAGATACAAGTGATTACTACTCCGTATGCCCACCCGATCCTGCCTTTGATCTACAACACGGATATCGCATCTGTTGGAAATCCGACGGCTGAACTGCCCGAGCGTTATTCATGGCCTAACGATGCTATTGTTCACCTGCAAAAAAGCGTTGAAATGTACGAAGCACATTTCGGCAGGGCACCGGTGGGTTTGTGGCCGGGTGAGGGTTCAGTATCTGAGGATATTGTTCCGCTGGTGGCCAAAGCAGGTTATCAGTTCATGCAAACCGGCGAAGCAGTGCTGGCACAATCTCTCGGGATCGGATCTTTCACACGTGACACGGCTGAAACTGTGCAGGAAGCTGACATGTTGTATCGACCGTATTACGTTGTTGCACCTTCCGGCGAAAAAGTAGCCATCTTCTTTCGCGACCTTACGCTTTCAGACAAACTTGGCTTCACCTATTCACAAACGCCAGGTGAACAAGCGGCTGCGGATCTGATGCAACGGCTTGAAAATGTCCGCACAAGGCTCAAGGAGGAAGGTGGTGAAGGACCACACATTGTCAGCATCGTGCTGGATGGCGAGAACGCCTGGGAATACTATCCCAACGATGGTAAGGAATTTCTGAACGCAATGTACAGGATGTTGAATGAGAGTGAGACCATCAAGATGGTCACTCCTTCAGAGTACCTCGAACTCTTCCCCGAACAACGGACGCTGGATTACCTGTTCCCGGGAGCATGGTTTAGCCCCAATTACGATACCTGGATCGGCGAGCGCGAAGAGACCGAGGCATGGAATTACCTTGGGAAGGTTCGCGATTTCCTAGCCAAGTATGATCTTGAGAAGACTCGCCAGGCTCCCTCTCCTGAAGCTCTCGCCCAGGCGCAGGACTACATGTACCTGGCAGAAGGTTCCGACTGGTTCTGGTGGTACGGATCAGACCAGGATTCCGGTGTGGACGAATATTTTGATACCGGCTTCCGAGCGCTGCTGGCTAAAGTCTACGAATCATTGGGAGAACCGGTGCCAACGTTCGTTAACGTGCCCATAATCCCTAAAAAACCTGAACAACCGGTGACGGCCTATTCAGGAGCAGCTACACCGGTAATCGATGGCACTGCGAACGAAGAGGAATGGTCCACCGCGGCGGTTTACCCGGTTGGCGGGATGACGGGCATCACATCCATGTCCTACACGATGGATGGAAAAGCGCTCTACTTCAAGCTAGCTTTAGACGGGACCGGTGAAACGCTAGCCGAAGGTGGTGTGTACCTGAATGTTCCCGGCGCGGGTGTGAATTACCCGTTCGCGTATACCCCGCAAGCACCGGACAGCCTGCTGTTGGGCATTGCCGCCACGCACCTGTTTGAGTGGAAGGATGGAAAAGTTATTGAATACGTAGCCATTGAAAATGGCTGGCAAGCTCTACCGGAACCGCAAGGTTCTTATGCTTCAGGTTCGGGTGCCTTGGAAATCAGTATTCCGTTGACAGCATTGGGAGAGATTGCGGCCGGGGATGATATTCGTGCTGTGATGGTTACACAACCGGGCGGACAGATCGTCCCAACAAGCGGGCCTGCTCAGATCGTGCTGCCTGATCTTGGATTGTCTGATCTCGTGCTGGAAGTGGCAGATGCTGCGGGTGATGACCATGGACCCGGAAGTTACACGTATCCAACTGACGGAGTATTCTCTGCTCAGAATTATGACATTGAAAAATTCAGTGTTTCAACTGACCCGGCCAATGTCATATTCACGTTCAAGTTTTACGGGGAAGTGCCCAATCCGTGGGGATCCGGAAGCAATCTATCCTTGCAGACCCTGGATGTTTATATTGACAAGGATCCGGGGCAGGGAACCGGCAGCCGGCTGCTTCTGCCGGGAAGGAATGCTGCGCTTGCTGCAGGAAATGGCTGGGAGTACATGGTTTGGGCAGAAGGCTGGAACCCGGGCATCTATGCTCCTGATCCGGAATCCGGTGAACCCAAGGCAGTAAACCTTTCATACAAACTGATCGTTGATCCTGCCAATAAGTCGGTCACACTTCGTGTACCGAAAGAAGCTTTTGGCGAAGGCGATCCAGCCTTGTGGGGATATGTCGCGGTTGTCCTCGGACAGGACGGTTATCCAACCACTGGAGTATGGCGGGTGCGCGATATCCAGGCTGACAACGCCCAATGGAAATTCGGCGGTGCACCGGATGATGTCAACCATACCCGTATCATCGACATCGCCTGGCCTTCTGACGCTACCCCAACGCAAGAGGAGATGCTTTCCACCTATGCTTCTTCAACTGGTGCGGTGGAAACCTTGAGCGCAGACGATTTTCCACAGTTATTGCCAGTAACGATCCAGTAAGGAAAACAATGCCTGTGGGGAGAGTCTCCCCGCAGGTGTTCTGTAATTGCATTACTTGAATATTGCCGATAAACAAGAAATGTGAGAAAATGGCGCGTGTTTTGCACGAGTAATTTCAATACTATTTATTGAGGTTTTGTTTAATGACAATCAACACTCCAGACTGGGTACGCGACGCGATTTTTTACCAGATTTTTCCGGACCGCTTTGCCCGTAGTACGCATCATCCGAACAACAGCATCAAATTTGAAGATTGGAATACCCCTCCAAATCCTCATGGATTTAAAGGCGGAGACCTGTATGGTGTAACCGAAAAGCTGGAATATTTGGAGGACCTGGGAATTAATGCAATCTACTTTAATCCCATCACGGCGTCAGCCTCCAACCACCGGTATCATACCTACGACTATTTTCACATTGACCCGTTGCTGGGTGGTGATGAAGCCTTCCGGGGTTTGCTCGATTCTGCGCACAAGAATGGTATCCGCATAATTCCAGATGGCGTGTTCAACCATGCCAGCCGGGGTTTCTGGCAATTTCATCACGTCCTTGAAAACGGGAGCGGTTCACCATACGTCAATTGGTTCCACTTTAATCCTGACCGGCTCAACCACTATAGAAACTGGGGCGCTTACCCCGGCGAACAAGAGCAACAGGCTTTAAATCGTGGCGTCGGGTCATTTGACGCGATCGGATATAACGCATGGTGGAATCTGCCAGCTTTACCGAAATTGAATACGAATTGCCATGAAGTACGAGAGTTTATTTTTAACGCGGCTGTACACTGGATCAACTTTGGCGCCGATGGTTGGCGTTTGGATGTGGCGGCTGAAATTGATGACGACAGTTTTTGGGAAGAATTCCGCCACCGGGTGAAAACTGCCAATCCGGATGCTTACATCGTCGCGGAGATCTGGCACGAAGCGCATCGCTGGTTGCAAGGGAATCAATTTGACGCCACCATGAATTACCTGGTTACCGCTGCATTAATGGGCTGGTTGGTCAAGGACAGGCTTCCTGCCTACTCTTATACCATCGGTGGTATGCGCAATGTTCTCAGGCCGCTTACCGCTACTGAATTTGGCGATCGGATCGAGTATCTTCTGGGTTTGTATGCTCCTGAGATCAATTATGTTCAGTTTAACCTGCTCGACAGCCACGACACACCGCGTTTCCTGACGGTTGCCGGTGAGGATGAATCTGCTTTGCGCCTTGCTTACCTCTTCCTTCTCACTTATGTCGGTGCACCGTGTATCTATTATGGCGATGAGATCGGCATGAACGGTGGACCGGATCCGGAATGCCGTAAAGCTTTTAACTGGGATGAAGCATCCTGGAACCAAGGACTGCGCAGCTACATGAAAGATCTTGTGAGGATACGTAAACAAGAAGGTGCTTTAAGAAGAGGCACGTATCAACGTATCTACTCTGACGAGGACGTGATCGTGTTTGCGCGGCAATATCAAGGGGATACGGTACTTGTTGCCATCAATATTGGTGCAGGTGACAGACATCCTGTCATCGATACTGGAAAAATTGGAATCCACGCAGCAAACCTGGAACCATTGTTTGGTTCTGAAAGAGGAACGATTATTGAAGGAAAAATCTCTGATCTCAGGCTCAAAGGACGCAGTGGTTTGATCCTCAAGGTTGGATAAATAAGTTGATATTTCGCATAGAGAAGGCTGCCGGTGGATCAATTACCGGCAGCCTTCTTTAATCCTGTCGGGTATATAAAAATTCTTTAAACCAGGCATGGTAAAATAATTGACATTCATTGTGACTTATTCATACAAAAGGTTGAACTTCATAACAAAAGGGGCATGTTCACATGGCTGAATTGAATCTCACAGGAAACCACAAAGTAAACTCACCCCGTGACACGATTGAGATCGTTTTACCTGATGGAAGGGTATACACAGGCAGACGCGGCGCTTCGTTAGCGGAATTGCTGAAAATGCTACCGGAATGGGATAACCCGCCCATTATGGGTGCAGTGGTGAACGGGGAACTCAGAGAGCTAACGGCAACGATCGAAATGGATGCCAGGATTCGCCTGGTAACCATGGGGGATGATGACGGGGCAAGGATCTATCGGCGGTCGATCACTTTCCTGCTGGAATCCGCCTTTGAAGAGCTATTCCCACAGGTATTAATGACATTGGATCATTCTGTTTCAGCCGGAGGTTACTATTGCCAGGTCAACCGCAGCGACTCGCTCACCCAGGAGGAACTTGATCTTCTGTTGGTGCGGATGCGGGAACTTGTGGATGCGGACCTTCTCATTGAAAGGCAACTGGTGCCGTTGGACGAGGTTATCGCGTATTTTGAATCGCGTGGATTAAACGACAAACTACAACTGATCAAGTACCGCCAGAAGGAATACCTGGTGTTGTATCGGCTTGGTGATCACCGCGATTACCATCATGGTTACATGGTGCCATCCACCGGATACCTGCAGTGGTTTGGCTTGGAGCTGATGGGAGAGGGATTTGTTTTACGCTTTCCACGGCGAGCAACACCCAAGGAAATTAGTCCGCTGCCACATTACCCCAAGTTGCTGAGCACTTTCCGGCAATACGGCAAGTGGCTGGAGCGACTGGGGATCGAATCGGTCGGGGCTTTGAATAACTCGATCCAGGCTGGTAACATCCGTGAGATCATCCTCGTTTCTGAGGCTTTACACAACCTGCAGATCATTGACATTTCACAGCAGATCGTTGAACGCTCGGAGGAAACGCGCATTATCCTGATTGCCGGACCCTCGTCATCGGGCAAAACGACTTTCAGCAAGCGCTTGTCTGTGCAATTGTTGGCCCAGGGCTTTTCGCCTTTTCCGCTAGAGATGGACAATTACTTTGTCGATCGTGAACAGACGCCAAAGGATGCCAAGGGAAATTACAATTTTGAATCACTCGGTGCGATGGACACCAACCTGCTGTCTGAACACTTACAACGGCTGATCCGGGGCGAAAAAGTGAGGCTGCCAAAGTACGATTTTCACACGGGTAAGCGATTGGAAGGCGAGGAAGTAAAACTACGCCCGGACCAAATGATCATCCTGGAAGGGATTCATGGACTAAATCCACAACTATTGCCGACGATCGATCCTTCTACCACCTACAAGATCTATGCCTCATGCCTGACCCAACTCAACCTGGACCGTTATAACCGGATCTCCACAACAGACACCAGGTTGTTGCGCCGCATCGTTCGCGACGCGCGGGAACGCGGCTATTCTGCACAGGATACAATTTCACGCTGGGAGTCGGTGCAAGCGGGCGAAAAAGAATACATTTTCCCATACCAGGAAAACGCAGACAAACTATTCAATTCAGCCCTGGTCTATGAACTTTCAGCATTGCGACTAAACGCAGAGCCGTTATTACGCCAGGTGCCTTACGGAACCAAGGAATATGTCGAAGCCAAACGTTTGCTGGCGTTCCTGGAGTGGTTCCTGCCGATCAACAGTGATCTTATCCCTGATAACTCCATCCTTTTGGAGTTCCTGGGCGGGTCGATCCTACAAGATTTCAAATTGTGGCCATCTCAATAAAAAAGCGGGTTCAGATTCCTGAACCCGCTTTTTGTTTCAATGTGCCAGTTTCTTTTTGAAGGCTTTACCGAGCCTGGAGACACCCTCGTTGATCTTGTCAGGGCAGCAGAATGAGAAATTGAGACGTATCGTGTTTTTCCCGCTGCCATCCGGATGGAAAAATTCACCCGGAACATAAGCCACATTCTCCTCGATCGTTTCAGGTAACATCTCAGTTGAGTTTAAATCCCTGGGGAGTGTCATCCAAAGGAACAATCCACCTTCCGGGTGTGTCCACGTTACACCTTCGGGCATATGTTCTTCAAGTGAATCGAGCATGGCGTTACGTCGTTCCAGGTAAACCTTTTTCATCACTTCAACATGCCGGTCTATAAATCCATGTTGCCCAACTTCATGGGCAACGATCTGGTTAAAAGCGGATGTATTCAGATCGGTACCCTGTTTGGCAAGCGCAAGTTTGCGAATCACCGTATCCGGTGCAACAACCCAGGCCAGGCGCAAACCCGGGGCAAGGATCTTGGAAAAAGTGCTCAGGTAGATCACATTACCCGTGTAAGTCCCGTTTTGTTCACGAACACGGGAGTCCAGGATCTCAACGGACGGGATGTCCTCACCCTCATATCTTAGCTGACCGTAAGGGTCATCTTCAATGATCGGCACACCATAACGGTCTGCCAGCTCGATAATCTTCATCCTGCGTTCCAGGGGAAGGGTGGTGCCGGTTGGATTCTGGAAATTCGGCAGCACATAAATGAACTTGGGACCGGTTCGCAATGCTTCTTCCAGCAAATCCGTCCGCATTCCATATTCATCAACCGGAACAGTTATGTATTCAGCTCCATATGCGTTCCATGCCTGCAGTGCGCCAAGGTAGGTGGGCGATTCTACCAGAATGCGATCGCCACGGTTGATGAAGATCTTACCAAGAAGATCGAGCGCCTGCTGTGATCCGCTGGTAATGAGGATATTGCTGATGTCGATGTTCATCCCGGATCGGATACTATAGCGTGAAACCATTTCCCTCAGCGGCACGTATCCATCAGTTGAGCCATATTGCAGGACTTCAGGACCTTTGTTCTCGAGTACACTAATGCAGGCCTTTTTGAACTCTTCCACAGGGAAAACATCTGGCGCAGGGAAACCTCCTCCAAAGGAGATCATACCGGGTCGTTCTGCAACCGCAAGCAACTCGCGAATTGCGGATGCTTTCATTCGTTTCATTCGTTGTGAGTAGCGGTATTCCCAGGGTGTTTGCATTCTTCCTCTTTTGATCAGGATTAATGGTGCAATCTTACAATTTGGGGAAACGACTGACAACTTCTGCCTGTACAGGGAGGGTCACCCGGTCTCCGGTGGTCAACTCGGCTGGTGCTTTGGCTGCCTGTTTCGGTGCTCCCTGGTAGACGAAGATGGGAATTCCCTCGACTGCGTACCGATTCTCGATGAAAGCCTGGCCGGTCAATAGGCCGTCCTTGTCGATCGCGCAGCTCGTGACCACGCCAATGACCCTGCCCTTAACATCCAGTACCGGGTCACCGTTGTGTGCCATGCGCACACCTTTCTCTGGGAATCGAAAACGGATGACAACACCGTTCCGTTTTGATTCTTTTTCAATAAAGGAATCACGACCAATGAACCAGGGTTTATATGTTTTTACGTAAGAACCAAAACCGGCTTCAGCCACTCCAAGATTCTTTTCGCCACCCATTTCGTGACCGTAAAGTGGCAGACCAGCCTCAGTGCGGAGTGAATCACGCGCCCCGAGCCCGCATGGTTTCAATCCCATTGGTTCCCCTGCTTTCATCAGGTCGTTCCAGAGTGCTGATGCCTGTTCTGGATGGATGAAAAGCTCAAAAGCCATCTTCTCGCCGGTGTAGCCGGTGCGGGAGACGATCAGGTCAAAGTCGCCAATCCGGGCTTCGCATAATTCCGTTCTCTTCAGTGCCTTTACTTTCTTCAGTGTCTCCGCATCACACCCAAGGGAGAGCAAGATATCTCTGGATTTTGGTCCCTGCAATGCGATGTCAACCCGCATATCCTTGCCTTCTTTGGGATCGCGCAGGTTGCGCAGGATAACGCCGGTTCCAAAAGCCTTAACGGATGGTTGGGAGTTATCCACCAGGACTTCTCCCCGCTTCACCGCGTTCAACCAGGCCCAGTCCTTGGCGTCATTGGACGCGTTGACCACGACGAGGTATTTAACTGGCGAACGGCAGTAAACCAGCGTGTCATCAATAACGTTAGCATCAGGATCCAGGAAATGTGTGTAGCACGAATCGCCAACTTCAAGGGTACCAATATCGTTCCCGCACACAGAATCAAGGAAAGTGGCGGCGAGAGGACCTTCAGCCTGGAGAACACCCATATGTGCCACATCAAATAATCCCGCAGCGTTGCGGCAGGCGAGGTGTTCTTCCACGACCGAGGTGTACCAGACCGGCATCTCCCAACCAGCAAAGGGTATGATCTTGGCCCCCAATTTCTTGTGGTCTTCATAAAGCGGGGTTCGTAACAGAGTTGAGGATTCTACCTCTTTCCACTCAAAAGCAGGCAATGTTTTATCTTCAATTGGTTTGTGACCGATGTACCAGGGTTTGTTCACAGAAACAGGATCACCTCCCGGAAATTCGGTGATCACTGGGTCAGCCTCCTCGACTACGACCGGTCCGGGAACGCGGGCTGGTAGGTCATCGTCAAAACTGATGTACCCATCTGAAAGGGCGCGCAGGAAAGTGGCAGCCATGCCGAAATCCTCAGGGGGGAATATGAATTGGTAGCGTTCTCCCTCGAGGAGGGTAAGCGCTCCTTTGATTGTCTTCGCTGGTGTGCGTAACTCGGTGGGTTGAGTTTGACCAGTGACCAGGTTTTCAGTATCAGATGTAAAACAGTAATCAACAAAATGCCGGATGCGTTGACCCTTGAGGTTTAGCGCGGCATATTTTCCTTTGTTTTTCGCTTTATCATCTACATAGTAAAAATGTGGATAACCGCTTTGTTTGTAAGCCTGATCTGTTCCGGCTTTCTCAGCGAGCTCACGGATTTTGATCTTGGATTGTTCCAGAACGGCAAAATCCACTTTAGCCCGCTGGGATGGACCTTTGCGCATATCGATTGTGTAAGGCGTGATTGCCAACAGGACATCCGCCATAATATTACCGATCGTGCGCATATCCTCTTCTGTAAACCCGCGTTGTGTCAGCCAGGGTGTACCATAACGGATGCCGGAGGCAAAGAGTGCGGTTTTATCACCCGGAATCGTATTGCGATTTACCACAATGCCGGCGATATCCAGTATGCGGGCAGCCATATCCCCGGAAAGCGCGGTTCCGTCCGGACCCTTGATGGTCTTACAATCGATGTTGCCCAGGTGGGAGTCCGTGCCCCCAAAGGAGATGCGCAATCCGCGCTGCTGGAGTTGATCGGTCAGTGCCAGGCAATTCTTCAGTATCTGCTTTTGCAGATTCGAGAACTGCGCAGAGGCTGCGATCCGGAAGGTTGTGGCGAGTGCTGCGAAAACATGCACGTGCGGTCCACCCTGCTCCCCGGGGAAGACAGCTTTATCGATCTTCTTTGCCAGCGCGCTGTCTGTGGTGAGAATGCAGGCACCTCGAGGACCGCAAAGCGTTTTATGTGTGGTAAAGGTGATCACGTGAGCGTGACCGACGGGTGACGGAACTGCCTTACCGGCGATCAAACCGGCGATGTGGGATACGTCTGCCAGCAGGTAAGCACCGACCGCGTCAGCGATTGCCCGGAAGCGTGACCAATCCGGAATCCATGGATAGGAAGAATATCCACATATGATGACCTTAGGTTTCGTTTCCCGGGCGATGCTTTCAAGTTTGTCATAATCGATTTTTTCAGTCACCGGGTCAACGTTGTAATGGGATACTTTGTACAATTTTCCTGACCGGTTGACAGAAGAGCCGTGCGTGAGGTGTCCACCGTGCAGGAGGTTCATTCCAAGGATGGCATCTCCGGGTTCGATCAATGCCTGGTAGACAGCATTGTTGGCGGGGGCGCCGGACAGGGCTTGAATATTGACAAACAACTGGTCTGCGCTTACTTTGTCGTTGGCGAAAACTTCTGCACAACGGCGGCGCGCAAGTGCTTCAACGACGTCGGCATACTCCACACCCTTGTAATAACGCGGGTCAGCATAGCGGCGATAATTGGATAACCGGGCAGGGTAATCCAGGATTTCCCCTTCATTGAACCAGCGGGATTCTTCATCCGGGTATCCTTCTGCGTAAATATTCTGAAAAACCGACGCTAAAGATTCACGAACTGCAAGCGGGGCGGTACTTTCAGAAGGGATCATAATCAGCTTTCGGAATTGCCTTTCAGTCTCAAAACTGGTTAGATCATACATCTCTGGATCTACTTCGGTCAAACTGCCGCGGACAAGGTAATCACGCATCGACTTTACTCCTTATTCTAATGAATGTGATTGGACATAAAAAACCACCTTGAGATGTTGAATGCAACATCCTTGGGTGGTGGTGTGTGTGGATGGTATAGTCATTCGATTCTCAGCAACCGGACCGCATGATCTTTCTTATGGTTCAGTGTTGAAACTACTACGACAATAATATTTTAGCCGGATACAGGATTAGGGTCAAGCGTTTTGTACTCGTTTGTACTCGCCAACCTGTACTCGCCAACCTGTGGATCATCCCATCTATCAGGCACATTTGAGCTGATTAGTGAATCGGACGGCCAGCAATAGATTTTGTCCTTTATAATTTGTTTGTAACTGATCGGTTTGTGCAGGAAATATTTTGACCGTTTAGATTGGACTTATTAATGCAAAAAGAGATGGAGAAAGCTGCTATAGAAACTGATTTCAACTTGAAAGACGCTCGGGGTCTCGGCAATATCGTCATGATCTTTTTCATGACCTTGTGGGTGGTGGCATTTACGGCTTTAAACCTATTCCTGCGCTGGTCAATCGAGCAGTCGATGTTCGAAGCCGATACGGGTCTGGCAGATGGACGCTGGCTTGTGCAATTGGGTTATGCGTTGATCGTGTTTCTGCCTTTACTTGCAGTTTACTTGGGGGTGAAAACTCCCAGGATCAAGTTAATGTTGGGATTATGGCTAATCGGGGGGGTATTTGCACTCATATCTGTTGGGGCTAAAACACTTTACCTTACCGCCCAGGTCCAATCTTATTTGTTATTGTCTCTTATTTTGAACGTAACCGCCGTAATATTGATCCTGTTGAGAAAAAATCGCTCAGTTGACAGGTCCGGGCTACAGATATCACGTTTGACCGGAACAGCGGTGTTGGCAGGTGTTGGTCTGGCGACTCCGTGGATCCTTTGGGGGGCTCTGGGATCACCAAGTGACACCTTGTTGGTCATTGTTTTTGGATGTTCTTTCGCTTTTTTCCTCGTTAGCGCCATTTACCCGCTGTATTTCGATATGACCCAGCCTGCCGGAAGCCAGGTTGGGCGTGGTGAGTATTTATTTGACGGATTTGTTCTGGCAGTTTTTCTGCTAATAGTCATGACCGGAATCAGTCAGAATGGATCCCAAATTCTTCTTGCCCTTGCCATACCCCCGTTAGGATGGTTGATAGCAACTCTTGCGGCAGCTGGCCGAAACCGCAAAGATCACGGCAGGTTGGCAGTCGGGATTATTTCAGCTCTTGCGCTCATTCTCCCGCTGGCTTTCTTTGATATGGATGAACTTGCGTTGATCATTTCAGGCACCACCAGCACAGAAGTTTTTTATTGGGCACAACGGGCGGCATGGTATTCGTTCGTTTTTATTCATGCGGTCGCATTGGTAGTCTTGATATTCTTCCCCCTGCATGAAAAAGCCAACCTGGATAGACGGATAAATTTGGGGCTGATCTTATTAAGCCTAATGGAATTTATTGTGCTGTATCTCTTCATCGGGCAACCCGGTTTCTTTGGTGACCGTTTGTTCGTCATCATGCAGGACCAGGTTGACTCAAAATCAATTGACATTGATACGCCATTAATTGAGAAAAAATTGATGTTGTATTCCAGCATGACCAGCCTGGCGAATAATTCGCAAAAAATGCTGCGCGAAGAGCTGGATAAAAAAGGGATCGCCTACACGTCATATTACCTGGTTAACGCCATGGAAGTGAATGCCGGGTGGTTCACAAAGAACAGGCTTTCCCGGTTTGATGGGGTGGAGCGGGTGCTAGATAGTCCGCACTTGCGGCCGTTACCGCAGATTCCTGAAACAACCAAAGGCGATGTACTGGTACCCCAGGAGGGGACCCTGTGGAATCTGGAGATGATCAATGCCCTCAAGGTGCACACCGAATTGGGAATTACCGGTGAGGGGATTCTTGTTGGACAAACTGATTCAGGTGTGGATATTTCGCATCCTGAACTGGGAAACAGTTACCGTGGGAGGGGAGGATCGAATGATTACAACTGGCTGGATCCCTGGAATGCTTCGGTTTCACCGGTGGATATTGGCGGGCATGGTACTGGGACGTTGGTAATCGTACTTGGTGAGACGCGCGGAATCGCTCCGGACAGCGAGTGGATCGGTTGTGTAAACCTGGCCCGCAACCTCGGAAACCCGGCTTTATACCTGGATTGTATGCAGTTTATGTTCGCTCCATATCCGCAAGGTGGAGATCCACTCAAGCACGGTGATCCCTCATTAGGCGCCATGATCATCAACAACTCATGGGGATGTCCTGAGGTTGAAGGATGCGACCCGGGTGTATTTGACCAGGCTGTTGCAATGCTGAGATCTGCCGGGATATTCATGTCTGTGGCAGCCGGGAATAACGGCTATTACGGCTGTTCGACCATCGCTGATCCGCTCTCTATCTATGCAGACGTTTTTACAGTTGGAGCTGTTGATAAACTGGGCTATTTGTCACCGTTTTCCAGCCGCGGTCCGGTTAACGTGGATGGAAGCGGGCGTGCCAAGCCGGATTTGTCAGCGCCGGGAGAAATGATCCTGGTTGCGGCACCAGGGGGTACCTATACGTTCAGCAGTGGTACCTCTTTTGCCGCTCCGCATGTGTCCGGAGTGGTCGCATTGATGTGGTCTGCAAACCCGGCATTGATTGGTGATATCGAGACCACCACCCGGATATTGATGGAAACCGCTCAGCCGTATGAAGGCACTGAAAGCGGCTGCGGTGGCTCGGTCTACGAGGCTGGCGCTGGTATCCTGGATGCCTACGCTGCAGTTGAAGCGGCAATTTCTTTGAAATGATCGCGATGAAACCATTTGATCCGACGAGGGTTATTAGTTGCAGAAGTTAAAAGTGTTCAATAATGCTCAAGGTACTGATGTGGATACCGTGAAACTGGCGGTGTCCGGTGATGCAGAGGCGTTCAGTTACCTTTACGAGCAAAATGTGACGCGCATCTACAATTACATTTTTTATCGTATTGGTTCAGGAGCAGATGCGGAGGACCTCACCGCTAGGGTTTTTCACCGGGCATTTGGGCACATTGAAAAATATCAGGAAAAAGGTGTACCTTTCACGGCATGGCTGTATCGCATAGCCCACAACCTGACAGCCAACTGGTATCGCGACACCAGGCGGCGCAAGGAAGTGTCATTGGAGGATCACACCGATCTTCCGCACCAGTCGGAATTACCGGAGAGAGAGTTGGAGAAGACACAAGAGAAGGAAGTATTGCTGAATGCGATCCGTCGCTTACCACCGGATCGACAGCAATTGATCCTGCTCAAATACCTGGAGGATCTTTCAAACGGCGAGATAGCGGTGATCATGGGCAAAACGGAAGGCGCGATTAAGAGTTTATATCATCGCTCTTTGATCGCTCTAAGAGAGCAGGTTATGGAAATCAGCGGGACGGGTGAATTGAACGAGATCAAGGATTAATGGGGAAAAAATGACAACGAATGGAATGGAACAGGCTGGTAGCAAAGGATTATGGGGATTGGAAGAAAAGCTTTCCTCCCTTCTCGAACCGGTAACCCCGGGTCCTGAGTTTGTGGATGCCTTAAGGTTGAAATTAACGCAATCGCCATCCGTGATATTGGAAACAGGAAAAAAGAAGGTGATATGGATGGTCGCGGCAGCTGGAATGGTTACAGGTGCTTTACTGGTCTGGTTGCTTCACCGAAAGCGAGACAATGATTGAACTTTGCTACCTGATTTACAGACCAAGTTTTTCACGTAACTGGTAGGTGGAGGGTTCCACCAAAACTGAACCATCGGGAAAAACTATTGTAGGAACGCTACGGAAACCGTTCGCGACGCTTTCGACATACCTTGCGGCAGTCTCGTCAGCATCGATATCCACCCACACATACTCTATTTGTTCCTCTTCAAAAATCCTTCTGGCTCTTTTTGTTGAACCACACCAGGTGGTTCCGTACATGATGATCTTGATCGGAGGAACTTCGGTCATGCGGGGTCTCCTAATGAATTATTGTGTTTATATTTTAATTCTACCGCTCTTTGTAGGCAAGCAAATGATTTCGCTTGTCAAAGGTTTTTGATTCTCGCTCTCCCGTCTTGCGTGTAGTTTGTAAACGATGTTTGTGTTAAAATCATTCCATGAGTTTCCATACTGTATTCATGGGTTCGTCTGATTTCTCTGTTTCCATCCTCGAAGAGCTTGCCAGGCATTACACGGTAGCCGGCGTAATTACGCAAGCCGATAAACCAGCCGGAAGGGGCAAGCAGTTGACCCCACCACCGGTAAAACTGAAGGCGCAGGAGCTCTCGCTGCCTATCCTGCAACCTGAAAAACTGAAAACACCGGAAGTCTTGGAACAACTTGTTAACTGGCAGCCTGATTTTATTGTTGTCGCGGCGTATGGTAAGATCCTGCGACAAAATATTCTTGACCTTCCGCGTTATGGTTGCATCAATGTACACGCGTCTTACCTGCCACGCTGGAGGGGGGCTTCACCCATACAGACTGCCATTCTCAATGGCGATAACAGCACCGGGGTGACCATTATGGTCATGGATGCGGGCGTGGATACCGGACCGATCCTCTCCAGGGAAAAGGTTCCCATTGATGCAGATGACGATTCGAGGACACTTTCCAGTAAATTAGCCAGTACAGGGAGCAGGTTACTCATCAGCACCCTGTATGCCTATCTCTCAGGATCGCTTGAACCCCATCCTCAGGAAGATGATGGCGTTACGTATGCGGCAATAATCCAGAAGGAGGACGGCCTCCTGGATTTTTCAAAGCCTGCGGTAGAGTTGGAACGAAAAGTGCGTGCTTTTATCGATTGGCCGGGTGCGGTGATGGATTTTGGTGGTCAGGCGTTGAAGATTCGGAAAGCCCGTGTCATCCCGGGCAAGGGTAAACCGGGTGAGCGTTTAATTATCGACCGTTTTCCTTGTGTTAATACTGTTGATGGTGGGTTGATGCTGCTGGAGGTAAAGCCGGCTGGCAGGAATTGGATGAGCGGGGCTGATTTCCTGCGCGGCGCGCGTGACTGGTAGCTTAACTGTTCTTCTTATCGTCAGGAATGAAGCGTTTGCGCCATTCGTAAAGAATATTCAGTGCTTCGATCGGGGGAAGGGTATTTAGATCGAGGTCTTTTAATTCCTCCAACAACGGGTTTGTCTCCGGGAAAAGAGTCAACTGCTGGGAATGACCGTGGTCAACTTTCACTGTTGATCCGGACGTAGCTTCCAATTGACCAAGGATCTCGCTGGCACGTGAAATGACCGGTCTCGGGATTCCGGCCAGTTGCGCCACATGTATACCATATGACCGATCTGTACCGCCAGGGACGATCTTATGTAAAAAGATCACCTGGGTACCGTTTTCTGCGACGGCAACGTTGTAATTGCGGATCCCAGGTAGGAGATCACTCAATACAGTCAATTCATGAAAATGCGTGGCAAAAAAGGTGCGCGCGCGTAGACGGGGATGGTTATGGATGTACTCGATCACTGCCCAGGCGATAGATAACCCGTCATAGGTTGACGTACCGCGACCAATCTCATCCAAAATGAGCAGACTGCGGCTGGTAGCGTGATTGAGAATATTGGCGGTTTCGATCATTTCAACCATGAAAGTGGATTGACCGGCGTGGATCTCATCCTGTGCGCCGATGCGGGTAAAGATTCTGTCCACAATGCCGATCCGGGCACTTTTGGCTGGAACGTACGCGCCTATTTGGGCCATCAGCACAATCAGAGCCACCTGGCGCAGGAAAGTGGATTTACCACTCATGTTGGGGCCTGTGATCACTCGAATGAGCTCACCTTCCTCCAGTACAACGTCGTTCGGCACAAACCTTTCACCTTTCAAACTGGTTTCCACCACGGGGTGTCTACCATCGATGATCTGTATTACCGGATCTTCCACCAGGGTGGGGCGGACATAACTTTGTATGGCTGCTCCTTCTGCCAGGCCGGCAAACACATCCAATTCACCCAGCAAGCGGGACGTGGTGAGCAATTGATTGATGTGAGGCAGGATCGCCTGGCAGACTTCTTTGAATAAACGGTTTTCAATTTCCCGGATTCTTTCTTCAGCATTTAATACCAAAGACTCGTATTCTTTCATCTCCGGGGTGATGTAGCGTTCTGCGTTCACCAGGGTTTGCTTGCGAATATATTCCGGTGGTACCTGCCCGGTGTTGCTGTGCGTTATTTCGAGATAATAGCCAAATACCTTGTTGTATCCAACTTTGAGGGTACGAATACCGGTCCTGTCCCGTTCTACCGCTTCCAGGTTGGAGATCCATTCCCTGGCATGACTGGACATCTCTATGACACTGTCCAGCTCTTCCGAATATCCGCTGCGAATGATCCCGGTATTTTGCAAGGTAGCAGGGGGATCCTCAGCGATTGCGTCTTTCAGCAATTCCAGGACAGGGTGACACACATCCAGATTTTCGAGGATGGGCTCTAATCGGGATATCTCCTCGTTTAATGTGCTCAACACCTTTGGCACGGATTGCAGGATCGACCGGATTCCAGTGAGGTCGCGCGGTTGGGCAGAATTACTCACCACCCGGTTTGTCAATCGTTCAAGATCACCGATGTGTTGCAGCTCAGACCGAAATTCAGCGCGAAGCAAAGAGTTGTCAAAGAAAACAGCAATATTATTTTGCCGTTTTACGATCTGTTCAATATTGAGGAGCGGTTTGCTTACCCATTGACGAATGCAGCGGTGCCCCATGGGTGTGATCGTCCGATCAAGAATGGAAAGCAACGAACCCTGCGTGTCGCCGCGGCGAATGGTCTCGGTGAGCTCAAGATTACGGCGGGTGGCTGCATCCAGCACCATGAACTCGCTGGTGTTGTAAGTGGCAAGTCCTTTCAACATCGCGATTGCTGACGGTTGAGTTTGTTCGAGGTATTGGAGGATTACGCCGCAGGTTTGTATTGCCAATGGCAGGTTCTCCAGTCCGAAGCCTTCCAGTGTGGTAACCTCCATCTTGCGCAAGAGGATCTCACGGCAACGACTGGTTTCGAAGCGCCATTCCGGCAACGTTGTCAGGCTGCTGTTGGGGCGGTGAATCAATTTCATCGATTCGGGGATCAATATTTCGACCGGGTTCAATCTCACGAGCTCCGACCGCAGATCTGTGAGGGGGTCAGCGGATTCGATCTGTGTAACAGCAAATTCACCGGTGGTGATGTCAGCATACGCGACACTGAACTGGTCTCCATCGATCCTGGCTGCGGCGAGAAAGTTATTCTCGTGGCTGTTCAATAAACCTGGTTCGATCACAGTGCCCGGAGTGACCACACGCACCACTTCACGCGGAAAAATCCCTTTGGTGGGCTGTTCGCCAACCTGTTCACATATCGCTACGTGGTACCCTTTGTCAATTAACCTCGAGAGATAATTCTCCGCCGCGTGGTAAGGGATACCGGCCATCGGCACGCGGTTTCCCTTGGCTACATTGCGTGAAGTGAGCACGATGTCCAATTCGCGTGATGTGATGTGTGCATCGTCATCAAAAGTTTCGTAGAAATCTCCCAGGCGAAAGAAAAGGATAGCGTCGGGATATTGTTTCTTGATATCAAGGTATTGCTGGCGAATGGGGGTTACATCATCTGGCATAGATTTCCGGGGTGATCAGATCCAGGTAGGGAATATGTTGAGTAGAAACATCAATGACAAATCAATGCTTACAACTTTTGGCCGCAATCAGCACAGAATTTTGCACCGGGCAACAGTTTAGCTCCGCAGCTAGGGCACTTATCTTTTGGTTTTAACGAGAAACCGCACTCCGGGCAAAACTTCGCATTCGTTGCCAGCGGTTTTTCACAGTTTGGACAGGTGGCTGTGATGCCTTCACGCCAGTCTTCTGTGGTTAATTTTTTATCTTCTTCTGCCATTGCCGCGTGTGCCCACACCTCTTCAACAGAGTGGGATGCCTGGGCTGCAGCCATTTCCACGCCAAGATCTGGTGCGCATTCTTTACAAAGACCTTTCTTTGTGTTCCAACATTTTTCCCGGCAAACCCAGGTGTTACAACGTGGACATTGGATGAAGTACGGTTTGATCTCGCTGACCGCCTCGGTGAAACTCTCATCATGAGCGCGTTCCCATGTGGCTGAATGTACTCGTTCTCCGAGGTTTGCAGCCCTGCCCAGGATGCCACCAAAAAGATTGCTGGCTGTGTCTAGCGCTGTGCTGATCTTGCCGGTTATTGAGGACTTGAATGTAGTGCGGTAGCCGGAACCACAACGGTCACAAACAAATTCGTATTGAAAACCCTGGTCTGTGGAAAGGTCACGATAATTATTGGCAAATTCCAAATGTTCCACCATGTTAGGTCTCCTATATGTTTATTATTGCCTGATAAGATAAGATTATATCCCAATTACGTTTCTTGTTACATTACCGCGGTTTTTGTGTATAATAGGCAGATCTTTTTCCCGGAGTGGATAATGTCAGAACCCGTAGAGCATCACATTTTCAATGGAATTGAAATGGGGGTCGGTACCTGGGCTTGGGGAGACAGGCTGGTGTGGGGATTTGGGAATGGATATTCAGAAAATGACGTCAGGGAAGCTTTTCTTACAAGTATCAGGGGAGGGATCCGGTTCTTTGATACTGCTGAAGTGTATGGTCAGGGTAAGTCAGAGCGTATTCTCGGCGAATTAATTGAACAAACGGGTGAGCAGGTGATCATCGCAACGAAAATGATGCCTTTCCCATGGCGAGTATTTAAAGGGTCGTTGCGCATAGCATTAAAGAACAGTCTTCAACGGTTGAAACTCAACCGGATAGCGCTATACCAGATGCATGTACACCTCCCGCCGTTGAACCCGAAAACTTGGATGAATCGCATGCTTGATTTGCATGAAGAGGGATTGATCGATGCCATTGGTGTTTCCAACTACGATCTGACTCAGACGATAGAGGCGAATGAGACGCTCAAGAAACACGGGGCGCGATTGGCCTCAAACCAGGTGGAATACCATCTCCTGGACCGGCATATTGAGAGGGATGGTTTATTGGATTATTGCCTGGCAGAAGGAATAAAAGTAATTGCATATAGTCCGTTAGCGATGGGAGTTCTCACCGGCAAGTACACTGCCGCAAACCCTCTCCGTGGTACAAGGGCAGCACGTTATAGCAAAGATTACCTTGCCAAATTACAGCCCATGTTTAATGCCATGGCCCGTATTGGTAACGAGCATGAAGGAAAAACTACCGCACAGGTGGCGTTGAATTGGGTCGTTCAGAAAAGAGCGTTGCCCATCCCTGGTGCAAAGGATGGCCTTCAGGCGGAGCAAAATTTGGGTGCAGTTGGATGGCGATTAACTGCTGATGAAATGACGATGTTGGATGAGTTGAGTCTGCAGGTTCAAAAATCCGGCATACTGTAGGGTTTTATTCAACGAATTCGAGCTCTTCTTCACCTAAGGTGGACAAATCACCTTCAGCCTGTAAACGAATTTCCCCAAAAAGGTCATCCTGATCGGCTCCAACCATGTGCCGTTTTACCAATTCAAGTAACGCGAGAAAGGTTACCACAACTTCGATGCGGCTTGATCCATCTTTTAGTATCGTTTTAAAATTTGTGGAACCTGATTTCTGTAGGGTTTCAAGAATGAGGCTGATCTTTTGCCGGATGGTGTACCTTTGTGAAGAAACCACCTCGCTTAGCGGGGGTAAATTGTTCGGATTTCGAAACACTTCACGGGCAGCCAAAACCAGATCTTTCAGTGTGAAGTCACTCATATCGAGCTTTGATGGTAACTGTACAGAAGGATTTGAATCCAATCTCAGGTAGGTGTGCAACCCTGCGCTTTCGCGTTCATCAAGAAATCTGGAAAGGTCCTTGAATTTTTTGTAGAGGAGCAGCTGTTTGGCCAGGGCTTCGCCGGGATCTTCCTCCGTTTGCAGGCTTGTTATTGTCGGGCGAGGCAGAAGGGCTGATGATTTGATCTGAACCAGCTTGGCTGCAATCACGAGAAACGCCGATACCTCAGCAGGGTCCTGAACTTCAAGATTGTGCAAATGCGCAAGATATTGATCGGTTACCTGGGCGAGGGAAAGGCGGGTGATGTCCAGTTCCGCTTTTTCGATCAGTTGAAGCAACAGATCAAGGGGTCCGCTGTAGACCTCTGTATTGATCTTATAACCTTCGGTTTGGTGTCCGGCAATTTGAAAATCCACGCTGGCAATTATAGCAGATACAAACCGGTTGCGATATGCGATGGTTTATAATCAAAGAATTGGTCAATTAAGGAAAATGATAGCGAAGAAAATGTCCCAAATCAGTTGTTCTGCCTGCGGAGCACCGTATCCGGGTGATGATACTCCGTATTTATGTCAATGCGGAGGTGTCTGGGATTATTCACAGTTTCCGGCTTATTCTGAGCCAGATCAACACCAGGAGTGCAGAGGATTGTGGCGTTACCAATCTTCTCTTGGATTGTCTGATAATGCCCCAATCATAACCCTCGGAGAAGGGGGTACCCCTTTTCTGGCTGGAAATTTCAACGGGGTTTCCCTGTACTATAAGCTGGAAGGTCAGAATCCTACCGGATCATATAAGGACCGCGGATCGGCAGTTCTGATCAGTTTTCTAGCTTCGCACGGTATCACCGAAGTTGTGGAGGATTCATCTGGTAATGCCGGGGCTTCGCTGGCTGCGTATTGCGCAAGGGCTGGCATTTCGTCTCGTGTGTTTATTCCCGAATCAGCTTCCGGACCGAAACGCTGGCAGATCGAGCAATTTGGAGCCCGGGTTGAAAGAATACCGGGTCCGCGGGCGAATGCGGCTGCAGCTGTGCTGGAGGTTGCACACGCAGGCAGTATCTATGCCAGCCACGCCTATATGCCATTTGGATTGACCGGTATTGCCACCATCGCGTACGAGATCTTTGAAGACCTTGGGCGGATTCCAGGAACCCTGATCGCACCGGTTGGACACGGTGGATTACTCTACGGCATTCTATTAGGTTTTGAATCGTTGCTTGCTGCGGGTTTAGCGAATAAATTGCCACACTTCATCGGTGTTCAGGCAGAGGCTTGCTCACCAGCGGTTGAAGCATACAGAAGAAATATGGTCGACATACCTGAAATTCAACCGGCAACAACCCTCGCCGAAGGGGCTAGCGTAGTCATTCCTTTGCGTGCCGGACAAATCTTAAAACGCATGTATGCTGGAGCCGGTAATATGATCAGTGTTAGTGAGCAGTACTTGCGCGAGGCTTACCTCAGAATCGCCCGGCAGGGGATCTTTTGTGAACCAACGGCCTGTTTATCCCTGGCGCCCCTACTAGATGATAAAATTGAGGTGGTGGAACCTGTTGTTGCGATCCTGACGGGTTTTGGCTTAAAAACAAATTCGATACCACTATAGAATAATGTGACCGCGAACCCCCCTGTTGAGGGAGGTTGGCGCTCTCCTTATTCGGGGAGAAAATTTTTGGATAATCCCAATAACAAACCGAAAACTGAATCGCCAGCTGATTTGGCAACCCGCTTGTTACCGGACATGACTGACATTCTTTTGTTGAGTCGTGCTCTCACGCATCGCTCTTATCTTAATGAGCACCCTGAGGCTTTGGAAGATAATGAAAGATTGGAATTCCTCGGCGATGCGGTGTTGGATTTTGTAGTTGGTGCCTGGCTTTACAACCGGTATCCGGAGATGCCCGAGGGTGATTTGACACGGATGCGATCCGCTTTGGTACATACGGAACAATTGGCGAATTTTGCCTTGGAGATCGGACTGGGTGGTGCCATGCGCCTTGGCAGGGGAGAGCACCAGGCTGGCGGATATAATCGTCCCGGGTTGCTCTGCGATACTTTTGAAGCGGTGATTGGCGCGATTTACCTTGACTCGGATATTGACGGCGTTAGAAAATTCATTACCCCAATGCTTGAAAACGCAGCGGATGATATCCTGATCAATCATAAAGATGAAGACCCGAAAAGTAATTTGCAGGAATGGGCACAGGGCAACGGTTACCCTGCTCCAGTTTACACTACTCGCAGCTCTTCAGGTCCTGATCACTCGAAATTATTTGAGGTGGATGTACTTGTAGATGGTAAGGTGTGTGGCACGGGGATCGGATCGAGTAAACAGGCCGCGACCAAGCAGGCTGCAGCTATGGCAATAAAAAATCTTCACATTGCTGAATGGGAAACCAGCGTTAAATGACACCAAGACTGAAATCTTTGGAATTACATGGTTATAAAACCTTTGCTGGCAGGTCGTTATTCGAATTTCCAGGCAATATCACCGCTATCGTTGGACCAAATGGTTCAGGTAAATCCAATATCGCGGATGCCATCCGTTGGGTTTTAGGAGAACAATCCTACAGTTTACTCCGCGGGAAAAAGACCGAGGATATGATCTTCCTTGGATCCGATCAGCGTCCGAAAGCCGGTATGGCTTCTGCTACGATCCAGTTTGATAATGAACATGGCTGGCTGCCGGTAGATTATTCCGAGGTCGGGATATCACGGCGAGCGTATCGTGATGGCAGCAATGAATATCTACTCAACAAACAACGCGTCAGATTGAAAGACATATCTGAGCTGCTGGCTCAGTCAGGTCTGGCTGAACGTACTTATACCATCATCGGTCAGGGCCTGGTGGATGCAGCCTTGTCTCTTCGCCCGGAGGAACGCCGTAAATTCTTTGAAGAAGCCGCCGGAATTGGATTGTTCCGATCCCGTCGTGAAGAGGCTTTAACAAGGTTGGATAACACCCGGCGCAATCTTGAGCGGGTAACGGACATTCTCAGTGAACTGGAACCGCGCTTACGCAGCCTGGAACGACAGGCCAAGCGGGTTGAAGAATATGATCGAGTGAAGGCTGACCTGCAGGTATTGCTTAAGGACTGGTATGGTTATCATTGGCAAAATTCGCAAAAGGAACTGCTTCGTAATCGTGAAGTCTTAAAAAACCAGGAGGAAAAAGTAACCCTGGCGCGTGGTAGACGGACTGAGATCGAAAAAAAGGTTGATGATGTCCGGATACGTTTGCAGGAATTACGTTCGCAGTTGAATGAGTGGCATACGGAATTGGCAGAATACCATCGCCAACGAGAAAAGGTTAGCCGGGATATTGCTGTCTTAGAGGAGAGGCTCAGTTCTTATCGGTCACAGGAAACAGCACTGCAAAGTGATTTGATTCACAACGAAGAGTTGGCTGCTACGCATCAGGAAAAACTGGTTGTGCTTCGGTCTGAGATAGAAAATGTAAATCAGGAATTGGTGGAATGCCGTGAACAACTTTCCTCAGTTCAAGCTTCCTTCTCAAAAAGAAAAGTAGAGCGGGATCAAATTGAGATTGCCCTGGGACAAGCGCGAAAAAAACTGGTTACACTGGAAACCCGCCAGGTCCAATTAAAGGCGCATCAACGCGAGCTCCAAAATCGGATCGAAAACTATGCTGCAAGCCGCGCACACCTGGTTGAGGGTATAGAAAATAATCAGAATAATCTAGCTGCTTCCCGGAAAAAATTTGATGAAACGAAATCCAGCAGG
This sequence comes from Anaerolineaceae bacterium UBA6107, assembly GCA_002428455.1. GTDB lineage: Bacteria > Chloroflexota > Anaerolineae > Anaerolineales > Anaerolineaceae > UBA6107. The sequence continues at coordinate 5,022 of DIWL01000001.1, read as the reverse complement.
GATGAACTTGAATCCCAGGTGGAAAGATCTGAGGATGCACTCAAGAATCTTTTGGAGCAGATTTCGGAGCTCGATGATGCCGAGAAGAGGCTTAACCAGGAACTCAGCCGGCAGGAGACCGACCTGGCAAAACTGAAAGCCCAATTGGATGTTGTCCAGCAGGCTGAATTGACATTTGCGGGAATGGGTGATGGGGCAAAAAGCCTGCTAAGTGCAATGAAGAGTGGCAGATTTCCCGGCAGGCTGCGTTCGGTGGGCAGTTTCCTTGAAGTACCATATGAACTAGAAACAGCGGTTAGTGCTGCCCTGGGGGATCAATTGGATGCCTTGTTGTATGATGAAAACACCGATCCTGAATTAATTCTGGCATTTCTGGAATCTGATGATTCCGGTAGGGCGATGCTGATTCCTGCTAACCAATCCAGATCCTTCGAAAAGATCAAGCCATCCAATTCACCAAACGTAATAGGTATTGCTTCAGACCTGGTAAAGGCAGATAGCGCATCACAAAGATTGATCACTTACCTGCTGGGACAGGTGCTTGTTGTAAAAGACCGCCGCACTGCACGTGATTTGGTCAGGCAACTGCCGGATTCTGGGAAGGTGGTGACGCTCAAGGGAGAAGTTTTCACTGGTAGTGGAGTCATCATCGCAGGTAAAGAAAGCCGGGCAGTTGTGATCAGCAGACCACGGCAGAAAAAGGATCTTCAGGAGAGTATTGAACAACTTGAAAAAGCCCGACAGGGCAAACTGAGAGAACTGGATTCGCTCAGCGGTAGAGTGAAATCTCTCAAGGATCAGCGGAAGACTCTCGAAGGTGATTTGAAAAGCTTTCAATCCAGGCTGCAACAGGCCAACCAGTCCAATAATTTGGCGGAACGTGATCTCGCACAGTTGATCCAGCAGGTTGAATGGCAAAATACCCAGCTAAACACTTTAGCAGGCCAGGTTGCAAATGCTGAAAGTGAATTTACAACCGCTCAATCTGAAGTAGATTCCAATGAAAAAGGGATTCTATCCCAAAATCAGGAGATCCAACAGCTTCTCGCCAAATTACGTTCTATTTCAATTGATGAGTTGCAAAGTCAACTGGTTCATTGGACAACGACCCAGGCCATCACTGAACGTGCTGTTAAAGAGGCAGAATCACGGTTGCGCGAATTTGAGAACACGATCGCTCAGAACCAGGTTTCTAACGACCAAATTAAGCGCCGCATCGCTGATATTGAGAGGTCAACAACAGAAGCAGAAACGGCGCGTAACAATGCAAAATTGGACGAAGAAGTCGTAAACGAAAGGATCTTGCAATCCAGGCTTCAGATCGAACCGGCTGAAGTGGAATTACGATCGCTTGAGACGGAGTACTCCAGGTTCCAGCACGATTATTCCATCACCCAACAATCAGAAGCCAACGCTGATCGGGTGTTTACGCAAGCACAACTTGAATATTCCCGCAGCCGTGAGGCGCTGGACAGTTTGCGGCGGCGAATAGAAGAGGATTTTGGACTGATAGTGCTTGAATATTCTGATGATGTAGCCGGTCCGACCCCGCTTCCATTGGAAGGAATCGGCCAGTTAACAGCGCTGGCGGAGTTGCCGAAGGGATTGGATGAATCGATCAATCGACAACGGGCTTTGCTCCGCCGGATGGGTGCGATCAACCCTGACGCGTACAAGGAATACCAGGAAGTCAAGGAGAGACATACTTATTTGACTTCCCAGTTGGCTGATCTGCAAAAAGCGGATGGTGATTTGCGCCAGGTGATCACTGAATTGGACGAGATCATGAATCGGCAATTCAGGACGACCTTCAACGCGGTTGCTGCGGAATTCAAGGAGATGTTTGCCCGACTCTTTGGAGGAGGATCTGCCCGTCTGGTGATGACTGACACAGAAAATCCAAGCGAAACAGGCATTGATATCGAGGCCAGGTTACCTGGCAGACGTGAACAGGGGCTGTCGCTGCTATCGGGTGGAGAACGCTCCCTTACTGCGGTTGCTCTTGTCTTCTCGCTCCTGCGAGTTTCTCCCACTCCTTTTTGTATCCTGGATGAAGTGGATGCGATGCTGGATGAAGCAAATGTCGGGCGTTTTACAGAGTTATTGCACGAGCTTAGCCAGGAAACCCAATTTATTGTGATCACTCACAATCGCAACACCGTCCAAGTCGCGGATGTGATTTATGGGGTGACAATGGGACGCGATTCAGCCAGCCAGGTGATAAGCCTGCGGTTGGATGAAGTAAGTGAAGATATGGTAAAGTAGTTGAAATTATTATAAAAACTGCGGCCGTTAGGCCGCATTTTTTTGTCTATTGGGTTCCTGTTATCCGATACTGTGTGGGTATCGCAGGGGTGCTTGGAACAACTTCCGCCCAAACATCATTTTTCTTGATCGTCATTTCCGCTTTTGCATCTTCGATGAATTTGTAATAGACCTGGTTTTTGTATGTTTCCAGTTGTTCATCGGTGAGTTCGCGGATTTCATGACCCAGAACCTGGATGATGTGGAAGCCAAACTCGGTTTGAATGGGTTCGCTGAGTTTTCCGATTTCCAGGGTAAACGCAGCTTTGTCAAACTCTTCCACCATCTGACCCTGGGTAAACCATCCGAGGTCTCCGCCTGATGCGCTGTTTGATGTATCAACGGAAACTTCTGCAGCCACGATACCAAAATCTTCGCCTGCATTGAGTCTATCCAGAACGGCTTTGGCCTCTTCTTCTGTTTCTACAAGAATATGTCTGGCCCAAACCATGTCCTGGTCACGGGTTATATTCTTGGTGACGTGATCAAAGACTTTCTGGTTTAACAACAATGCTCTTACATAATCACGGAAATCAGCATCGCTGTAATCAAATTGATCATTGATGTTCGTCATCATTGTCTTGTATAGTGATTCAAATCCTTCACGGGTGTAGGGTGTTGCGGTGGGAGGGATTTGCGTGGCGGTTGGTTCGCTGGTGGCTGTTACAACTACATCTGGTGTTGAAGTAGCTTCCTCGGCAGGGCTGTCCGTTGCCGTGGGTTCCAGGGTAAGCGTCGGCTCAGGGGAGGGTGTAGGTGTGATGGTAATGATGGCGAGCTGCTGAGCAGAAAGCGTCGATGTGGGTTTGAATGTAAATTCTTCTATTGTTTCCGGCGTTGGGGTGCCTTCGGGAAAGAAACCAAAGCCTCTTTCGAGTTCTTTATCAATTTCTTCTTCCGATATGGTTATGCCCAATTCTTTAGCTTTGGCTTCAATCACTGCTTCATTGATCATTTTGTCCAGTACATCACTGCCGAATTGGATGTAGTTATCCAGAGAATTCTGCATTTCAAGCAAATAGGACTCGAAAAATTGTGCATATCCCGAAGCAGCGTAATTCGTAAAGGAATCCACGTAGGATAACCTTTCGTATTGAACGCGTTTTTCAAATTGATCAACTGTGATCTTGGTGGTATCCACCTGAGCGACCGGTCGGTTTTGTTTGATAACCTGGTTGTATAGAATTCCGTAACCGACCAGCAGAACAACCACCGCCAGGATGCCGATCACGATGGTAACCATGATCTTCTTTTGGCGATTTTCCCTGGCCAACCGGGCTTCATGCTTCTTTGAGGCTGGCCTTGGTTTGTTATTCTCGTTTTCTTTTGCCATTATTCCCTCTGTTCAATGTCATTGGCCAATTATCCCTACGGACATGGCCAGTATGGTTTAGATTTGGTATAAGCCAGATCTACCGGATCGCGTCAGACCAGCGTTCTCCGGTGAAAGGCAGGAGGGCGATATGGCGGGCACGTTTAATAGCGCCGGCTAAAGAACGCTGATGCAGCGCGCATGTGCCGGTTTGCCTTCTTGGTCGGATCTTGCCGTCTTCGGTCACAAACCGGCGCAGCATATCAGTATTCTTATAATCAATGCTGACATTCTTATCCGCGCAGAATTGGCAGATCTTGGGACGCGCTACAAATCGGCGCGGACCTGAAAATCGTTCGTTTTCGTTGGAAGTTTCTTCTGACATTTTCTTTTACTCCATTAGAACGGATACTCATCATCCGTTTGATAATTGTTTTCTTGAAGGTCATTGGCGGGTTGTGAATTATCGCGTTTCTCACCCAAAACCATCATTTCAGAAGCGACGATCTCGACATTGCTGTGTTTCACACCCTCTGAATCTTCCCAGCGGCGTGTTTGCAACCGACCTTCCACGTATACCTGTTGACCTTTAGTGAGGTATTGTTTGCAGATCTCTGCAAGGTTTCCCCAGGCAACCACATTAAACCACTCAGTTTCAGAATGGCGTTCTCCATCCCCGGTGTTCCAGGAACGGTTTGTGGCCACGGTAAAGGTTGTCACCGGTCTTCCGGAAGGCGTGAAGCGCATTTCAGGATCGCGTCCCAAATGCCCAATGATCATCACTTTATTTAAATCTCGCCCCATTACAATACTCCTTCAAGATGTTAAATACTCATTACTCAACCGCAGTGATCATGTACCGGATTACGGGTTCATGGAAGCGTAAGTTGCGATCAAGTTCAGCTGCAAACGCAGGGGAAAACTCAGTAGTAATCAGGTAATATACCCCTTCGCGCTGCTTGCGGATAACATAGGCTAAACGACGTTTACCCCAGGCATCAACCTTGGTAAGCGTGCCGCCAGCAGTTGTTATCCATCCCTTAACCTTTTCGAGTGCATCATTAAGAGCAGTCTCTTCCAGTTCAGGGTGAAAGATTAGAACAACCTCATATTTGCGCATGGTGAAACCTCCTTTCCTCGGGATTGCCCTCAAACAACACCGTTGGCACAGTCAAGAGCGGAAAGGTAGCAGTGATTACTGCTAACCAGACACATGATTTTACCACAATTATCTCAGATGACGAAAAAACGAAAAGTCCATCTGGACAGGCATAACCGGAAGTGGTAAAATTCTGGGCGTTGTTGGGGGCTCGTCTAACGGCAGGACGGCTGACTCTGGATCAGTAAGTAGAGGTTCGAATCCTTTGCCCCCAGCCTGAAGAGACTCGAAAGAGTCTCTTTTCTTA
>DIWL01000066.1:4093-5009 GCA_002428455.1 Anaerolineaceae bacterium UBA6107 | reverse complement strand
ATGGCTATCTCTGAAGGAATGGAGTATGACACAGAAGGCAATGTATTGCAAAAACGCTTCGGTGATTATCGCATCTATGAAGCCGATGAAGCGCCGGAAATCACCGCCATTCTGGTGCCCACCTATGAACCCAGCGGACCATATGGCGCTAAAGCAGTGGCTGAAATCCCCATGGATGGGGTTGGGCCTGCCGTCTCGAACGCCATTTTCGATGCCATTGGCGTTCGCCTGCGCGAATTACCGGTGCTACCAGAAAAAGTCTGGAAAGGCATTCAGGAGAAATAATGAATCATAGTCAATCACAAAATCTGGCACCGCAGGCTGATCAATACCGCTGGTACCCGTAACGTTTCCTCTCGCCGCTCGAGCGCAATGAGCCAGCTCTCACTTTTACCCTGCAGCGGGTGGATGCCCTGGTCAAAGCCGGTTAGAACAACCCCGGTTGTTGGGTGTTGTCCGACTGGCTGATTTCGTAACCATGGTCGGTTAATAAGTGTCGTCCCTGGGCGGCCTGAACCGCGAGCTGGTCACAGCGCTCATTCTCGGGGTGTCCGGCGTGACCGCGCACCCAGACCAATTCCACATCGTGCTCATCCAGCAATGTCACCAGCTCTTTCCACAAATCCGGGTTGAGCAGTTTGCCCTTGCCGGATTTTTTCCAGTTTTTCGCCCGCCAGATATCCACCCAACCCAGATTAATCGCATTGGAGAGGTATTTCGAATCCGTGTAAAGCCGCACACGTGAACCGGGAGGGATGGCTTTAAGCCCCGTGATGGCTGCCAGCAACTCCATGCGGTTGTTCGTGGTCAGGCGATATCCCTGTGAAAGCTCCCGGCGCTTGCCCTCCTGCACGATGATGACGCCATATCCACCCGGCCCGGGATTGCCGGTGCAGGCACCATCGGTGTAGATCTC
>DIWL01000066.1:0-3956 GCA_002428455.1 Anaerolineaceae bacterium UBA6107 | reverse complement strand
AACCCAAACCTGTTCAAACAGGTTGAGGATGGATACCCTATGAAAAAAATCATAGTCTATCATAGTCATCCCCCGTAATCGGATCAGACATCTTTTGAACTATGATTTTTTTGATTTCATGATGCACTATGATAACAACTTTCAGAAAACCATCACAATTGGAAAAGTCCTAACGCAAATAGCAATTCGGTTTCTACTTCATCCAAGCTGTATTGTTCATAGGGCAATGTCTGAACTGGTGACTGGAGATCCCGAGCCTGGATATTCATTGGTTTCAAGAAGAAAAACGTCACCAATTTGATGAATCCATTCATTTACTCTAATTGATAATTTTACGTAGACCATTCTTCTAAATACGATAAGGTTCTTATTCGTGATTCGGTTTTTACTCGTGAATATCATGCCCTTTGGGTATTCGTTTNNTGAACTGGCGTACCGCTTAGTTTTTTTGTTTTTAAATCTCGAGGAGTTCACATGCAATTATTGAAGGATATGATCATTCAAAAAGGGGCAAATCTGGGGGGTGGTATATTAAAGGTGGATGGTTTCATCAACCACCAGGTCGATCCAATCCTGATGGATGCCTGCGGGCAGGAACTGGCCAACCGTTTCTCGCATGTGGGTGCCACCAAGGTGCTCACCGCCGAGATTTCCGGGATTGCTCCCGCTGTCATGGCTGCCAAGTATCTGGGCATCCCGGTGGTGTATGCCCGCAAGTCCAAACCCGTCACTATGCCGGATACGGTCTACCTGACCACTGCGCCATCGCATACCAAAGGCCGTCTGGTGGAGTTGATCGTCTCCCCCGAATACATCGCCCGTGGGGAAAAGGTCCTGATCATCGACGACTTCCTGGCTTCCGGTAATACCATTCAGGGGCTGGTACGCTTGACCCTGGCTGCGGGTGCCAAACTGGTCGGTATCGGTGCCCTGGTGGAGAAGATCTTCGAAGGTGGGCGCCAGAAACTATCAGCCCTGAATATTCCCATTGAGTCACTGGTGATTATTTCAAGCATGGACGACGGCAAGATCGAATTTTTGGATTAATCCATGAGCGACACGATCGTTGTCCTCGATTTTGGCTCGCAATACAGCCAGTTGATTACCCGGCGTGTGCGCGAGGTGCAGGTTTATGCCGAGATGTTCCCCTGGGATGCGCCTGAGCAACAGGTCATGGCCTTACAACCCAGGGGTTTTATCCTCTCCGGTGGACCCAACTCCGCCTACGAACCCGGTGCGCCTTATGTGCCAGAATATGTGCTTGCATCCGGTTTGCCCATACTGGGTATTTGCTACGGGATGCAGGCCATCACGCTGGCGTTGGGTGGCAAGGTGTCGCCTGCCCATGAACGCGAATATGGCACCGCTGAGATCACAGTGCTGGCATCCAACCCTTTGATCGAAGCTGGTACTTACCCGGTCTGGATGTCACACGGCGATCGACTGGAAGCCCTTCCGCATGGCTTTGTCAGGCTGGCCACTAGCAGTAACAGCCCGTTCGCCGCCATGGGGGATCTGCAACGTCATTACTACGGCGTGCAATTCCACCCGGAAGTGCGCCATACCCCCATCGGGGTCGAGATGATCCGGCGCTTTGCCGTCGAAATCTGTGGTGCAGCACCCACCTGGACAGCCGACTCCATCATCGAGCAGAGCGTTGCCCGTATCCGCGCCCAGGTGGGATCAGAACGCGTACTGGTCGGCGTCAGCGGTGGCGTCGATTCAAGCGTGGCGGCTGCTCTGGTGCATCATGCTATCGGGGATCAACTGGTAGCTGTGTTTGTCGATCATGGCTTGCTACGCCATGACGAGCGCCAGCAGGTGGAGATTGCTTTCAAAGCCAATCTGGGCGTCGAGATGCACACCGTGGACGCCATCGAGGACTTCATGGACGCGCTGGAGGGAGTCACCGATCCGGAAGCCAAGCGCAGAGCCATCGGCACCACCTTCATCCGCGTGTTTGAACAGGCGGCCCTCAAGGTGGGCAAACCCCGTTTTCTGGTGCAGGGCACCATCTATCCGGATGTGATCGAGTCCAGCGCGCCAGATCGCAACAAGGGACACAAAATCAAATCACATCATAATGTCGGCGGTCTGCCGGAGGATCTTTCCTTCGAGCTGGTTGAACCGCTGCGCTATTTATTCAAAGACGAAGTGCGCGCTGTGGGGGAAGCGCTGGGATTGCCGGTCGAATTGGTCTGGCGGCAACCCTTCCCGGGTCCAGGGTTGGCCGTACGCTGCCTGGGAGATATCACCATGCAACGGCTGGCTACCTTACGTGCCGCCGATGCCATCTTTACCGAAGAACTCACCAAAGCCGGTTTATTGGGCAAACGCAAAAGTGTGGACGAACCCGGCATCGCCCAGGCCTTCGCCGTATTGCTGCCCGTGCGTTCAGTGGGGGTCATGGGGGATGCGCGCACCTACCAGGAAACCATCGCCCTGCGCGCCGTCGCCACCGACGACTTCATGACCGCCGATTGGGCGCGCCTGGATTACGAGCTGTTAGCCCGTGTCGCCAGCCGCATTGTGAATGAGGTCAGCGGGGTGAATCGCGTAGTGTATGATGTTACCTCCAAACCACCCGCCACGATTGAGTGGGAATAGCAGTTGATTCTAACCTCACAACAGTCTAGTTTTCACATCCCTAAGTGCAATGTACCAGATAGACGTTCGGCATTGAGCGTTGAGCAATAAATGATGCGTCGGGGGCGCCACCCTACGAGTCTGATGCGAGNNGCGAGATTGGCGAAGATAATAATCCTGTAAATCCTGTCATCCAATGCCGAAAAGAAACAATCCTCATGTGCAAATTAATTCAGGAAACTGCAAACCGAGAAATCCTGTAAATCCCAGTTCAGACTTTTTTTCACCATCAGCCACCAGCTAAACAGTCGCTTCCAACTCCTCTTCCGGCTGCTCATCCTCCGGCTTTTCGGCGGCAGAGAAAGTGAACACCTGGTCATCCTCGTTCCAGCCGATGATAATCCTCGCACCCTTCTGGAACTCGCCAGCCAGCAAGGCATCCGAGAGACGATCCTCGATGCGGTTGGTGATCACGCGGCGTAATGGTCGCGCACCCATGTCCGGATCGTAACCTTCGTCCGCCAGTTTTTCCATGGCAATCTCGCTGGCTTCCAGTTGCAGATCATGTTCCTGCAAGCGGTTGGAGACTTTCTGGATCTCGAGCTTGACGATGCTGCGGATGTGATCTCGATTCAGGTTACGGAACACCAGCACACCATCCAGGCGGTTGATGAACTCCGGCCGGAAGACGCGTTTCAAAGCTTCCATTAATTTCTTTTTCATTTCGTCATAAGCGCTTTGCTCTGCCAGATTCTCGTCAACCGTTAAGGAGAAGCCAAAGCTCTGCTGGCGTTTGATCACATCTGCTCCGATATTCGAGGTCATCACGATGATGGTGTTGCGGAAATCGACCTTGTGACCACGCGCATCGCTGAGATGTCCTTCTTCCATAATCTGCAACAGCATGTTCATGGCTTCGGGATGAGCCTTCTCGATCTCGTCAAAGACAACAATCGAGTAGGGTCGCCGGCGAATGGCTTCGGTCAGTTGACCCGCTTCCTCAAATCCAACGTAACCAGGAGGGGCACCCACCAGACGGCTGACCGAGTGACGTTCCATGAACTCGGACATGTCGAGCTGCACCAGCGCATCCTCGCTGCCAAACATAAAGCGTGCCAGCGCTTTGGTCAGCTCGGTCTTGCCGACGCCTGTCGGTCCGAGGAACATGAAGGTTCCAATGGGACGGCGGGGGTCTTTGAGTCCCGCGCGGCCGCGGCGGACGGCTTTGGCAATGCGTTCAATGGCTTCCTGCTGGCCGATGATGGAGTTGTGAAGTTCACCCTCCATATTCAGCAGCCGCACGGATTCTTCCTTGGCCAGCTGCATGACCGGTACACCGGTCCACATGGAGACCAGTTCGGCGATATCAT
>DIWL01000059.1 GCA_002428455.1 Anaerolineaceae bacterium UBA6107 | reverse complement strand
AAATACTACCGCTGGACACAGTGGTTCTTCCTGCAGTTTTACAAGCATGGATTGGCTTACCGCAAGATGTCCCCAGTCGATTGGTGCCCCAACTGCAATACCACCCTTGCGCGTGAACAGGTTTGGGGAGATGACCGTCACTGTGAACGCTGCGGAACCCCGGTGATCAAAAAGGATCTGGACCAATGGTTTTTCCGCACCACGAAATATGCCGATGAACTGATCAATTATGATGAGCTTGATTGGCCGGACCGTGTGCGCACTCTGCAAACCAATTGGATCGGCAGATCTGAAGGAGCACTGGTCAAATTCATGACTGAATCCGGGGATGAGCTCGAGGTTTTCACCACCCGGCCGGATACCTTATGGGGTGTTACCTTTATGGTGCTGGCTCCCGAGCATCCGCTGGTTGAAAAACTAACCACTCCCGCGCAAAAAGCTGAAGTGGATCAATACATCCTCGATTCAAGCCGCCAGACTGATATTCAACGCGAATCCGCTGATAGGGAAAAAACCGGAATATTTACCGGCGGGTATGCCATCAATCCTGTGAACGGCGAAAAGATACCGGTCTGGATCGCCGATTACGTGCTGATGACTTACGGTACCGGCGCGATCATGGCAGTTCCGGCGCATGACCAGCGTGACTTCGAATTCTCCCGCGCATTCCAACTGCCGGTGCGCATCGTTATTCAACCGCAAGGCATACCCGTGCTGAAGAGCGAGGATATGACAGCTGCAGTTCCAGCCCACGGCACGATGGTTAACTCAGGACCGATGAGCGGAACGCCCGGTAATTTATCCTTCCAGAAAGCCTTGGAGTATGTAACTGGCTTGGGTGTGGGTAAAGCTGCCACAAATTACCGCCTGCGCGACTGGCTGGTCTCCCGTCAACGATATTGGGGATCACCAATCCCAATCGTTTATTGTCCGCATTGTGGACCGGTTCCAGTTCCGGAGGATCAGTTACCGGTTACCCTGCCGGATGATGTGGAATGGAAACCCACCGGAGAATCTCCATTGAAATTGCATCCGACCTGGCGTTTTACCAATTGTCCTCGGTGCGGAGGACCTGCCGAACGCGAAACGGATACCATGGATACCTTTATGTGTTCCTCCTGGTATCACTTGCGCTATCTGAGCCCCGACTATGACCAGGGTCCATTCGATCCGCGTGAATACGATTACTGGATGCCGGTGGATGTTTATACTGGTGGGATTGAACACGCCAATATGCACCTCATCTATACGCGTTTCTTCCACAAAGCGCTGCGCGATATCGGGATTACGGAAGGCAACGAACCGATGATACAGTTGCGAAACCAGGGCATGGTTTTGGGAGAAGACTCCGAGAAAATGTCGAAGAGCCGCGGCAATGTGGTTGCGCCGGACAACCTGGTGCAGTCGTACGGTGCAGATGCCACCAGGGCTTTCCTCATGTTCTTTGCCCGCTGGGACATGGGTGGACCATGGAGCAGCGGCGGCATCGACGGGGTGATGCGCTGGCTGCGCCGCGTTTGGAGCAATCTGCTGGAACCCGTTCCTGCTGGACCGGCAGCAGCAGCTGATGTTAAGGCGTTACGGCGAAAACTGCATCAAACGCTGCGTTCTGTTACCCGTGATTTTGAGCAATTTGAATTCAATACCATCATCTCCAGCCTGATGGAGCTTTCCAATGAGATGGCTAGATTGAAAGACAAAGTTTATGGACACCCGGTCTGGGTTGAAGCAGTTGAAATATATGCCCAGATGCTGGCTCCGGTAACGCCGCATATTGCCGAGGAGATCTGGCAGTATATTGGCAAACCATACTCGATACATACCAGCCAATGGCCGGTGGTGGACGAGGCGGCAGCAGCGGTCGAGGAGATCACCCTTGTCATCCAGGTGAATGGCAAGGTACGTGACAGGATCAACCTTCCGGCTGATATCAACGAAGAGGATGCTCGGAGTCAAGCGCTGTCCAGCGAAGCAGTACAAAAGTTGCTGGAAGGCAAGGAGCCACGCCAGGTTATTTATGTCAAAGGCCGGCTGGTCAATATTGTGATCTAAATTCAAATCAACTTGATCAAAGGCAGCGTTGAGCTGCCTTTTTTTATATGGCAGTTCGTTTTCTCATCCACTATAATGAAGTTATGAAAGACACAAATAGACCCGACGAGGTGACTTATGAATTTGGGTGAAATGAATTGGATGGAAGTTGAGCAATACTTGAAGAAGGATGATCGCATCTTGCTGGTGTTAGGAGCGACCGAACAGCATGGATACATCTGCCTGCAAGCTGATGTAAAGATACCCTTAAAACTGGCCGAGGCTGCTTCAGATGCCACCGGAGTCCTCGTGGCACCTCCTTTGAACTTTGGCTGCTCCTCCTACTTCATTGATTTTCCCGGCACGGTCAGTTTTCGGGTACAGACGCTCCTCAACGCAGTTGAAGATATCGTCAGATCTGTCTATCACCAGGGTTTTCGCCGCATCCTGATCGTAAATGGTCACGGCGGTAATGATCCGGCTAAAGTTTCACTGGGCGAACTGGCAAATGAACTTCGCGATATGAAACTCTCCTGGTACAACTGGTGGAAAGCTTCTTCTGTACAGGCGGTAGCCCAGGCACACGGATTGGCTGCCTACCATGCATCGTGGCTGGAAGCCTTCCCATTCCTGCGTACCAGTGGCATGCCTGAAGGGGAAAAGCCGGCTTTTGAGACCAACCAGGTGCTTCCTTCGGACCGGGTGCGGAAGGCTTTGGGTGATGGTGTGTACGGCGGGGCATATAAAGCCAGTGACGCGGTTATGGAAGAAGTGTTCGCGGCTTCCCTGAACGACATCCTGGAACTATTAAAATTTGTCTAAACACAGCGTCTGATCCATGAATTTCCAACCCCGCCTGTTTCGAGAAGCGCGTGCCAGTGGATGGCTTTTTCCAATGGCAGTTATCACCGCGTTCCTGGCGGGCGGATTGGCCATATACCAGTCCTACCAATTAAGCAGGATCATCTCCGGGGTGTTTCTTGACGCCCGGACGCTGGCGCAGGTAACCCCGCTTCTGCGCTTGATACTACTGACGGTACTGCTTCGAGCGCTCTTTACATTCCTAAATGAAATGCTGGCCGGGCATCTGGCTGTTACGGTGAAGTTGCGATTGCGTACCTTGCTGCTCGAAAAAATTGAACGGTTGGGTCCCGAATACTTGAAAAATGAGACGACCGCTGAATTGACTACAATCGCGTTGCAGGGAGTGGATGCGCTTGATGCCTACTTTGCGCAGTACCTGCCGCAAGTGCTGATCGCGGTAATATTACCGCTTACCATATTGGCGGTGGTTTTCCCATTGGATCTGGTTAGCGGGATCGTTTTTTTTCTCACTGCGCCGTTGATCCCGCTTTTCATGGTGTTGATTGGCAAGGCGGTTGAGAACCTCACTGGACGGCAGTGGCGCGCGTTGACGCGGTTGGGGAATTATTTCCTCGATACCCTTCAGGGGATTGGCACGCTCAAACTGCTGGGGCGCAACCGGGATCGGGCAGGAGAGATTAGAACGGTTAGCGAGAAGTACCGTGAAACCACCTTGAACGTGTTACGGATCACTTTTCTCACCGCATTAGCCCTGGAATTGATTGCGACCCTTTCCACCGCTGTGGTAGCCGTGGAGATCGGCTTGCGTCTGCTTTATGGGCATATCGCGTTTCAACAGGCTTTCTTTATCCTTCTCGTTGCCCCGGATTTTTATCTCCCCCTGCGCAACCTGAGCGCACGATACCACGCCGGCATCACCGGTGTTACCGCTGCTGAGAAGATCTACAGTGTGCTGGATGCTCCGGATCCAATCGAAAAACTCGTGAGGCAGCCTGAGGAGCTCGGTCATCTATTCAAGGATAATTTTCACATCGATCTAAGACACCTGACCCATGCTTACCCGGGCATGAAAGAAAATTCACTTGCTGATGTTACCCTCTCAATAGAGAGAGGGAGACATTACGCGTTAGCGGGTAGAAGCGGGGCGGGAAAAAGCACCCTGGCGCGTATCCTGCTGCGGTTCATTGAGCCGGATGCGGGAGAATTGCTGATCAACGGCGAGCATGTTGGCGGTTGGTCACGTGAAGCCTGGCGAAAATATGTGGGGTGGTTGCCGCAATCTCCCACGATCTTCAATGCTAGTATTTTGCACAACCTCACACTGGGAGATCCAGGTTTTACAACGGAACAAATCCAGCATGCGTTGGATATTGCGGAATTATCCGTCCTGGTGAGACGTTTACCCCGCGGACTTGATACGCCATTGCTCGAAGCCGGTTACAGGTTCAGCGGCGGTGAATTACAACGGGTAGCCCTGGCGCGCATCTACCTGCGTGATCCACAGATCCTGGTGTTGGATGAACCCATAGCGCACCTTGACCCCAAATTACAGCACGGGTTAAATACGTCGATCCGCCGGATGATGACCGGCCGCACCACATTGACCATCGCTCACCATCTTTCCACACTTGAGCAGGTAGATGAAGTTTTCTATCTTAAGGACGGCAGGCTCGCTGCCCAGGGTTGCCATACAGATTTGCTCACGACATCGCCGGAGTACCGCGATTTCATTGAAAGCAGAGAGCAGTTGAAATGAGACCGCTAATCCGTTTACTGAGGATTTTACGTTTCTTCGCCGGTGAGGTCTTCCTTTCCATCATTCTGGGTATCGCTGCGATTGCTGCAGGAATCGGTCTGCTGGGAACTTCTGCGCACATTATCGCCAGCGCTGCACTTCATCCTTCGATTGCCACATTACAGGTCGCCATCGTCGGGGTGAGATTTTTCGGTATCAGCCGGGGTGTTTTTCGTTATCTGGAACGGCTGGTATCCCACTCAGTAAACCTAAAAATGGTCACACGATTGCGGGAGGACTTTTTCCGCCGCATTGAACCCGGAGCACCGGCAAATTTGGTCGCGTTACGTGGCGGGGATGTGCTGCAAAGGGTTATAGGCGACCTGGAAGTCCTGGAAAATTTTTACGTTCGTGTCCTCGCTCCAGTGATGATTGCGCTAGTGGTTGTGATCGGAACAAGCCTATTCATCGGAACTTATGCTATTGAATTGGGATTTGTCCTGTTTTTTGGCATGGTCATTACCGGGTTTATTCAACCGGTGATCGCGCTGCTTATGACCCGGAAACCTTCAGAAAGTCTTGTGCACTTGAACGCTAAAAGTTCGGCGAAGTGGGTGGAAACGCTGCAGGGGCTGGAGGATATCCAGGCTTGTAACGCTCAGCGCTATGCCTACGCCCCGCTACTGGAGGACATTGCACTGGCGGGTAAGATGCAAAAAAGGTTGAGTGTACTGAGTGGACTCAACAGTGGGATGGCATTGCTACTGATGAACCTGACTCTCTTTGCCACCTTATGGGTTGCCATCCCCATCGTGAATGATGGCGGATTGAGTGGCGTTTCACTCGCAGTGATCGCCCTGATAACCCTCGCCAGTTTTGAAGCAGTGAACCCATTACCGGCTGCTGCCCATCAGTTGAGTGCTAGCCGCATAGCTGCCCGCAGGCTTTTCTCGCCCGTCGGCGAGGATCATAACCAGTTGGTACGGATTGACAGTGAACTTACCTCTTTTCAGGGAGTTAAACTGGAAGGGATCAGACTTTCCTACCCGGACCGCGATGAAAAGGTGCTGGATGATGTTGATTTACATTTGAAAAGGGGGCAAAAGATTGCCGTACTGGGGACCAGTGGAGCCGGGAAGACCAGCCTGATCAACGTCCTGGTGGTTTTTCAGCAAGCGCAGTCTGGAACATTTAAAGTAGATGGAGTGGATGTGAAAGGAATTGACCCTGATGCCGTTCGATCACTGTTTGCTGTTCTTCCGCAGAATATCTACCTGTTTAATGGGGATATTCGTGAAAATCTGCTGCTGGCTAATCCCGGGGCAACGGCTGATGACCTGATGCGGGTGATCGAAAAGGCAGGTTTGAGTGATTGGTTTCAATCACAACCGGATGGACTGGAAACCTGGATAGGAGAACGGGGAGTGAAAATGAGCGGCGGTGAAAAACAGCGTCTGGCCGCTGCCAGGGTGTTGCTTCAGGACAGACCATTTCTTCTGCTTGACGAACCAACCGCGAACCTGGATCAGATATCTGGTGAATGGGTGATGCGGTCGCTTTTCCAACATGCAGAGGGCAAGGGACTTTTACTCATCACCCACGACCTCGCATGGTTGGACGCAATGGATGAGATCCTTTTATTGGAAAATGGCAGGATCGTTGAACGGGGCAAGCTATCCGAATTGCAGGATAGTAACGGAGTATTCAATCAATTATTCAAAGTCGAAATGGACAGGCTGATTGACCGTTGATCGTGTTACTTTATATGATCAG
Source organism: Anaerolineaceae bacterium UBA6107 (assembly GCA_002428455.1). Taxonomy (GTDB): domain Bacteria; phylum Chloroflexota; class Anaerolineae; order Anaerolineales; family Anaerolineaceae; genus UBA6107. The sequence goes on along the minus strand of DIWL01000059.1, from coordinate 20,841 downwards.
GATTATTCTTGCCTTCCGCCAGGGCATCCTCGATCTGTTTCTGACTGATAGCCCCTGCGCGTAAAATCTGAATATCATCTGTCGAACAGTCGATCACCGTGGAGGGGATTCCTCCCGGACATTTTCCGCCATCCAGTATTAGAGGCACACGATTGTTGAGTTGTTGTAAAACATCGCGGGCGTCCTGGGGATTGGTCTTTCCAGACAGGTTGGCAGAGGTTGTGGCGATCGGACCAAATTCCCGCAGTAATTCCAGCGCGACGGGGTGATTGGGCATTCGTATTCCTATCGAGTTCCCTGCGGTTAGTAATTCGGGTAGTTCACTTTTTTTTGGCAAGACAATTGTCAGACCACCAGGCCAGAATTTTCTGGCCAGGATTGCCGCGTTTTCATTCATTCCATCAGTCAGAATGTTGATCTGGTCAATATCTCCGATTAACACGGCAATGGCTTTATTGGCATCCCGTCCTTTGGCTTCAAACAATTTTATAATGCCCGGCGAATAAAAGGCGTTTGCACCCAGACCGTAAACCGTGTCGGTCGGGAAAGCGACAATTTCGCCATCTCGAAGAAGTTCCAATGCAGTCTGGATCGAAGCCGGATTGTCCGCTGGGAGAGTAATGGTTTGCAACAAAGAAACTCACTAAAGATGAATTTTTACTACACGCGGTAACGATGCCAGGTCCTGGTGCACACTGATCTTTGCCAGGGGAAACTGATTTGCTGCGATTTGCGACACAACTATATCCTGATTATATTGAGTTTCTAAAATCATGCAGCCTTTTGGGAGCAGTTTTTTTTCACAAGTGTTGATCAGCTTCCGGATAAATTCCAGCCCGTCTGTCCCTCCGTCAAGGGCATAACGCGGTTCATACATAAGCTCGGGCAAATTTTCAAGTTCCTGAGTGGGGATATATGGTAGATTGGCGAGTATCAGGTCGAAGCGGGTATCAATCCCATCCAGTAGGTCTGTGTGCTTAAACGTAATTTGCTCTACAACATGATGTTCGGCGGCATTAGATTCAGCCAAAGCCAATGCCTGGGCTGATCTGTCAATAGCGGTGATATGGAGAGTTGGGAATCGATGTGCTAATACTATAGCGATCGCGCCGGAACCGGTACCGACATCGGCCACGTTGTTTCTGCCAGGATTGCTATCGATCCAGTCAATTGCCAGTTCGACCAATAGTTCTGTTTCCGGTCGCGGGATCAGCACCCTCTGATCGACTGACAGTTCAAGATCGTAAAAGAACCGTTTGCCAGTTATGTACGAGAGCGGTTCGCCCTTTATTAATCGATCTACAGCCTTGTCAAGCAATGCCAGCTGATTTTGATCGAGCCTGGTCTCCGGATGGGCAGCAATCCAGGCAGTGCTTTTTTGCAGCGCGTGGGCTGCGATGGAATTGACCTCGATTGAAGGGAATTCAGTCACTCCTTGCAAGCGGGCAATGTTGCTGGAGATCCATTTACCCAGTTCAGGGTTCGTCATACTCTCCGCTGGAAGCAAGGCGATCCGTTTCGTCGCGTATGGACAATTCATCGATGAACAAGTCAATGTCCCCGGCCATCACCGCAGGAAGATTGTAGGAAGACACATTTATGCGGTGATCTGTTACACGGCTTTGCGGGTAGTTGTAAGTGCGGATCTTCTCGGAGCGGTCACCCGTTCCCACCTGGGAACGGCGGCTCTCGTCGCGTACCTGGCGGTGTTTTTCTTCTTCCATTTCGTACAACTTCGCACGGAGAATCCCCATGGCACGCAGTCTGTTTTGCAGTTGAGACCGCTCATCCTGGCAGGTTATAACGATACCAGTTGGAAGGTGGGTGAGGCGAACCGCAGTGGCATTCTTTTGCACATTCTGACCACCAGCACCTGAAGAGATAAAAACATCGATATTGACTTCATTGTCATGAATCTGAATGTCCACTTCTTCTACTTCAGCCATAACTGCCACGGTCACGGTGGAGGTGTGAATACGTCCGCTGGATTCTGTTGCCGGAATGCGCTGCACCCGGTGCACACCAGACTCAAACTTGAAGCGGGAGTAAGCGCCGCGTCCCTTGACCATGAAGATGACCTCTTTGTAGCCACCGATTCCGGTTTCATTTGAGGAGATCATCTCGACAGTCCATCCGCGGGACTCAGCGTAATGCATGTACATGCGCATTAATTCTGCGGCGAACAAGCCGGCTTCATCACCGCCTGCGCCAGCACGGATTTCAATGAACACATTGCGATCATCGCGGGGATCCTTAGGTACAAGTAACCGTTTGATCTGCTTTTCCACTTCTTCGATTTGACCGGGGAGTTCCGCGATCTCCAAATTGGCAAGGTTGCTCATCTCCTCATCATCTGAAGAGGCAAGTTCTTTTGCCTGGTCGTATTGGCTGAGCAAAGATCGATACCTGGCGCTGATCCGCGTGATCGTTTCCAGTTCCGAGCGTTCCTTGGCCAGTTCAACCACTTTCTGGTAATCCTGCATGTTCTCATCCATTAACCGGGTGAGCTCTGCGTAACGGGCTTCAATTGAGGTAATTTTTTCTAGCATAACAAACCTGTGTGTTAGTATATTAAACACGCAGATTATACCAGCCTTCATTTTCTAAGGTGGGATCAAAGGGTTCGATTCCTGTGAACTCTTACATTTACCTTTTTTACCAGTTCGCTTAAAATAAACTCATCATTCTCCGTGGAGGTAACAATGTCTTGTCGTGAAAAAAAGATCTTTCAGAGTGCTGAAGCACCGGCTGCGATCGGTCCATATTCGGTTGCAACAGGTTCGGGTCCTTATGTGATGACTTCGGGGCAGATCGGAATCGATCCAAAAACCGGTGACCTGGTGCCCGGTGGAATCGAGGAACAAACAAGGCAGGTTCTAACCAATCTCCAAGCCGTACTAAAATCATCAGGTTCATGTTTGATAAATGCGGTGAAAACGACGGTGTTTTTGCGTGATATGCAAGATTTCGCGGTCATGAACAGGATCTATGCTGAATACTTTACTGAGCAACCACCGGCGCGAACCACAGTTGCGGTCGCAGGATTACCGAAAAATGCGCTGATCGAGATCGAGGTTATCGCGGTGATCTGCACCGATCCGGATTGTTAACATCTGATGAGTAGAAAAAACAATTGACCGGGATGACCTCAATCAAGGTTACCGTCATAGTTCCGTGTTACAACGAGGAAAGAACGATCGAGGAATTGCTTCATGCGATTCTTGGTCAGACCTTCTCTGTCGACCGGATGGAAGTAGTGATTGCAGATGGCATGTCAACTGATCATACTCGGGAAAAGATCAGTTCGTTTCAGCAGCACCATCCGGAATTGGAGATACGCGTTGTAGAAAACCGGCAAAGGACCATCCCGGCTGCATTGAACCAGGCGATCAGTGAATCGCGCGGTGAGATCATCACCCGCATGGATGCGCACGCAATACCAGCCCGGGATTATATTGAGAAAAGTGTGGCTGCACTTGAAGCCGGCCATGGCGAGAACGTGGGTGGTGTTATCGATATTAAACCGGGCAGCGACAGTTGGATCGGCAGGTCCATTGCCATCGCCACTGCCCATCCGTTGGGGGTGGGGGATGCACAGTATCGCACCGCGACCAAAGCGGTGGAAGCTGATACAGTGGCGTTCGGCACATATCGGCGGGCTTTGGTGGAAAAGATCGGAAAGTATGACGAGACGCTGCTTGTTAATGAGGATTATGAGTTCAACACCCGCATAAGAAAATCAGGCGGGAAAATCTGGGTCGATCCGGCTATCCGTTGTGTGTATTATGCCCGTGCGAACTTGAAAAACCTGGTGCGGCAGTATTTTACCTACGGGTTCTGGAAGTTCAGGATGTTGCAGCGTTACCCTGAAACATTGCGTTGGAGACAGGCACTCCCGCCAGTTTTTGTTACAAGTATTTTGATGTTATTATTATTATCAATACTTTGGGTTCCGGCATGTATTCTTTTGGTTGTGACTTTGTCACTTTACCTGGTGATTTTAATCGCCGGAGCTATCAGGTACGCAATCAGCAGGAACCGCCTGTCATTGGTGATTGGTATTCCAATTGCCATCATGACGATGCACTTCGCGTGGGGCAGCGGTTTCTTGTGGAGCATGATAAAGAGTCTGTTTGCAGGTAAGGCGCATGGCAGTTGAAAAACCTCAGTTGAAGAAAAGATGGCGCATCCGGGATGGAGAGCGGCAGGCAATCCTCTTTGTGGGTGACTTGCTGTTTACATATCTTGCAGTATTTATTGGACTTTATTTTTGGGCGCAGCGTGATTGGCTGGATTTTAGCAGCGAGTTCCTGTGGCAGCGAGCTCCGTTCTGGTTTTACCTGCTGCCATTGGTTTGGATCCTTTTCCTCATTGAGATCTACGATGTCCGGAAAGCCAATCGCCGTGAAGACATGATCCGTGGCATTGCCACGGCTGCGTCAATCGCAATCGTGATCTACCTGATCATCTTTTTTATTTCAGAGCCCAATTCACTCCCGCGGCGTGGTGTTTTTATTTTCATCATTGCGGCTACATTACTGACTTTGCTCTGGCGGTTGATCTACATCAGGATCTTCACGGCCCCGGTTTTCATGCGCCGCGCACTGATGATTGGAGCAGGCAAAGCCGGTTCTACTATCGTCAGTATGTTTAATGAGATCAACTCAGAGCCATTCATACTGGTTGGTTACATCGATGACGATCCTCAAAAACAGAATGAAGAGATCAACGGTTTACGAGTTTTAGGCACTGGAACGCAGTTAACCGAAATCACACAAGAGCTTGACATCACTGATCTGATCTTTGCCATCTCAGGTGAATTAAACCCAGTACTTTTTCGTGCAATATTAAACGCTGCTGAAAATGATAATATTGAGGTTACTTCGTTGCCGGCAGTCTATGAGGAGGTATTCGGCCGGGTGCCGATATTTCTCCTCCCATCAGACTGGATCCTCCGCTCATTTATCGATCAGACGCACACCAGTGGTGTGTATGAAAGTGTCAAACGCTTGATCGACATTTTATTCAGCATCATTGGTCTACTCTTCTTGTTCCTGCTTTACCCGCTCATCTCGTTGCTCATCATCATTGATTCGGGATTACCGGTCATGTATTCGCAGATGCGTGTTGGTAAATACGGTGAACCTTATAAGATTTTCAAGTTTCGTACCATGAACCAGGATGCTGAAAAAGATGGTGTGGCGCGTACAGCAATCGAAAATGACGCCCGAATCACCAGGGTGGGGAAGATTCTGCGCCGCAGTCACCTCGATGAATTACCGCAATTCTGGAACATACTCGTCGGAGAGAACAGTCTGATCGGCCCGCGCGCTGAACAGATCGAACTGGTCAACAAATTCCAGGAGCAACTCCCGTTCTACCGCGCGAGGTTGTTTGTTCGGCCAGGGCTTACCGGCTGGGCGCAGATCAATCAGCGCTATGCCAGTACAGTGGAAGACACTGCTGTCAAACTGGAGTATGATCTTTATTACATTAAGAATCGAAATCTGCTGCTAGACCTGTCCATCGTATTGAGAACAGTCGGGCGGGTGCTTGGATTAAAAGGCCTTTAATGAGAATAAAACCCAATTTACGCAATCGATACATTGTCCTCATCGATATTATCCTCACGGTGATCGCTGTACTTGGTGCGTACGCGCTGCGGCTTGAACTGGGAGCGATGTTTTTTTTCTATCTTCCCTCTGCGTATTGGATGATCGGGGTTGCCATTCTCACCAAGATCCCGATCTATTTCTTCTTTGGGTTATACCGTCGTTTATGGGGATATGCCAGCACCCGGGAGTTGCGCTTGATCCTGTTCGCGGTTTCAAGCGCGTCCGTTGTCCTCTCCGTGATCATGATCGCGCTCTTGACTTTCAAAGTCTTCACAGGCTTTCCTCGGTCGGTGTTGATCATTGATTGGTTACTGTCCCTGATCCTGATCGGTGGTGTAAGGTTTGCCATTCGCGTGATCTCGGATAATATCAGCTCGGTATCCAGTTCAGTGCGGTCAAAACAGGCGAAGCGCACCCTCATCATTGGTGCGGGCGATGCAGGTGCGCTCGTTGTGCGCGAGCTGCAAAAAAATCCAGACCTCAACCTTACACCGGTGGGTTTTCTGGATGACAACCCCAATAAACTGAAGCAACAGATCCACGGTGTGCCTGTGATCGGTAATTTATCTGATGTGGGGAAGGTCCTTGAACATAAGAAGGTCAACGAAGTGATCATTGCCATCCCCAGTTCGAGCGGTAAAGTGGTCAGGATGATCGCTGACGTATGCCGCTTACGGGGAATCCCGTTCAGGACCATGCCCGGTATCTATGAATTGATTGGCGGTAAGGTCAGTATCAACCGCCTGCGGGAGGTGGACATTACCGACCTTTTGCGCCGTCAACCCACGCACATGAACGAGGAATTGATTGGCGAAACCTTAACAAATAAGTGCGTCCTGGTAACAGGGGCTGGAGGTTCGATCGGACGTGAGTTGTGCCGGCAGATTGCGCGCTGGGAACCGTCACACCTCGTCCTGTTGGGGCACGGTGAAAACAGTATTTTTGAATCCCTCCTTGAACTGCAGGAATCTTCCCCTTCGCTTTCGTTGACCCCTGTGATCGCTGATGTGCGGGATGGCGACCGGATACGCAATATTTTCACCATGCATAAACCGGATGTGGTTTTTCATGCCGCGGCGCACAAACACGTGCCCCTGATGGAGTTGAACATCGACGAAGCGATCGACAACAACGTTAGAGGTACTCTAAACGTTGTGAAGGCTTGTGAGGAGTCAGGCGTAAAACGCCTGGTGATGATCTCCACTGACAAAGCCATCCGCCCGGCGAATATCATGGGTGCTACCAAGCGCTTCTCAGAAATGATCGTGCTCGATTCAGCGCAACGCATGGGAAATGCTTACTGCGTTGTCCGTTTTGGTAACGTATTGGGGAGCCGTGGAAGCGTGGTTCCGTTGTTCAAGCATCAGATCGCGAACGGCGGTCCGGTGACCATCACTCACCCCGATATGCGGCGTTATTTCATGACGATTCCGGAAGCAGTCTATCTTGTGCTGCAAGCCGGCAGCATGGAAACCGGCGGTGAGACATTCGTGCTCAATATGGGTCAGCAGGTGCGCATCCTCGACCTGGCGGAGGATCTGATCCGACTTTCAGGTCTTGAACCTGGTAAGGATATTGAGATTGTATTTACCGGGATAAGACCTGGTGAAAAATTGAGTGAGGATTTGTGGGAGGAAGGTCATCAGTTTCTCCCGACAAAACATCCGGATATTTTCCAGTTTGATGATCCAAGCAACCTGCGCGGCGAAGGATTGCAACAAAAGATCGATGAGTTACTCGCACTTGCGGATGGTGGCAAAACAAGCGAGATCATCACCTTTATCGATGAGACGTTACCCGACGCGAGCCTGGGCAGTACACCACCGCCGGAATTACTTTCAATCGAATGATCATGAATGGCACACGCGCTGAGTGGGATGAATTCTACACACGATTCCCGAATGCCCATTTCCTGCAGTCAGGCGCCTGGGGTGATCTGAAATCACGTTTTGGCTGGAAAGCTGTGCGTGTCATAGAAGGGGAGAGCGGGGCACAGCTATTATTCCGGTTATTCCCCCTCGGGTACAGTATTGCGTATCTTGCCAAAGGTCCTTTAAGTGAAGACGATGCCATCTACCGGCAGATCGACCAGGTATGCCGGTCAAATCGGGCGATCTTTCTTAAGATTGAGCCGGACCGGTTTGAGGGAAATGGACTTTTAAAAACTCCCTTTCCCGATTTGAGGGCGAGTAAACCGATCCAGCCCCGCCGGACCGTGGTTGTGTCCCTTACAGGCTCTGAAGAGGACATTCTTGGCAGGATGAAGCAGAAAACACGCTACAACATCCGCCTGGCGGAGAAGAAGGATGTAGTCGTCAAGCCTTCCTCAGATGTTGCAGAATTTCACCGCATGGCACAGTCAACTGCACAGCGTGACGCCTTTGGTGTTCACACGAAAGCGTATTACCAGGCTGTTTATGATCTCTTCCATCCCGCAGGTGCATGCGAACTCCTAACGGCTTATTACAATGATCAACCACTGGCAGCGCTTTTTGTACTTAAGCAGGGAGAGAATGCATATTACCTTTATGGGGCATCCTATGAGTTGGAGCGCAATCGCATGCCAACCTACCTGATCCAGTGGGAGGCAATGAGATGGGCGAAACAACGGGGCTGCAGCTGGTATGATCTATGGGGGATCCCTGACCTGGATGAGGAGGAATTGGAGACCCAATTTCAAGCGCGGCAATCGCATGAGGGTTTGTGGGGCGTTTATCGATTCAAAAGAGGATTCGGGGGAGAAGTGAGACGCAGTGTTGGTGCCTGGGATAAGGTCTATCACACCGGCTTGTACAGAATGTATTCGTGGTATCTGCGGTTTCGTGGAGGGCAGGCGGATTGATGGTGATGTTTTGCAGGGAATGCGGCTCCAGGATGAGTCCTGTTCATATGGACGGTAGAGTTCGTGCTGTTTGTAGCAACTGTGGATACATCGACTACCAGAATTGGAAAGTCAGCGCAGGTGTGCGCGTAGTCATAAACAATAGTGTACTACTTGTCAAAAGAGGGCACGAACCCTGGCGAGGCAAATGGCACATGCCCGCTGGTTATGTGGAAATTGACGAAGAACCGGTACGGGCTGCAGAACGGGAAGCCTTCGAAGAAACTGGATTTGTTGTAAAGGCAGAGAAATTGGTGGATTGTTACCTGGACACAGAAGATCCGCGTGGGAATGTGATCGTCCTTTTGTACGATGCCAGGATCATAGATGGAAAACCTGCGACAAGTGCGGAAACAGAATCGATCGGATTTTTCACCGCCGAGGAGATAAAAACACTGGAATTGGCGGGGATGAGTTCGGAAAAAGAGATTCACGATTGGATCGCTTCACTGTAGAGTAAACCGATGACTGATCACCCCAAATTATGGAATGAGATTGTCAGTTCGTTGCCCGGGGCACATTTTCTCCAGGCGCGAGAATGGGCGGATGTCAAGCAGTCTGTCGGCTGGACGCGTGAAGAAATTACTTGGACAGAAGGTGAAGATGAGGTCAGCGGGGCAGCTCAATTGTTGATCCGTTCCATGCGACTGCTACGGGTCGGCCCGCGTGTCAGCCTTGGTTACATTCCGCGCGGCCCAATGATCGACTGGAACAACGAAGCGCAGCGCATTCGGGTATTGAAAACTCTCGAGACCAAAGCCAGGCAGCGCGGTCTGATCTTCATAAAGATCGACCCGGATGTTACGCTCGACATTGGAAAAAATGCAACTTCGAATTCCTCTGGAAGCTTCCCGGGTATTCAGCTGGTGAATGAACTTAACGAGCGTGGATGGAAGTATTCCCCGGAACAGATTCAATTCAAGAATACGATGTTGCTTGATCTCTCAGGCAGTGAAGAAGAGTGGCTGGCACGGATGAAACAGAAGACCCGTTACAATCTGAGGTTAGCCATAAAAAATGAGGTTAAGGTGAGGAAGGCGCGGCTTGAGGACCTTCCCATGCTTTACCACATGTACGCTGAAACAGCTGACCGGGATGGTTTCATCATCCGGCCGGAAGCGTACTACCTGGAAGTGTGGACAACATTCGTCAATGCCGGATTGGCAGAAGGGTTGATCGCCGAATTCGAGGGAACTATCCTGGCTGGATTAATCTTCTTCTACCTGGGTTCGCGAGCCTGGTACGTTTACGGCATGTCTACCAATAAATTCCGTGAAAAAATGCCCAACTACCTGCTGCAATGGGAAGCCATGCGCTCAGCCAGGGAAAAAGGCTGCCTGGTTTATGACCTGTGGGGAGCGCCGGATACCCTTGATGCATCAGATCCCATGTTTGGTGTGTATCGTTTCAAAGAGGGATTAGGTGCAGAGTTGGTGCGTACCATCGGTGCATGGGATTACCCGGTGCGTCCGCTGCTGTATTTCATGTATCACCGCATCATACCGGGATTGCTATTCGTTACACGGTGGATCAGGCGAAAACAGATCAAGCAGGAGGTGGTTGTATGAAGTTTTCCAAGGTTCCATTGGCACATTTACCCACCAGAATTGAATATCTTTCGCGGTTGAGTGAAGTGTTGGAAGGTCCGCAAATCTATTGTAAGCGGGATGATCAGACCGGCCTTGGTTTCGGCGGGAATAAGATCCGTAAACTGGAATTCTTACTCGCGGAAGCGTTGCAGAACCAGGCGCGTACTCTGGTGAGTGTGGGAGCCATCCAATCCAATCACTGCCGGCAGGTGGCAGCGCTGGCTGCGCGGGCAGGTTTGGATTGCATACTGGTCCTTTCTGGTAAGCAACCTGAACTCGCTACTGGCAATCTCTACCTGGATCAGCTATTTGGTGCGGAGATCGTGTGGGCAGACCGTGACAACCGTCTTCAGTTGCTTGATGCAGTCATCGAGCAGGCGCGTAAAGATGGCCGTGCTCCCTATAAGATCCCTTATGGGGGATCGAACGCAGTCGGTGCAATGGGATACATGGAGGCAATGCACGAACTACGTGAAGACGAAAAACAACTGGGGTTCAACTTTGATTGGATTGTTACAGCTTCGTCAAGCGGTGGTACACAAGCGGGTATGATCCTCGGTGCCCTTGCGTGGCTGTTCACTGGGAAAATTTTAGGAATTGCCATTGAAGGAACAACAGCAGAACTGAGTCAAATCATCCGTCAGTTGATCAGTGAATGCATGGATTTGAATCAACTTCATATGCGCGTACCTGAGTCAATGATCAATGTTAACGACGCGTACACCGGAATGGGTTATGGGGTAATGGGTGAGCCTGAAGTCGAGTCAATCCGTTTGTTTGCGAAACACGAAGGTTTGCTTTTGGACCCGGTTTACACGGGTCGCGCGGCCGCAGGTATGATCGACCTGATCCGTAAGGGATTTTTCAGCAAGGAAGAGAAGGTGCTTTTCTGGCACACCGGTGGTACACCAGCCCTCTTCGCAGAGCCATACTTATCTCAGCTGCAATAATCAACACCCTGATTACGTCAATGTCAGCGTGCTATAATGCTTTTTGGATAAGATAGCATGAATATTGATGTTGCCACTACGATAAAAGTGATCATGGTTTTCATGGTCATAACCGCCTTCATCAGCTTGTTGATGGCGATCAAGTCCATTAAGGCCGGTAGAAAACTGCTTTTTTACCAGAAACGCCAGGTATTGATCTATCGGGGATGGCGGCTTGTTCTATTCGCGTTTCTGATTGTAGGTGCCGGGTTGGCCATTTCGCGTTTCGGTGAACCGGTGGTCTACCGTTATTTTCCACCGTCCCCTACCATCACCCTGACACCCACTGTGACGGCAACGCCTACCATCACACTGACGCCCTCTATGACTTTTACCCCCACGATCACTTTGACCCTGTCCCAAACTTACACACCCTCGCTTCCTGACTTCATACAGGAGACAGTGCAAACTCCCATCGGCCCGGATGTATCCGCCATTTTCAGCCCGCTCAGTTTTGCAGATACAACTGACAATGGTGTAGTGACTGAAAACTTTACCGAGTTCTCTCTGCCTGTTTCCACACTCTTTGGTGGATTTTCCTACGACCGGATGGTTGTAGGAGTTCAATGGACCGCGGTGTGGTTGTACGGTGAGGAAGTAATTTGTTCTGAAACCAAAGCCTGGGATTACGCACCGGGTGGATACGGATACACGGATTGTACCCGCCCGGTTGAGGATTGGCGTCCGGGCAAGTATGAAGTGCAGATCTTTGTGGGGCAAACTTGGAAGACTTCTGGTACTTTCCTGATCCTCGGCGAAGATGGCCTCACTGGAGAAACGCCTACGGTAAGCGCTCCGCAAGAGCCGGTTGTTGAAGAACCAACACTGACTCAGTCTCCCCCTCCAGGATAACTTAGAAGGTCACCAGGTCACTTGTGGCAAAATAACCAGCGATCTCAGCAGCCAGCCTGGCATTGTTCTTCAGTAAGGCGAGGTTGGCTTGGAGGCTTTTTCCTTCAGTAGCACGAGCGACTTTTTCCAATAGGTAAGGGGTTAATCCTGCTCCACCAATACCTTCCAGTTCGGCTGCAATCACTGCTTCATTAATCACCAAATCCAAATTCATGCCATCCAGTGCATCCTCCTCAGGGATTGGATTGCAGACAAGAATGGTGCTGTGGTTACCTGCAGCCCAGTGGGCGCGCGCAACCTGGTAGGCTTCCTCAGCGCTCTCAATGCGGCAATCGATCGGAAGACCGCTGTTACGAGAATAGAACGCCGGGAAATCATCTGTGCGGTACCCGAGTACCGGAACGCCGCGTGATTCCAGTGCCTCCAGTGTAGCAGGCAAGTCCAGAATCGCCTTTGCACCAGCGCACACGACCACAACCGGGTGAGCTGCCATTGCATTCAAATCGGCTGAAATATCGAAGTTGCTACCGCGGTGCACACCGCCGATCCCGCCTGTAGCAAATACTTGAATCCCGACAGCACTTGCCACCGCTAAAGTGGCCGCCACCGTCGTGCCCCCGCTAAATCCGCGTGCAATGCCGATACCCATGTTACGTAAGCTAATCTTGCTGAATTCAGCTTCGCCAGCCAATTGTTCCAGTTCCACATCGGTTAAGCCGATCGAAAATTTACCATCGAGTAACGCGATCGTGGCTGGGGTAACTGCCTGGTCGCGGATGATCCTTTCCATTTCTCGCGCCAATTCAAGATTGACAGGGCGAGGTAAACCATGTGTGATCACCGCTGACTCCAGCGCAACAATTGCTTTTTTCCGGCTAAGTGCAAAGCTCACTTCAGGATGTAAACGGAATTTATCAGGAATATTAATTCTCATCGTGATTCTCCCTCATTTATTATGGAGATTATAATTGACTCAACTATTTATGAACAATGAGATTGGATGGAATTTACTCAACGGTTTCATCTGTACCACCGTGCCATCTACATCTTGCTCCGGTCATCGTTGCTACCTGGCGGGTCGGTTGGTAAATCGCCCAAACATGTTCAACGAAAATCGACGAATACATTGCAGTTCAGGATATTCTACTTGAAAAGGAATTCATCACCGCTGATGATCACCTCATCAGTTGCGTATCAACTGGTTTGATCTATGAAAAATATACTCGAAAATCGATCCATTAGTAAACTCATAAAACCGTGGGGGATGGTTTTTATCTTATTCACATTCACTTTAGGTGTCAGTCTGGCACATTACCTGGGCGGGCGGATCAATCTTGTGGATCTTCTAACTGGATTCATCATCTGTCTGCTGATCTGGAGTATGCGAAATTTTCTTGGTGCTTACTTCGATCATCCCGAATCCTATCATTCCACCCTGAACATCAATGATCCGGAACGGGGCAATTTGCTCAACATCAGACGAGGGTTGTTACTGCTATACACACTATTGATCCTGACAGCCGGGGCAACCCTCACCACAATTTTGATCTTTCGCGGTGTATTCAATGCCAGTTCAATTTTGTGGCTCGGACTTGCGATTCTTATCAACTTCTTCTCCGTGGCACCGCCGTTGCATCTCTCCCAAAATGGCTTTGGGGAACTTGTTGAAGCGCTTTACATCGCTAACCTGGTTCCTGCAATTGCATTCTCTCTGGTGGAAACTTCACCCAGTGTGCTGATCGTTGAATTAACACTGCCTTTAACCTTCATCTATGTCGCGATGAAAATCGCTTTGGAATTTAAGGCGTACGGATTTGACGGTTCACACGGGCGTCAATCTCTCGTCATCCGCGTGGGCTGGCAAAATGCCCTGGTGATGCACAACCTTTTTCTTCTGTTGGCATACGTTCTCTTGGGGGTGTTCTTGCTGCTCGGATTGCCATGGTCGTTGACCTGGCCGCCATTACTGACTTTGCCTTTCGCCAGCCTGCAAATATTGCATCTGATTGGTATTTCAAATGGCGCGAAACCAAAATGGCGTTATCTGACCTGGCTCGCAATTGGCTTATTCCTGTTAATCGTTTACATGATGATAATTTCGCTCTGGTTATGAGGTAGCTGGGGTCACTAATAAATAGGAAACTAATGCTTTTCTAATAATCAATGGTCATAATAGGTAAAATTAGATAAAAAAAGGAGGAAATCTTATGTTAAAAGAGAATACCATGGCTCCTGATTTTGAATTACTTGACGAATCAGGTGTTTTGCGCAAGTTGTCTTATTACCGCGGCAAGGATGTTGTGCTTTATTTTTACCCCAAGGATGACACATCAGGCTGTACCACCGAAGCCTGCAATTTCAGGGATGATTACAGTGCTTATGAAAAAGCCGGTGTCACTATCCTCGGTGTCAGCCCCGATTCGCCTGAATCTCACACCAAATTCAAGGCCAAACATCATCTTCCCTTCAACCTGCTTGCTGATGTTGATCACAAGGTCTGTGAACTATTTGGCGTATGGGGTAAGAAATCAATGTATGGCAAAGAATACTATGGTGTCAATCGAACCACTTTCCTGATCGATAAGGATGGAATGATCCGGAAAGTATTTGAAAAAGTAAAACCTGCTGAACACAGCAGCGAGATACTGGCAATGCTATAAGTTGGAAGGGCGGAAGGAAAATATTCCGCCCTTTTATTGAAGATTAAGGATGACCTTACCCTTCGCCCATAGATGTTCCAGTTTGTAGTAATTGCGCTGTTCGGGTGAGAAAAAGTGGATGACAATATCCTCAAGGTCAGCCACCATCCAACCATCCCGTGACTCTCCCTCGATGGTAAGAAAATAGCCATATTCACTTTTTATGAATTCACGTACACCCGTTGCCAGCGCCTGTAGCATGCGGTCGCTGGTGCCGTTGCAAATTATGAAAAAATCCGTAAAAGTGGTGAGTTCTTGGATATCCAATAGGAGGATTTTCTCTGCTTTCTTTTCCTCCAGGAAGTTTATGATTTGATGCGCTTTTTCAATTGATTCCAGTTTGCACCTCCAATATTAAGTTGGCTGAATTTTAGCATACATCAGGTCATTTAGTGAACATGTGGCTGGATAGGGCGGTATAGACTGGTCCCTGGGGTAGTAGAACCGATTTGAATAAAACCAGGCACTCTACCATCATCTCGCCGAAGAATGGTTCTGGGGTTAGTTGGGAAAGTCTTTTTAGTTGCGATGCCAGTTGATCCGTCTGGGTGCTTACTCTGGCGAGGGTTAGATGTGGTGAGAATCCTCTGATTTCCGGTGGAAAGCCCAATCGTGTTGTTACGCTCTCCACGCAGGAATAGATTTTCTGTAACGGTTCGACCGGATCTGCACCCACCCAGATGATCCGTGGATTCCTATTCCAGGCGGGAAAGGCACCGATCCCGCGGATAGTGACCTTGAAGGGTAGTAGACCGGTTGAAACCTTATCAAGGGCAGCACTCAGTTTCGCGGCCTGTGATTCCTCAATCTCACCCAAAAATTTCATAGTCAGGTGGATATTATCTGATTTTACCGGTTTCAACCCGAAAGCACGGTTGTCTAATCCATGCTGATTGCTAAATTCCGCCAGGTTTTGATGGATCTGGTCTGTAAGCGGAACTGCGATAAAGGATCGAATGAGTTTTTTCAAAAAGTTCCTTTCTGCACCATTTCCTGTTTGAGTTGGTCTATCTACACATTTTACACAAAACATGGTATAAAAAGTTACCCTGCTGTGTTCGTGATGTAGCGACACCGGTTTTGAGCCAACACTTTTGAAAGGGATCCTTACCTCAACAGGGTGACGCGATAGGCTTCGGCCAAGGCGGATCTCTGTGGCAGGACCCACCTGCTTCGGCAGGTTCAAAACTACGCTGCACACGGCATGGTGGGGTCTTTTATACCCAGAATTGAGAAAACAAACAAAAGGTAAAGAATTTGACTTTCTTCCCTTCTATTGCTACACTAAGCAGGAAGAAGGAGGGCAGGTATTATGGCATTTAAATTGATCTTAAAAAGCGGTACCAGGATAGGAACGGAATACCCGTTGGAAAAAACAGAGATCTTCCTGGGCCGTGACCTCAGTAACGATATCGTCATCAATGACCCCGAGGTATCCAGGCGGCATGCACGGCTGGTCTTGACTGGTAATGCGTATGCTATCGAGGACCTTGGATCGACCAACGGTACCTTTTTGCGTGGTCAACGACTGACTGCGCCGGTTGTGCTGACGCCGGGTGAGAACATTACCCTTGGCGAAAATGTGGTGATCGCCTATGAGTTCATTCCAATTGATCCCGATGCAACTGTAGCAGCCTTCAGACGACCCGCGCCTTCTGCCTCTCAACCGGTAGCCCCGGCTGCGCAGTCGATTACCCCCGCACCTCAGTACACTCCTCCTATAGCGCCGACCCCACCACAATATGTTGCCCCGCAACCCGTCACACCCCAATACATATCTCCTCAACCACCTGAGCCAGAGTATGTTCCCCACCAGGTGCAATCAAGGCCTGTAGCACCGGTCGCACCAGCAACTCCAGTACAACAAGTTTACACGCCCATTCCCCCTCCTGAACAAGTTCTTCAAGAGCCACCCATTATTAAGAAACGCTCCGGATGGTTGAATGCACTATTGGTGGTCATAGGAATCCTGCTCGTTTTTTGCGTCATCCCATGGTTGATCATCGAATTAACGAATAGTTATTGTGCACTTTTCCCGGGGATATTCAACGCGATCCAGCCGGGAGTGTGTCCATAAATTCGGAAATCTATTAAAGAACTGGCGAATAACGCCAGTTCTTCGTTCTTATTGGGTAAATCCTTTATAATAGCTCTGATGACAACACCGGAAAAAGCCTCTTCTCCTAATTGGAACAGTACAACCAAGCTGGTTGTGGGACTATCTCTAGCTGGTTTGATCATTATGCTGATCATCAGGTTCCAGAATATTTTGGCTCCGTTGTTGGTGTCCGTTTTGCTGGCATACCTTTTCCATCCTTTGGCATCCTTTATTAATAGAAAATTGAAAATTCCCTGGGCTGTCATTTCGCTGCTCCTTTACCTGTTATTATTCGCAGCGATCATTGGATTGTTGACCTGGGGAGGCATATCCCTGGTAGAGCAGGTTCAAAACCTGATCACCTACATTCAGGATCTGATCACAGAAATTCCTGCATTTTTCGAACGGATATCCAGCAAACCATTGGAGATAGGCCCATTCGCTTTTGATCTTTCACGCCTGGAGCTGGAAAGCCTCTGGACACAGTTATTGAACATTGTGCAGCCCATACTCTCCCAGATGGGCAGCTTGATTGGATCACTGGCTTCTGGGATAGGGAACACCGGTCTCTGGTTGGTCTTTACCCTTTTAATTTCTTACTTTATCCTGGCCGAATCCAACGCTGCCCAAGCCAACATGACCCTTTTCACAATACCGAATTACCAGCAGGATATGGCGAAACTTGGTCAACAACTTGGACATATCTGGAACGCGTTCTTACGCGGGCAATTGGTGGTGATCCTCATCACGATAGCATATTACTCGGTGTTGTTAAGCATCCTGGGGGTGCGTTATTTCTTTCTATTGGCTATCCTCGCCGGCCTGGCAAGGTTTGTCCCCTATGTGGGTACAGCTGTGGCGTGGACGACTTATGGGTTGGTCGCGCTCTTTCAGACCAATTATTTCGGAATGCAACCATTTCCTTACGCATTGCTGGTTGTAGGATGTGCCTGGGTTTCTGACCTGATGCTTGATAATTTTATGGTTCCGCGAGTGATGTCTGACGCGTTAGAAATTCACCCGGCAGCAGTGCTGGTGATGGTGATCGTATCAGCCAGTCTTTTTGGCGTCCTGGGTATGTTACTCGCTGCTCCAGTTCTGGCATCAATCAAGCTTATCCTCACCTACATAATTAGGAAATTATCCGATCAGGATCCCTGGGCAGATCTAAAAATGATCGCCGCCCCTGAACCTGTAAAAGCGACGCTCGGGCGACTGGTAACCGGGATAACTGTTATTGCCAAAAAAGTCTGGAGTTTCTTAAAAAAAGTAACACACGGTATCATGAACATTTTTAATAAATCCCGATCTAAATCTAAAGGAGAGAAAAAATGAGTGACAACTATGAACCAAAAGTAAAGACGATTGCTGAAACTGACAGCTACGCGGTGTGGTCTGCCGAAGAGCCGGATGGTGAAACCACCTACAATCTGGAACTGAACAATGTGACGATCCATATGTTTGAAGAGGAATACAAGGAATTCCTGGAACTGGTAAAGAAACTAAAGTAACCCGAATAACTCAAGTGTACAGGGCAGGAGATCCTGCTCTGTATGCTTTAAAGTCAGGATTAGAATTAAGGTACAATCAAAACCGACCTCTACCTCGCAACAAGGAAAGAATATGGACCTTAACGAATTTCAGGACTTTGCAAAGCTTGATACAGAGAACATGCTCAAACACATCGACGCCCTGCCGGACCAACTGGACTCGGCATATAAACTGGGCTTGTCATTGGTTTTACCCGCCATAAAGCCGGTTGAGCGCATTGTTGTCGCCGGAATGGGAGGGTCCGCTATAGGCGCAGACTTGATCGCTGCTTATTTGGCTGACCGGCTGCCTGTTCCATTCCTGGTTCATCGAGATTACGACCTGCCTGCTTTCGCAGCAGGCAACCAGACATTCGTGGTCGTTTCTTCCCATTCGGGCAACACCGAGGAAGCCTTGTCCGCTTTTAAGATCGCCCGGGAACGGGGCTGCCAATTGCTTGCGATTTGCACAGGGGGTAGCCTTGAGGAAGAAAGCCGTAAGGCTGGTATTCCCGTATGGAAATTCGAACACACCGGGCAACCACGTGCCGCAGTGGGCTATTCGTTCGGCTTACTCCTGGCACTCCTCACGCGTTTACAATTGATCCACGATCAGACCGAGGAGGTTGGACTGGCACATGCGGTGATGACCGAGCTACAAACCAGGATTAGGGCAGATGTTCCTGTATTGCAGAACGCTGCAAAGCGACAGGCCGGGCAATTTATCAACCGGCATGTAACCATCTTCGCCAGCGGATTTTTAGTACCGGTGGCACGCCGATGGAAAACTCAATTCAACGAAGTGGCAAAAGCCTTTGCCGCGTTTGAAGCTCTTCCTGAGGCAGACCACAATACCCTGGCTGGGATCTACAACCCTGAACAACATGTCTGTCAGGAATACGCCATGTTCCTCTCTGCATCTCTTGATCACCCCCGTAATGTGGCGCGTGTGGCAAAAACCAGGCAGATTTTGATGCTGGAAGGTATAGGAACGGATACATTTAATGCCAAAGGGGAGACCCGCCTGGCGCAAATTTGGAGCAGCCTGCTCTTCGGCGATTACGTGGCTTATTACCTGGCCATGTTATATGATATCGACCCGACGGCCATTCCACCCATTACAGCCTTAAAAGAAGAAATGAGTCGATAAGCATAAGTCGGGTTGGGATTCCTGGGCTTGATATTGCTGATTGATAAATAGAACATGTGTGCTAAAATCATAATGAAATGAGAAATCCTACCGAACGGAAGATCATTCATCTTGATCTGGACGCATTTTTTTGCGCAGTGGAGGAATTAAAGAATCCTGACCTGGCTGGTAAAGCCTTTGCTGTGGGAGGAAAAGCCGGGCAGCGTGGGGTGATTTCCTCCTGTTCGTACCCGGCGCGGAAAAAAGGAGTCCATTCTGCCATGCCGACAGGACAGGCGCTACGCTTGTGCCCGGAATTGATCCTGATCTCAAGCAATTTTGGCGATTATCACACCAAATCTCAGGAGGTGATGGAGATCCTTAATCAATGGAGCGGCCTGGTAGAGCAGATCTCGGTCGATGAGGCTTTCCTGGATGTTAGTGACCTACCTCAACCCGTTGAGGAGATCGCCCGAAAACTACAGCAACAGGTACTTGAGCGAACAGGGTTGCCCTGTTCGATCGGTGCTGCGCGTAACAAATTGGTCGCGAAAATTGCCACGGATACTGGAAAATCCAACAGTAAAGGTAACAATTATCCGCGTTCCATCTTGTGTGTGCCTGCAGGAAAAGAGAGGGAATTCCTGGCACCGTTGCCAGCGAAAGCCATGTGGGGGGTGGGTCCGAAGATGGAAGCAAGCCTGGCTGCCATTGGTTTGCGAACGATCGGTGACATCGCCAATTGTCCTTTGGAGTTGATGGAAAGATGTTTCGGGAAGTACGGAAATGAACTACACCAGCACGCACAGGGGATCGATGACCGGCCGGTGACGGTTGAATACGAAGCCAAGTCCATCAGCCAGGAGGTAACCTTTGCCAGCGATACCATGGACCTGACCTACTTGCGAAGCACATTGCGTGACCTCTCGGCAAAAGTCGGATATCGCATGCGGTGTGATGGGGTTTGTGCGCGTGTCATCCGCATCAAGCTCCGTTGGTCTGATTTCACCACGCTCACCAGGCAGGTGGCACTTTCTGCCCCGACAGATCAGGATGGGGTTATTTACGCGACTGCCGAGTCTCTGTTGAAGAAAGTCTGGCAGCCTGACCGGCCGGTGCGCCTGATCGGTGTGGGTGGGGCAAACCTGATCGAGCAGGTTCACCAGTTATCGCTTTTTGACACCCAAACTGAAAAAGAGCGGCGCTTGCTGGGGGCATTGGATGAATTGCGGGAAAAGTTCGGTAAAGGTGCCGTACAGCGGGCGGACCATTTGCACAGGAAGAATCCTAAAGAGTGATCCATCCCGGGATAGAATTTCTGTGAGATGCTTGCCATACGTGATGGAGTGCTTTATAATTCCGGCGTTCGAAGCAAGCCACCGTAGCTCAGTTGGCAGAGCAGTCGCTTCGTAAGCGACGGGTCAAGGGTTCGACTCCCTTCGGTGGCTCTTTCATTTGCT
>DIWL01000022.1 GCA_002428455.1 Anaerolineaceae bacterium UBA6107 | reverse complement strand
GACCTTCTCCTTGGCAAGGAGACATTCTACCAACTGAACCACGCCCGCATTCTTTCCAATTGCAAGAGCGATTTTACCCGAACTTGATGTGTGAGTCAACCCTTTTTTGATAACACCCTTTTTTGATAACACCCTTTTTTGATAACATCCTTTTTTGATGGATGTGGCAGGCCACGGGTATAATTTGTTTGCAATGGAAAAATTTATACAGGATACCGCAAAGATCATAGGCCTACACCTG
This sequence comes from Anaerolineaceae bacterium UBA6107, assembly GCA_002428455.1. Lineage (GTDB taxonomy): Bacteria > Chloroflexota > Anaerolineae > Anaerolineales > Anaerolineaceae > UBA6107. Next base: position 14,913 of record DIWL01000022.1, on the reverse strand, counting down.
AACGCACGGCAGGTGAGATCATTTCAATTATATGAAAAGGAATTGCTGGAATGGAATGAAAAAATAAACCTGACCGCGATCAACGAACCTGAAGCCATTCGCACCAAGCACTTCCTGGATTCACTGACAGCCATCTGTGAACTTAACAATCCAACTCCTGAACGGCTGGTAGACGTGGGTACCGGTGCCGGTTTTCCGGGCATCCCGCTGAAGATCATGCTGCCGGACCTCAAGTTGACCCTGGTTGAATCCGTCGGGAAGAAAGCCGATTTTTGCCGGCACATGGTCGAAGTACTAAAATTGGAGAATGTAGAGGTGCTGACTACGCGGGCGGAAGACCTGGGACAGCAGGCGCAGTACCGTGAAAAATTCGATTGGGCGGTAGCCAGGGCAGTGTCACAGCTGCCTGTGCTGGTGGAATACCTGCTTCCGTTGGTGCGGGTGAGCGGGGGAATGCTGGCGCAGAAAGGCGAGCACGCTCACGCAGAGGTGCAGAGCGCTGAGAAGGCGATGCGTTTACTGGGGGGAAGTTTGCGCCGGGTCAGCCCGGTTACATTACCGGGAGTGGCTGAGGAACGCTACCTGGTGGTGATCGATAAGAAGGCCACAACACCGCTGCAGTATCCGCGCCGGGCGGGTTTACCGATCAAAAAACCCCTGTAATTATTCTTCGTTCTTAAGTTTCTCCACGCTGCCGCTGACGACCTGCCAGCGTTCACATTTGCTCCTGAAATCAGACGGGAAGAGATTCATATCTGTGGTGGTGAGGATGGCCTGTTCAACATTCACAAGATATTCCAGTAGGTAAGCGCGGCGCCGGGTATCCAGCTCTGCCAGTGTCTCGTCGAGCAAAAGGATAGGCCACTCGCCGGTTTTGGCTTTCAGCCACTCCACCTCAGCCATTTTCAATGAAAGCAGGGCAGTGCGGATCTGACCGCGCGACCCGTAATCGGTCAGGTCGATTCCGTTGCACAAGACGCGCATCTCATCACGGTGGGGACCGATAGTGGTGACACCGCGGGCGATCTCTTCCTGGCGCAGGCTGGCCAACCGGGTGATGAAGCCCTGTTTGACCTTTTCGGCGGTCAGGCCGTTGCGCTGGATCTGTACCTGCATAGGCAGCGAGATCTGTCCCTGCGGCGGGGGGAGGGGGTCGTAAGACGGCTGGTAGATCAGGCGGATAACCTCAGTGGCACCGGTTAACCGCTCATGCACGCCCATGGCGAACTGCTCCAGTTCCTGGACAGCTTCGATTCGTGCTCCGATGAGGATGGCTCCGTGCGCAGCCAGGATCTCATCCCAGTAATCCAATTGGGAGGTATCTCCGCCGCGTTCATAAAGCAACTTGAGCAGTGCGTTGCGCTGGGTGAGCGCCTGGTTATATTCGGAGAGGGCACGGGTATAGGCAGGCTGTGACTGCGAGATGGCGAGGTTGAGATATCTGCGCCGTTCTTCCGGTCCATCCTCCAGGATGCCTGTCATTTGCGGAAGGAAGATGACCGCGTTCAAGTGTCCGATCACCTGAAAGGCGGGCGTTTTAACACCGTCCAGAAGGACTTCTTTACGCAGGCGTGCGCCACCGTTACCGTTGGAATCCTGGATCAGGCGGATTTCCAGGCGGTGTGCACGTTCACCACGCCGGTATTGGGCGACAAGGCGCGCTACTGAAAGGCTTTCCCGGGTGGCGATGAAATTCAATAGCTGGCGGTCGCTCTGGGTGTGAAAGGAACTGAAAGTGGCCATGTAGTAAATGGCTTCCAGCAGGGATGTTTTACCTTGGGCATTGTCTCCCATCAACAAGAGAATCCGCCGGGGTACATCCATATCCAGGCGGGAGAACAGACGAAAATTCGTCAGGGAGAGATGCGTCAGATGCATAGACTAATCAAGCGGTATCTCTTCATCCGGGGCGGGCTTCCAGACCTTGTCCGACCGGTCGGGATAAAGGATGCCGTCCAAATGATCCATTTCATGTTGAAAAATGCGCGCCAACCAGCCTTCGGCTTTGATGCGGGTAGGCTTGCCAAAGCGGTTTAAGCCTTTGACGGTGATCGAGGTGTGGCGTTCCACCTCGCCCACCAACCCGGGAACGGAAAGGCAACCTTCTATCCCTTCAACCATTTCCTCGGATGCCTCAGTGATCTCCGGATTGGCCACCACGTACAACTTCTGCGGGGCTTCTTCATTCTCTTCGTCGCCAAATTCAACCACGATCAGGCGTTCGGATACGGCAATCTGCGGAGCGGCCAGCCCCACACCCGGCGCTTCACGCATTGTTTCGATCATGTCGTTCACCAGTTGTTGAAACTCTTTGCCAAAATCGGTCACTTTGCGGGCTTTTCTGCGCAGGACCGGATTCGGTAGGGTAATAATCTCACGTAATGCCATGTATAGTCATTCCTCCGTGTTGCAATGCTATTTTACCCGTTTTTATCTTGATTTTGGGAGGTACCAGGGCGCCCGTGCCTGATCTCATCGTATGTTTTGATCCAATCAGCCAGTTTTTCCTGTTCCACTTTGTGAATGCGCTGGTTATATTTCTTGAAGTAGGAAAATACCTCCGCCTGGATGGCTGCAGGGTCGTAAACATTATCAAAGGTCAATTCCTCGTTGCCGATCTGAATGCGGACGGTCCCGAAATTTAGCACCAGCCCGATAATCCCCTTGCGCTTGAATTGCACGGTCTGGATGTTCTTAATCGGGGCAGAACGACGTTCCTCTTTTCCGAGGGGGGTACGGTTGACATCGACCAACTGATCAGGTGTGATGATGTAAATGTCATTGTGCCAATCGATGTACTGGTACAACCACCAGCACCAGCTGACCAATGCCACGATCAGCGCAGCACCATACGCCTGGGTATCCGTTAGTGATGGGGTGAGTCCGATCCATCTCAACACGAGAAATACGACCACGCCAATGAGGAGCAGGGCAGGAAGGATGGTTTTACCCAGCAGCTTCCACCAGTGTGTGCGATAAATTACCGAACCAGAGCGCTCCCGGCGCAAACCGTAGAAGCGGGCCAGCAGATCGAGCAGCGAGCCGTTGGTGTAGGTGGATGACATTTCGGGTTTTAGATCTTTCAGGCTGGCGCGCTTTGTGGCGGACTTTCCCTGAATGCGTTCCTGCAGTGTATCGCGGATCTCAGCACGGTCCTGTTGCTGTGTTTCACGCACGGAACGATAACGTTGAAATTCAAGTAGATCGTAGATCACCTCAGGGAAAGGAAGGCGTTTGAAGGTGAGGTCGCCGGTGTAGGTGCGCATGTGAATGGCGCCAAAACCAAATGCCCGTCCCCAAATGGTGGATTCAAGACCAGTGGATAGGATGGCGCTGTAGGGGGATTCCTGGCGGCTGTCATAAAATCCCACCATTTTCTTTTGCACCAGCACTCTTTCACCAGTGATGAAGAAGTAATCGTTGGTCCATTCCAGACCGGCCCAAATGGCAAGGAACGCTCCGAGGAGGAAGATGAACAGGGCAAATATCAGCAATCCGGTTGAGATACCGGTTGGTGCAATGGCAAGCGACAGCAAAATCCCGGAGCCAACGAGACCCGTTACACCAAACACCCCGACGCGCAAAAACAGGAAAAGCGGGTGCCGGCGGGAGATGAGCAATACCTTTTCATCTTCGCCAAGCCAGGGTAAAACCAGGTGATTCCAATGCTTGTGAGTGCGGTAGATCAACCTGAGGGCTTTGCGTATTGCAGGGTACGTTTTGGAGAGTCCGTCTAATTCATCCCTATTTAACCGCAGCAGCCTGGTATCACTGCTGCAAACCGCGTCGTTGAGGCGGTAATCGGTGGAGGAAAGAACTTCGGCACCAAAATGGTCACCAGTAGAGAGCGTGGTTTCCATATCACCCTGATCCGGATCACGAATGATCAACCTTACCCCGCCTGAAAGGATGAAATAAAGTGAGTCGGGAACATCACCCGTCTTGTAGATGCAGCCGCCTGAAGAGAGATCGACCGTCTCAATCTGCGGTAGGATCATCCGTAAATCTGATTCATTCAGCAAAGTGAAGGGGAAAATGCGTTTCAAAACGGTAGACGTCGGCGTATTGCTGTGATTCATACAATAAGTATAACCAAAGTGGTGGAAATTGCACATTGTCACCCCACCTGATGTGCAGTTCAAACTCTGGTAAAATTTGTTCGATTGGTCGCATTGACACATATGAAACGAATTGGGCGATTTTCCATTTACCGTTGGATTGCATTGGGGTTGATTTTTGCCGCCGTGGTGCTGATCGTTTTCCAATTGGTGGTATTTAGCCGGTTGAGAGCGTCCTTTACCACAGGTACAAAGATTGCCGGTGTCGATGTGACAGGCTTATCCATGGAGCAGGCGGCGTCCCGTATCACCCAGGCATACTCGATCCCCATCGAGCTGCGCTACGCCGAGAACGTTATCCAGGTCAGGCCTTCCACCCTGGGGTTTTCACTCGACCTGACCGCCCTGATGACCGCGGCTGATCAGGCGCGGGCAGCTCAGCCATTCTGGCCATCTTTTGTAGCCTACCTGTTCAACCAGTTGCCACCTTCTGCGGAGGTACCCTTACGGGCAGATATCGACCTGGACCGTATCAGGGCTTACCTTGAAAATGAGATCGCTGCACGTTATGACACAGGGGGTACTTCCTATCAGCCGGTTCCCGGCAGTGTGAGTTTTGAATCCGCTGACCCCGGGAAAACCCTGGATGTGGACCGCGCGGTCAACCTTGTCAGCGCTGCGTTACGTTCGCCTACGGCGCGAGTGGTCAACCTGCCGTTGGTGAGGGGTGAACTGTCACGACCATCATTGCAAAATTTGCAACTGCTTTTGCAGCAGATCGTGGATGTAAACGAATTTACCGGTGAGGTAGAAATTTACATGCAAGATCTGAATTCCGGAATGGATATGCAGGTCGCGTATCGTGATGGCGAGGTATTGACCCCGGGAATCGCTTTTTCCGCGGACAGCACGATCAAGATCGCCGTCATGACCTCTGCTTACCGTGAGATCGAGGAACCAGCCCCTCCAGCGATCTCGGAACTGGTACAGGAGATGATCGCCATGTCGGACAATGTTTCGACCGATGCCCTGATGGTCGAAGTGCTCGATCCGACCTTGGGACCCCTGGATGTGACCAAAACCATGAAAGCAATTGGACTGGAAAGCACTTACCTGGATGGTATGTTTTATGTCGGTGCACCGTTGCTTTCGGGAGGAATTAACACGCCGGCCAACACACGTCAGGACGTGAACACAGAGCCAGACCCGTATAACCAGACCACACCAGCAGAGATCGGGATGCTGCTTTCCGATATCTATCAATGTGCCCAGTATTCCGGGGGCAGCCTGATCGCAGCTTTTCCAGGTGAGATAACTTCCGGAGAGTGCAAATCGATGATCTCCTACCTGACGCAAAATCGCATCGGTGTCCTAATCGAGGCTGGTCTACCGGATGGGACACAGATCGGGCACAAGCATGGTTGGGCGATTGATCCGCTGGACGGATTGATGCACACAGTCGGTGATGCGGCGTTGGTGTACACCCCGGGTGGCAATTTTGTGCTCGCAATATTTATTCATAATACGAACCAGATCATCTGGGATGACGCCAATCAATTATATGCTGATCTTACGCGCGCGGTTTACAATTACTTCAACCTTGCTGCACAGTAAAGTATGACGCCAAATCCAAATTGGCTAGAACGTTGAATCAGAAATATCGCCTGAATGGGATTTGTTTCTTCAAATCATGTTAAAAGGTAGTGCTCAAAATGGAAGCTGCCGTAAATCCTGACTCAAAGAATTCGTGGTTGCATAAACCGGTTACCCCGCTTTTTCCCGGGGTCACTGTTGAACACTTGCTGGTGACGTTGATCATCATCGCCGCGGTCATCTCAAGGTTTTACGCGGTCGGTTTGCGGGTGATGAGCCACGATGAGGTCAACCACGTGGTGCCTTCTTATGAACTATATCAGGGCAGGGGATACGCGCACGACCCCGTTACCCACGGCCCGCTGCAGTTCCACCTGTTGGCAGCCAGTTATTTCCTGATGGGTGACTCGGATTTTGCCTCGCGTGTGCCGGCAGCGTTGTTCAGCATCGCTGCTGTGGTATTTGTCCTATTCGCCTTTCGCAGGTACCTGGGCAGGACAGGTGCATTATTGGCTGGATTATTCTTCACGGTCTCACCTTACATGATGTTCTACGGCAGATACACGCGTAATGAGGCGTTTGTCGCGCTGTTTGGCGTTGTGATGCTTTACGCGGTGCTGCGCTACCTGGAAACCGGACGGCACAACATCCTGTACCTGTTTACTATTGTTTTGGCGTTGCACTTTGTGACTAAAGAGACCGCGTTTATTTACACCGCCCAGTTGCTCATCTTCCTCGCCGTGTTATTCCTGCGGGATGTGATCCGCAAGCAGTGGACCGTTCCTGCGCGGCGGGATTTGTTCTTGTATGCTATGGTCGGTGTGCTGCTATTCCTGGCGGTTGCATTAGGCGCGGCGATCATGTATTCAGACCTCGCGGTAGCTGACCCTCCTCCTGCGCAAACCGAGACTTATCATATCCTGATGCTGGCCAGCCTGGGATTAGCCCTGGCGGGGTTGGTGGCGGCAGCGTTGGTACTGATTCGATCGTTGAGCTTGGCGGTTGTGAAGGAGATGCGTTCCTTTGACCTGCTGATATTAACCATCTCGATGATCCTGCCGCAGTTGATCGCTTTTCCGATGAACCTGGCCGGGTTAAACCCGCTGGATTATTCAGAAACCGGGTTGGTCAGTACCTCGCTCTTCCTGCTCGGTGCTGTGATCCTCTCGCTTGTGTTGGGGTTGTTGTGGAAGCCGCGTCTGTGGGCGGTCAACATTGGTATCTTCTATGCCATTTTCACCATTTTTTACACCACGTTTTTCACCAACGGGCAGGGATTCTTTACCGGCCTGGTGGGCTCGCTTGGCTATTGGTTGACACAACAGGGCGTGAACCGCGGCTCACAACCGTGGTTTTTCTTCGCTTTCCTGCAAGTGCCGATGTATGAGTTTCTACCGCTGGTCGGTACATTTCTCGCGTTGTTCATTGGATTGAAGCACAAATTGTTCTCGACCGTGCCCGGCATCCTACCACACGCACAGGTACTTGCCCAAGAAATGTTCGTGCAGCCGGTAGAACTGCCGGTGCTGGAAAACAGGGTTGACCAGCCAGTTACCCGGATTGTGAAGGAGGTTGAGGACGAGTCCGTGGATGAGCGGATAGCGTTCTCAATGGAATCAAACAGACTGGATAGCGGTACTGATGGAATGGACATCCTCTTCGAGACGCAGACTGCAGACCAAACCGAGGAGATTCAAGATGAAGCACCGCAAAAACAGCCTGTTCTGGCATTGTTATTGTTCTGGTCAGTGATGAGCCTGCTGGCGTACACCCTGGCAGGTGAGAAGATGCCGTGGTTGACCGTGCACATCACCCTGCCGATGATCCTTTGCGCCGGGTTTGGTTTCGGGTACCTGGTGGATTCCACACCTTTCCGGCAGATGGCTGGAAAGAAGGCTGGATTGATCCTGCTGGTGTTGCCGGTATTCCTTGTAAGCCTGGGTGCGGTTGCGGCTGCACTGATCGGTCCGGAAAGGCCGTTTTCCGGCAAGGAACTGGATCAATTACGCACGACCAGTACCTTCTTGTTTTCATGCATCGCCCTGGTTATATCAGGCTGGCTGCTGATGAAGTGGCTCAATAAATGGCGGACAGGTCAGATCGTAAAATTATTGCTATTAGCCCTGGGAGCAGTGCTGCTCGTCTTCACCGTGCGCTCTGCGTTCCAGGCTAATTTCATCAATTACGACAACGCGAAAGAGTTCCTGGTCTACGCTCATTCTGCCCGAGGTCCCAAAGATGTGCTGGAACAGGTGGAAGAAATCTCGCTGCGTACAACCGGGGGCAAGGATGTCAAAGTCGCCTACATTGGTGATGCACTTTACCCCTACTGGTGGTATTTCCGCGATTACCCGAACAAGGTATGGCTGCAGGATGACCTGACCCGCGATTTGTTGAATTATCCGATCGTTATTGCGGACGATGAGCGTTATTCCAAGACCCAGGCGATCCTGAAAGACGGTTATTTTGAGACAAAATACACACGCCTGGTCTGGCCGATGCAGGATTACTTTGGTTTGACCTGGGACCGCATCTGGAAAGGATTAATCAATCCGGAAATGCGCCAGGCAATCCTCGATATCTGGCTGTACAAGGACTATACGTTGTATGCGAAGGTTTCGGGAAACAATAATTTGCGCCTGGAGACCTGGCAGCCTTCCCAAAACATTCACTTGTTCATAAAAAAAGACATCGTTTCCCAAATATGGACCTACGGCGCGCTGCCCGTGCAGACAGAGGTGGTCGAAACCGATCCATATGAAATCAACCACATCGAACTAACGCCGAATAAAATCTTCGGGTCAACCGGTAACGGTGAGGGACAGCTTTCAGCGGTGCGGGGTATCGCTATCGCCGGGGATGGATCCATCTATGTGGCTGACTCTCAGAATCACCGTGTTCAGAAGTTCAGTTCCGAAGGCGAGTTCCTGTTGAGCTGGGGCAGTTATACCACGGTGGACAGCGGCAATGCACCAGGCGGGACGTTCAACGAACCATGGGGAATCGCGATCGGTCCGGATGACCTGGTGTATGTTGCGGATACATGGAACCATCGCATACAGGTGTTCAACGCGGACGGAAAATTCATCACCATGTGGGGGATGCCGGGACTGGCCGAACAACCGGATCAGTTCTGGGGGCCGCGCGGAATTGCAGTGGATGATAATGGTCTCGTGTATGTCACGGACACCGGTAACAACCGTGTAGCTGTGTTCAGCAGTAATGGTGAGTTCCAGACGCAGTTTGGCACAAACGGGATCAACCCTGGAGAATTTGATGAACCAGTGGGGATTGCGGTGGACGGGAACGGGCTTATATACGTGGTAGACACGTGGAATCAGCGCATCCAGGTTTTTGAAAGAACCGATGAGAATTACGCCGTTGTAAAGGAATGGTCAGTATCCGCCTGGTTTGGGCAATCGATCAACAACAAGCCCTTCATTGCGCTGGATGCCGAAGGAAATGTGTTCGTGACGGACCCGGACGGGTACCGCGTACTTGAATTTGACCCGAGTGGAAACTTCATACGCGGCTGGGGTGCGCCCAGTTCCGGCATCGATGGCTTTGGATTACCAACCGGTATTGCAGTTGACGCGAGCGGCAGGGTCTGGGTGAGCGACGCGGAAAACAACTTCGTGCTCCGGTTCAGCCTGCCCGCCCGGGTGGCAGAATCAGTACCGGTTGAGCCGGAAAATCCTGTGCTACCAGCGGGGGTTACGTATGATGCTGACAGCGGTTTGGTGGTTAATGACATGGAGATGCCGGTTTATCGCCTGAGCACGGATGGTACGGAGTGGGAGCCTCTTATCCCGGACAGCATAGCTGAATTACTTCCCCTTGGAGTTCAACCGGAAAAAGATGCACAGGACAACTGGGTTTTGCTGCAGCAAGACGGAACAACAGTTTTTGAGTGGGATCCAGTTACCTTTACTTGGATATTCACTGCTGCAACACCCTAGATAAAATAAAGCGCCCATAAGGGTGCTTTATTTTATCTCACAGACGGTTCTTAATCTTTTCCGACAAATATCCGGTTGCCGATGAAGCTGACGAAGCTAACGATGAGGGCACCAAGGAAGGCATACCACAGGCTGTTTTCCGGGATGACAAAACCAGAATTCACAACCGTACCAAGCCAGCCGGTCAGCAGGAACAACACCGTATTCACCAGCAACGTGCCCAGCCCCAGGGTGAGGAGGATGAGCGGACAACTAACAAACATCACGATGGGTTTTATCAGGGTGTTCACCAGGCCAAAGATCAGCCCCAATACAATGTAAGCATACCAGGCGTTTTCCTGCATAACGATATTCGGCCGTAACAACCAAATCGCCAGGTATAACGCGCCGGCATTGATCAGGACCTTCCAAAAAAAGTGTTTCATTTGTATCTCCTCTGTCACTATTTACGGAAGCATGATCGAAAAGTTGCACTCAGATAACCGGAGAGTAATCCAATGGGATCTCTTTTTTCATCCAGACGAGTGTGTTCAGTTCACGCATGCCGCATTCAGAGAAAGCAGCACTACCCCTGGCAACCGGGTAATTGATCATCAGCTTTTGCGGCCGGAAGACACGCGTTGTGATCACCGGAATTAACGACCGGATGGCATCATCCTCCCAGGCAGGCGAGGTAGCCAGCCAGACATAATCTGAACCTGTGAACCCGCTCTCCCAGGTGGCCACACCGATCAGACGATCGTCCTGCCTGGCAGACCAGGTGCGGGTCGAAAATCCGTTGAGAAAATTTTTTAGGTTGTTGAACAGGTCCGGTTTGAGCCGATCCAGACTGAAAGGCAGGTTCCACGAGATCTCGGATGGATAGGTCTGGTTGAGCCATTCCTTCTGTTGTGGCCAATCTGCCCGGTTTCTACGTGTCACTTTGGTCCCGGAAGATACTGCTTCGCCAATCCGCCGGTGTTCGGAAAAAACCCAGGTGGTCCGGCAGGAAAAATCTTCAAATCCGCTGCTGCGATAGATGTGCTGCGCGATGTTATTGTCTGCCCGAACCTGCAGGTAGATCCGCCTGCCCTGGTGGGCCTGGACGTGAGCGATGGCGCGGTCAGTCAGTTGCCTGGCAATGCCCCTGCCGCGGTGTTCGGGCAGCACCGCCACGTTGGCAATGAAGTAGGTGCGGGATTGCTGCTTGCGTACCAGGATGAGGGTAAGATTCCCGATGATCCGCCCATCCTCCTCCCAAAGGTAGCCCTGGAAAGGGAGCTGTGAGGTTTCGGGGGTGGTTCCATCCATGATGTAACCGCCCAGGCTGCGTGAAACCTGGCGGATATGGTGCAGGTACTCCCTGCCTTCCACATCCATCTGACCCGCAAAGGCAACCTCGATCAAATCAGCAATTGCCACCAGGTCGCGGCGCAGGTTGATCGGACGGATATGGGGATCAAACACAACCGGAATCATAGCGCTTATTTTACACCTGCAACACAAATTTCATCTTGTTGTTGACGCACCACGGTCGTGGCTATACAATGAAGATGCAGATCATGAAAGAAAACCGTATTCTGTTTACCGATGCCAGGGTCATCGCGTCAGAGGGGGTGCTGACCAGAGGATGGTTGTTAACCAATGGCAGGAGCATAGCGGCACACGGTAAAGGTGAACCCCCGCAAGACATTCGAACAAAAGCCAATCAAGAAATTCGGGTAGAAGGACACTACCTCCTGCCGGGGTTTATCGATCTGCACACGCATGGAGCGGCTGGGGTGGATCTCATGACCGCGACTGTGGATGATTTTCAACGCGTCTCCAGTTTTTTCGCCTCTCATGGTGTAACAGGTTTTCTAGCCACCACCTGGTCGGCTTCGGCAGATGTGATCAGGCAAACACTAGAAACGGCACAGGAGGTGATGGGTCGTGAAGAGGGGGCTGCTCTGTTGGGCATTCACCTGGAGGGACCCTTTATCAATCCTATGCGAGCCGGGGCGCAAAGCCCACAGCAGATCCGCCCGGCCCGACCGGATGAGGTGCTGCCTTACCTGGATTCCGGATTGGTAAAGCTTGTTTCACTTGCTCCTGAGATCGAGGAAAACCAGTGGCTGATCCATGCCTGCGTGGAACGGGGGATCGTTGTCTCAGCCGGACATTCAGATGCAACTTATGCGGATATGCGGAAAGCCGTGTCAGCCGGCGTACGGCACATCACACATTGTTTCAATGGCATGCGTGCCTTCAATCAGCGTGAGCCAGGAGTAGTGGGGGCTGCGCTTGAGCTGGACGACCTTTCATGTGAATTGATCGCGGATAAGGTTCATGTTCATCCTGCGGCGATGCGCCTGTTGCTGCGCGTAAAACCCCAAAATAAAGTGGTGCTGGTTACGGATTCCATCGCCGGCACCGGTATGCCTGAGGGAATCTTTAGTATTCAGGGTAGGAAGTTCCGTTTTACACGGAACGAGGTGCGCCTGTTGGACGGTACCCTGGCTGGTTCGGTGCTGACGATGGACGCGGCACTGCGCAACCTGATCGAAATTTCCGCCAAACCGCTTGAGCAGATCTGCGCGTGCGCATCCACCAACCCCGCCAGGGTGATCGGCATCGACCGTCACATGGGGTCAATCAACGCCGGAATGGACGCTGACCTGGTGCTGCTGAATGACGATCTGCAAGTGCAGATGACCATTGTACGCGGTGAAATGGTGTACAAACGGGTGGGCTAATCCTGCACGAATTCTTATATAAATCTTTGATTCCTTTGGTATGCTTATTGCAATAGACAATTAGTCTAGTATTAATTTAACTGGAGTCAATAATGATGCGATTTGATCGATTTACCGAAAGAGCACAGGAAGCTGCGCAACGGGCAGCCGAGATCATTCAGCGATATGGCCATAACCAGATCGACACTGAACATATCCTCCTGGCGTTGATCGAACAACCGCAAGGTGTTGTACCGCAGATCCTTGAAATCCTCAAAGTCGATCCCCAGATCCTGGAGGAGCGCCTGGATTATATTTTAAAGACCAGCCCTAAAGCCAGCATTTACGGCAGCGGCGCGGGACAGATCTTTATCACTCCACGCGTAAAACGGATCATTGACCTTGCTAACGAGGAAGCCAGCAAACTGAAGGACGAATACATATCAACGGAACATCTCTTCCTCGCCATCCTTAGTGAAAAGAACACACCGGCAGCCCGCTTGCTCGAAACAACCGGTTTGAACCGCGAGCGTGTGCTGGACGCGATCAACCAATTGCGCGGCGGTCAACGGGTGACCGATCCGCAGGCTGAAAGCCGTTACCGGACACTGGAGAAATATTCGCGGGACCTCACCCAGCAGGCGCGCGAGGGCAAACTTGACCCTGTGATCGGGCGTGACAACGAAATACTGCGTGTGATGCAGATCCTTTCCCGGCGCACAAAGAATAACCCGGTGCTGATCGGCGAAGCTGGGGTCGGTAAGACGGCCATCGTAGAAGGTTTGGCACAGAAGATTGCCTCGAATGATGTCCCCGAGATCCTCATGGGGAAAAAGGTGATCTCGCTTGACCTGGGTGCGATGATCGCCGGCTCACGCTTCCGTGGTGAGTTTGAGGAAAGGTTGAAAGCTTCGATCGAGGAAGTGCAGCGTTCTGCAGGTGAGATCATCCTGTTTATTGATGAATTGCACACCGTGGTAGGAGCTGGCGCGGCGCAGGGCGCAATGGACGCATCCAATATGCTCAAGCCGGCACTGGCACGCGGCGAACTGCAATGCGTAGGTGCGACAACGCTGGACGAATTCCAGAAGCACATCGAGAAAGATTCAGCACTTGAGCGGCGCTTTGCCCCGGTTTTTGTTGATGAGCCAACGCAAGATGACACTTTGAAAATGCTGATGGGGCTACGTGATCGCTATGAGGCGCACCACAAGGTGCATTTTTCGGACGATGCGCTGTCAGCCGCAGTGAAATTAAGTTCACGCTATGTCACCGATCGGCGTCTGCCGGATAAGGCAATTGATCTTATGGATGAGGCAGCTGCAAAACTACGTGTAGCCTTATATTCCATGCCGCCTGAACTGAAGAAGGCCAAATCAGAGCTGGACCGCCTGAAAGCGGAAGAGGAATTGGCTGGTGTGGAGCGTGATTACGAAAGGGCGGCGCGCATGAAAGCGGAACGCTTGCGCCTGGAGGAACAATTCAACGCTGATCGCGATAAATGGGAAGAGGAACACAAGCTGGACGAGGTGGTCGATGTGGATGACATCGCCCAGGTGCTGGCGCAATGGACCGGTATTCCGGTGAGCCAGATGATGGAAGCCGAGAGCGCCAAGCTGCTCAAAATGGAAGACCGCCTGCACGAGCGGATCATCGGTCAGCAGGAGGCCATCCACGCGATTTCGGATGCCATCCGGCGCGCCCGCTCCGGATTGAAAGATCCCCGGCGCCCGATCGGCTCCTTCATATTTATCGGACCTTCAGGGGTGGGAAAGACCGAGCTGGCAAAAGCACTGGCTGAATTCCTCTTCGATGATGAGGATGCACTTGTTCGAATGGACATGAGCGAATACCATGAACAACACACGGTCTCACGCCTGTTCGGTGCACCTCCGGGTTACGTGGGTTACGAAGAGGGCGGACAGTTGACAGAAGCGGTAAGGCGCCGTCCGTATCGCGTCATCCTGTTTGATGAGATCGAAAAGGCCCACCCGGAAGTTTGGAACGCTTTGCTGCAGATCCTCGATGATGGCCGGTTGACCGATGGTCAGGGCAGGGTGGTGGACTTCCGTAATACCGTGTTGATCATGACCAGCAACCTGGGCACTGAATTTGTCCGCCAGGGCGGTACACTGGGCTTCCTGCAAAAAACGGATACAGATGAAGATCGCCTGGCAAAGGAAAAGATCGAAAAGTCACTCAAGAGCACTTTCAGACCGGAATTTCTCAACCGGATCGATGAGATTATCATGTTCTCACCCCTCACCACCGATCAGATGCTGGAGATCGTTGATCTGCAGATGAAAGAGGTGCGGACCAGGCTTGAAGAGCACGGATTGCAGGTGGAATTGACCGCGGCTGCCCGCGAGTGGCTTGCCAAGGAAGGTTTTGATCCTTCATTTGGCGCACGCCCGCTCAAACGAGCGTTGCAGAAGTACGTTGAAAGCCCGTTATCGATTGCGTTGCTTTCTGGTGATTTTGTTTCCGGTGACACCGTCCTGGTTGACCTCAACGAGGAAGGAACGGAAATCACCTTCAAGAAGAAGTAAAGCTGATTAGTCTGATCTTCCCCCGGTGATACTGAAAACCCGCCGGGGGATTTTTTACGGC
>DIWL01000090.1:7248-12081 GCA_002428455.1 Anaerolineaceae bacterium UBA6107 | reverse complement strand
GCCAGCAGCTATGAATACTATGACGGCACTTCCATGGCCACCCCGCATGCTTCTGCGGTGGCTGCCCTCGTTTGGAGCGCCGATCCCACGGCCACCAACGTGGAAGTCCGCAATGCGCTGACCTCGACAGCTGAAGACCTCGGTACTGCCGGGCGCGACGTGTACTACGGTTTCGGTCTGGTACAGGCTGCGGACGCGATCATCGCCCTCACCGGCGGCGGCGGGACCACGGACGGTGAAATTCATGTGGCTGCTCTAACCTCAACAAAGACCTTATCCAGGAATAAATGGACTGCCACGGTTACGACCTCTGTCAAAGATGCCAACGATGCGCCGGTTACCGGTGTTGTGGTCAGCGGTGCGTGGAGCAACGGTTTCACCGGAACCGGAACCTGCACCACCGGCTCTACCGGAACCTGCTCCATCACCAGCGGCAGCATGAAACTGACCGTCCCGTCCGTGCTGTTCACAGTGACCAATCTCAGCCTCACCGGGTACACTTACAATCCCGCTGCCAACGCGGTAAGCAGCATCACTGTTTACAAGTAATACACAGTCAACACCGAATGAACAAGAGGAGCGGGTTTTAAGCCCGCTCCTTTTTGATTACAATTGAGTGACTGGAAAAATCGATGAGATCAGGAGCTGGAAATGCCGGAAACAAAAAACACCAAATTTAAGCTGGACCGCATCGGTCAGATCTCCATACCGGTGCGTGATTTGGAAAGGTCGATCCTTTTTACCGCGATGAGTTGGGAATGAACTTCTTATTCCAGGCACCGCCCGGGCTGGCGTTCTTTGATTGCGGCGGGGTGCGCCTCCTGTTGGATCTTCCGGCTGGAAAACTTGGGGGTCACAACAGCTCGATCCTCTATTACCAGGTGAATGACCTTCCGAAAGCCGTTGATGAACTCAAAGCACGCGGGGTGCTGTTCGACCAGGAGCCCGAACTGGTGGCGCAGATGCCCGACCACGAACTGTGGATGGCCTTCCTGCGCGACCTCAACGATAACACGCTCGCGCTGATGTGGGAGAAGCGGTAATAGCACATTTGTTGCGGATAATTTAAGCTTCAGATTGGTCGAAACCTACGGAATCGTCCCCTTGATACTCTCCTGTGAAATTACGGTTGCCAAATGGGAGAACCGAACACATCATGGGCAATCATCTTTTGGTTATTATTATCTACCCCAGTTATAAAGATTGACCCATTCGATGTGCAGGCTATCATCAATCCATTTGGTGACCAGGTTGGATTGTTGTAATTATTTGTTCCACTTATCAATCGACCACCAGCCGGATTCGCCGCACAATCAACACAAATAGTGTATATAGCTATTACACCATCCTGGTTGCTTTGGTAGACAATCCAACGCCCATCGGGTGACCACGCAGGGGAGATTTCATCAACGGAATTTGTCTTTGTGTGGTTTATTAAATCTGTCCCGTCCGGCTTGACCGTGCAAATATCGCTGTGCCCGGCAGACCAGCAAGTGAAAGCCAAGCGTTGCGTGTTTTCCGAACCGAGAGGGATCCACACCGGTCCAGTTCCCTCCACCTTAATCACTTGGTCACTATCATCAACAGGTTGGATGCAGATTTGGGTTTCACCATCCAGCGCGCAGTGATACGCCAGCCATTTCCCATCCGATGAACCCCTGGGGCTTGTGTTCAGGGTTGAGCTGTCGGTAATTTGGACCAAGGCAGTTCCATCCAATTTGGTGGAGTAAATTTCTTCTTTTCCAGTCCGGTTAGAGCTGAATGCGATCTCACTCGAGGATAACCAGGTTGGGTATCGGTCCATTGAAGGATCTTTTGAAATATTCACAAGGTTCGATCCATCCTGGTTCACCACATAGATTTCAAACGAAACCCCAGGAGGGCAATCAGCCGACATACTACCGCCCGCGCAACCCTCAAAAGCAATCTTTTGACCATCCGGTGCCCATACCGGGTTCATAATCAGCATCGTCTCCTGGGTCAATTGAGTGAGATTCGTCCCGGCAGCTTCAATTGTAAAAAGTGCCATATCATCACCCGTCGACGCGATGAATGCCAGTTTATTGTTCGTGCTAACCCTCGCGCTTTCTTCGCTATCAGGTTTCCAAAATGGCATTTCGTCATCCGCCAGGTCGTTGGTCAGGTTGGTTTGACCCGACCCATCCGCGTTCATGGTGTAAATTTCCCAGTTACCGTCCCGGTCTGTCTGGAAGGCGATATAGCTGCCATCAGGCGACCATGATGGTGACCATTCTTCAGCCGGATTGTTTGTCAGGTTGGTCAATTGGCTGCCATCCACTGCCACGGAGTAGATATCCGAACCTCCACTCATCACCGAGCGGAAGGCGATGAAGTTGCCATCCGGTGACCATTGGGGGGTGTAATCATTGCCACCGTCATTGGTCAAGCGCCTCACCCGCCCGCCGTCTGCGTCCATGATGTAGATGGAATACACACCTGTGGTGTTGTCGCGGTCAGAGAGAAATGCAATCATCTTTCCATCCGGAGACCAGGACGGAGCAAAATCGTCCGTGGGATTCTCGGTCAACTGTACGATGTTATATCCCCACGGATCCATCACAAAGACCTCGTTGTTGCCGGTGCGCCGGGAGGTGAAGGCAATTTGTGCACCATCCGGCGACCATTCTGGAAAGCCGTCATCCACATCAGGCAGGTTGGTCAGGTCCACCGGCTCGCTGCCGTCCGCGTTCATCACACCTACATAGGAAGAAGTCAGTCCAAATCCCGTAAAGACGATCTGTTTACCATCCGGCGAGAACGGCCCC
Organism: Anaerolineaceae bacterium UBA6107; assembly: GCA_002428455.1. Taxonomy (GTDB): domain Bacteria; phylum Chloroflexota; class Anaerolineae; order Anaerolineales; family Anaerolineaceae; genus UBA6107. Next base: position 9,295 of record DIWL01000090.1, on the reverse strand, counting down.
GGGAAGACATTTGAATCACCCTGCGTCAGTCGCGTTGTCTCCCCTGAAGAGAAATCCAGCAGGTAGAGGTCCTGGTAGACTCCCCCGCTGTTTGAGGCGAAAAGGATCCCGCTAGCCCCGCCCAACTGAGGTTCGGCTGTTGGAGTGGGGATCTCTGTTGGCGGTAAGGTTGGCTGCGCAGGGGTGGAGGTGTCGACAGGCTCAGTCTTCTCAACCTGCGTCATCTCATCCGCGGTCGGAGTTCCAGCCGGTGGGTGTACCTCCACATTAATTCCAACTTTGGTACAACCGGCCAGCAGTACGATCATAGTAATCAGGAACAAATATTTTATCGGTTTCATGGGTACCTCTCTTTCACCCTAAGCATAATTCATTGGAGGTTATGCCATTTACCTATCGGGTTATCTTTTTGTTGCACAGCGTCACAATCCTGAAACATCATCATTATTGGATGGGGAGTTGAACCCGCACCATGGTTCCCTGGTCAAGGCGGCTGTTCACGGTTAGGTTGCCGTGGTGCAGCTCAATAATGCGCCGTGCCAGCGTCAGCCCCAGGCCGCTGCCGGGTACATCGCGGGCGTTCGTCCCGCGGGAAAGCTCATCAAATACCAGCGGCAGATCTTCAGGGGAAATCCCGCGGCCATTGTCGTCCACCTCGATCAGCACCTGGTGACCATCTTCGGAGGCGCGAACCTCCACCCTTCCCTGCGGAGCTGAGAACTTCAACGCGTTCTCAATGAGATTGCGGAATGCCACCAGAAGCATATCGCGGTCAGCCCTGATGTGTGCGACCGGCCAGGGAACCTGCTGGATGGTCAGTTCAACCTTCCTGCCCTCCTGCTCCCCAGTACCTGCCAATTCCACCGCATCCTCCAGCACCTCCGGGAGGTCCACCAACGCCAGGTCAAGGCTGCTTTCATCCAGTTCCACCAGTCTGCGCAGGTTTTCCACCAGGCTCTGCAGCCGCTGCACCTGGTTGGTAATATGCTCCAGCGAGCCGCTCACTTCCACATCGCCGCGATGCCGCTCCTGAAGATTGGCCACTCCCAGCCTGATCGTCGTGATGGGGTTCTTCAACTCGTGATCCAACCGCCTGATAAAGCGTTGCTTTTCCTGGGCTTGAGCAGCTCGTGCCTGTATCAATGAACGCTGAATCCGCTTTTCCCCAACCATGCCGCCAATACTGATCACCGACCAGATTATGGCGGCGAGCAGGCTGATTATCAATATCAATGCCGAGAGAGGAAAGTGAAAATCACCCTGGAACAGCAGGTTCGGAATGACCCCGGTTTGAGCCAGAAGCGCACCCAGGATTCCGATCAGTGCTGTACAGGCTGGTCCGATCCACCGCTGGAGGAGTTTCCCGTTCATGATAATCCTTCCACCCTGCCCAGGAATCGGTAGCCTGCGCCGATCACGGTCTCAATATACCGGGGGGCGTCCGCTTCATCATCCAGGGCACGGCGCAGTTCAGTAATGCGCGTGTCCACTGTTCGTGTGCCCACCACCTCGCTCCAACCCCACACCTGGTCCAGTAACTGCTCGCGGGTGATCACTTCCTGGCTGTGCAACGCCAGGTATTCCAGTACCGCAAACGCACGGGCTGAAAGCGTCAGTTCCCGTTTCCCCATCCTGGCTGTGCGCGTCTGCCGGTCAATGACCAGGTCGCCGCAGGAGAGATTGCGGTAAGCATTGAGGGGCAGGTTCCCCCGCTCAACGCGGCGCAGAATCGCCTGGATGCGGGCGATCAGTTCAAGCGGTTCGAATGGTTTATTGAGGTAATCATCAGCGCCCTCCTGCAGGCTCATGGCGCGTTCTGTAGGTGATCCCACGCGGGTAAGCAAGATCACAGGTGTCCAGTTTCCTGCCTGCCTCAGTTGACGCAATACCTCTCTCCCGTCCATGCGGGGCATCAACACATCCAGCACCACCAGGTCAGGTTTGACCTCCTCCACCACACGGATTGCCTGCACACCGTCGCCGGCTGTTGTCACGGAGTAACCCGCGCGCTCCAGCATCGGTGCCAGTTCCGCCAGCAGATCCGCTT
>DIWL01000090.1:0-7229 GCA_002428455.1 Anaerolineaceae bacterium UBA6107 | reverse complement strand
AAATGCCCTCTATTAATTATAGCCACACCGGGGCACATAGTTTCCCATTGAAAACGACAGGTCATCCAATTTAGTTTACCGGAAGGTGTTTGTTATGGTACAGGGGTCATGTTACAAACCGGTAACACCCAATCTGATCGTAAAGTTCCCCACCGGTCACAAAGCCGTTTACTTTCGTGTTGATATAATTGGGTCATAACACGATGAACAATCTTTTCCCTCCATCCGAGTTTGATGACTGGGCAGCCGGTTACGACCGGGACGCACTGGATGAACACGGTTTCCCGTTTGACGGTTACTCGACAGTACTGAGAACGATCGTTCAGTTAACCGCGCCGCGACCGCAAGGCTCCATCCTCGACCTCGGTATCGGCACTGGGAACCTGGCACTTCTCTTTTCTGAAAAGGGCTGCCATGTCTGGGGACTGGATTTTTCAATCGAAATGCTCAAACTGGCACAGGTAAAACTTCCTGACGCCAACCTGGCGTTGAACGACCTGCGCGCTGCACTCCCACCCGAATTTCCACGACTGTATGATTATATAGTGTCGGCTTACACTTTTCACCATTTCCCCCTTGAAGAAAAGGTGGATCTTATCCGGTTTTTAATGGAAAATCACCTTCGGCCGAACTGTTCCATCGTTATTGGTGACATCGCCTTCCAGGATGCCGCTGCCGAAGGCGATCTGCGTCGCCGGTTTGGCGGGGAATGGGAGCAGGAGTATTACTGGCTGGCGGATGAGTCACTTTCCGCTTTGACTGCCGCCGGCATCAGCGCAATATATACACAGGTCTCATCCTGTGCAGGTGTTTTTCAATTAACAAAGATTTAGGAGAAAATCATGGGAACCCAGATCAACATGATCGGTTTTTTCGTGGAGAACATCAGCCGCATGGTGGCGTTCTACCGCGACGTACTCGGTTTCGAGATCGATTGGGACGGTAACGGCCCTTACGCCGAGTTCAAACAGGATGGCACACGCTTATCGATGTACGAACGGGTGCAGCTGCCCGCCCTGCTGGGTCAGGCGCCATCCTTTCCTGTCGGTGTGAATGGCACCTTCGAGATCGCTATCGACCTGCCCGCCTCAGGCGCAGTGGACCGTGAATATGCCCGTGTCGTGGCGGCTGGAGGGCAGCCGATCTATGCCCCGCGCAACGAACCCTGGGGGATGCGCTCCTCGATGATCACTGATCCCGAAGGCAATCTCATCGAGATCGGTTCGTGGAACCTGTCTGACCAGGCAGGTGATTAACATGTCATGATTTCATCAAATAAAAAGGAGAGCAAAATGGAACCTGTTTCTCATCTCTACATTTTATGGACCACCGACAACCCGGTCACAGCCGAGAAGATGGTGTTGATGTACGGCGGCAACAGCCTGCTCAAGGGCTGGTGGGACAAGGTGACCATCATCATCTGGGGCGCCGCAGACCAGCTGGTCGCCACCAATCCCGTCATCCAGGCCAGGATCAAGGAGCTGATGGATATGGGGGCGCATTTCACCACCTGCAAACGCTGCGCGGATACCCTAGAAGTCACTTCCGAATTTGAAAACATGGGCATCGAGGTGAAGTACTGGGGCGAGGCGCTGACAAAACTTTTGAAATCCGGTGCAAAAATACTTACGGTCTAAATGACCTGACCGGGATGATTCACCTCTACCAAAAGGTGATTTGTTACACTTGAAAAGAGTCTGACATCAGTAATCAGGAGGTTAACATGCAGTACCGCGAATTGGGACGTACAGGGTGGAAGGTTTCTGCGCTGAGTTTCGGCGCGTGGGCGATCGGTGGCACCTGGGGACCGGTTCAGGAGGAGGAATCACTGGCCGCCCTGCGCCGTGCGCTCGATTTGGGCGTAAATTTCTTTGACACAGCTGACGTTTATGGCGACGGGTTAAGTGAGCGGCTGATCGCGAAACTGCGTCAGGAGACAAAACAGCCGATCCATATTGCCACCAAGGCCGGGCGGCGTCTCGATCCGCACGTGGCGTCGGGTTACAACCGTGCCAACCTGACCGCGTTTGTGGAGCGCAGCCTGAAGAACCTGGATACCGAAGCGCTCGACCTGCTGCAACTGCACTGCCCCCCTACAGAGGTTTATTACATGCCAGAGGTCTTCGGCGTACTCGATGACCTGGTTCAGGCGGGAAAGTTGCAATATTACGGCGTGAGCGTGGAGAAGGTGGAGGAAGCCCTCAAGGCCATCGAGTACCCCAATGTGCAGACCGTACAGATCATCTTCAACCTCTTCCGGCAGCGCCCGGCGGATCTCTTCTTCCAGCAGGCGCAACTGCGCCGCGTGGGCATCCTGGCGCGGGTGCCACTTTCCTCCGGCATGTTGACAGGCAAATTTACCGCACAATCAAAATTTGCATCAGATGACCACCGTGCCTTTAATCGTGCTGGCGAGGCGTTTGACCGCGGTGAGACCTTCTCCGGGGTGGATTACGAGACCGGACTTAAGGCAGTGGAGGAATTAAAAAAGCTCTGCCCGCCCGGCATGAGCCTGTCGCAGTTCGCGCTGCGCTGGATATTGATGTTCGATGCGGTCACCTGCGCCATCCCCGGCGCAAAGCGCCCCGCGCAGGCCGAAGAGAACTTCGCTGCGGCCGACCTTCCCCCGCTTTCCGACGAGGTGATGAGGGCGTCTCGCATCATTTATGAAAAATACATACAGGGGTTGGTGCACCACTATTGGTAGAATTGGTAGCTGCACGGATACACTGGTTGATCGTAATATTCGCATAATGTTCATATCCGGTTAGATCATAAAAGGAGACCCGCCATGCCGCTGACCAAGGTTTTACCTGTTGGCGAAGTTCCAGAAAATGCTCGCAAAGTGGTCGAAGTGGGAGATTATAAAGTCCTGGTCATTCACACCGACGGAAGGTTCATTGCAGTGGATAACCGCTGTCCTCACATGCATCTGCCTCTGAAGAATGGCAAATTGGAAGACCACGCCATCGTCTGCCCGTTCCATCATTCTGCTTTCGACCTGGAGACCGGGAACGTGAAAGAGTGGTCACCCTGGCCGCCGGTTGTCGGTAAGGCACTGGGTGCCATTGCGCGTGAAAAAGCCCTGCCTGTGTTCGAGATCATGGAAAAAGACGGCTGGTTGTGGATCGCTGATAAACCGGAAAACTAGTTACAGGCTACGACTCCTTCTAACAGACCTCTCCGGATGGGGCATCTTCTGACCATTCTTTCTGATTGATGTGTAATTAATGACTAACCATGCGAGGTGCGTAAAATGGATCAAAAACAGTCCGGTTACACTTCGATCGACGAATACATTGCATCCTTCCCGCTTGATATTCAGCAGAAGTTGCAGCGAATTCGCGCCGTCATCCGTGAAGCCGCCCCGGAAGCCACTGAAAAGATCAGCTACCAGATGCCCACTTTTTACCTTAACGGCAACCTGGTGCATTTTGCTGTGCAAAAGCACCACATCGGGTTTTACCCCGCCCCTTCGGGAATCGATCATTTCTCCAAGGAGCTCAGCTCTTACAAGACCAGCAAAGGCGCAGCCCAGTTCCCGCTCGACCGTCCCATCCCCTATGACCTTATCCGCCGGATTACCGCTTTCAGGTATCAGGAGAACCTGGTACCCAAGAAATTGAGAACGATTACCATCAGTAATAAATGAGAGCTGAAGCCGAAAAAGGAGCGACAAAAACCCGTTCGTTTTTCGGTTTCTATTTAAAGTCAGCCTAACGTATATAGGTCAGGTGGCGATTGGCGTTCATTGGGTCCACCTTGTGATAGGTCTCACGCTTTTGCATTTTTACCGCGTCGATCATCGGGGTCGGTTCAAAATCCGTTATCAGCAGCAGGTGTCTGCCCGCTTCAAGTTGCGGGAGCAGCTCGTTCACCCGGTTCAAAGGCACTCCGCCACTGGCAAGAATTTCCTTGCCGTCTACAACAAGCTGAGCCTCCCCTTTAATCCACTCTGGTTCGGCCACCACCGGTCGGGTATCCATCACCGGAATGACCAGGTCGGGGGGCAACAATTCAGGCTGCCCCACCTGCCTCCGCAGCAGGTTAACGAAGGTGGTCAGATCCAACCCACCGATTTGCACAACTTTTTCAACGGTTGCCATTCTCCCCACTGTCCGGCGCAGAATCGGATTCTTAAGATTTTGAAAGACAGGTGCTGCATGGATGATCTGTTCCTCAAGCTGAGGATATTCGTTCAGCACATCGAGTAGCTTTGATTTAGCTGTTATTTCCATTAATCATTCTCCTTCAATCGCCGCTTACACGGACTCCGGTCCGCTTTCATCATAGGCCAGCAGACGGCGTTCGCCTTCCAGCTGGCGGATCTCGCTCACATCCTGGGTGATCTCCAGGGTGCCCATGTACTCGCCTTTGTCGTCGCGCACTGCGTAATAAACAATATAAATCAGCTTTTCACCCATGTTGATCCAGAACCGGGCGCGTTCCTGCCTGCCGGCTTTGAAGTCCGCGACGATCTTGTTGACGATGTGCACGCTCTTGGGCGGATGGCAGTACTGCACCTTGCGTCCCAGGATGGCGCGGGTCCGCTCAAAAATGCGCTCCTTGCCGGGGCTGAAGTAGCGCACGGTATCATCCTTATCCACGAAGGTCACGTCAAACGGCAGCGTGGTGAACATCCCGATCAGTTCCTCAAGGCGGAAGGTGCCGGTCGGCATCTGCACCCTGCCGTCCTTATTCTCCGGCTTGCCCATTTCTTTCGTAAAATCACCCTCCGGTGTCCACTCAAACTGCGGAACGTACAGGCAATACCCGGTCTCATCGCTCTCCAGGTAGATCTCGTACCATTCCTTCTCGGTCAACAGGTCCAGCGCGGTAGGGAAGAGGATCTTCTCTTCTTTGTAGATCATGTCATCGATCCCATCCAGCACCATTGCCACGCTGAACTGGTTGAATCCGTTGGCTTCGCCGGCAGTGAATTGCATCACATCCTGCAGTCCTTCGAGGGTGGTCTTCAAAAATTCCCGCACCTCATCATGCTTGCCCCACATCACAGACGGCGGACCGGGCAGGTTATTCTTTTCAAAATACGGGAAGAGCAGGTTCTCCTTGCGCCGGTAATGCTTTTCCACATCCATCAGGTTGTTCAGCAACTGATGGATAACCCCCATCTGAACGGACACATCGGTGTCCGCGGGCAGCGCCGCGATCTGCCCCATGATCTGGCGTACCTGTGTGGTGATCCTGGTAAGTTCGCGGTTCTCTTCGATGAAAGTGTGCACCGGGTGACCCGGGATGGTCTGCGGCGTTTCCTGCAGGTCGAGGTGCTTCTTGAGCACCCGCGTATGGGTATCGCACAGGTCCTGCACGACTTCAGCCGGGATGCCTTCCTGGATCAGCTGGACTTCCATCACAAAGACATCGTTGTAATCAGCCTCGTCCAGCAGGGATTCGAGCTGCATCCTGATGCGATCCTCGGCCACCCCCTGGTGCAGCTGCCGGATCAGGTTCTTCATCACCTCGATCCGTTTTTGTTTGTTGTTGATCAATTCGCTCATACTCGTATCCTTTTTGTAGCATATAATTCGGACTAAATATTCAGATATATTTTATCTTATTAGTCTTGTGTTGGCAATATTTTTTATAGTTTTTTATCAAGAATAATATATTTATTGCCTAAACCCCTCCACGCTTACCCGTTCTGCCTGATCGATTAAAAAGGGGTTGACAAAACAAACAATAACTCTTATAATTATAGAACAATTCTAATTATAGAATCAATACATTATGGAAACTTACGATATCAATCAGATCAAAGCCGAGTTAGAAACAAAAGGGATCCGTCCCTCTTTTCAAAGGTTGAAGGTCATGGAGTATTTGCACCAGCATAAGAATACCCACCCCACCGCTGAAGAGATCTACGCAGCCCTCGCTCCGGAAATTCCCACTTTATCCCGGGCGACCATTTATAACACCCTGCATTCGTTCAGCGAGCATGGTCTCGTCAATTGTATGAGCCTTGATGGTATTGAAACCCGTTATGACATGTGGATTGAACACCATGGGCATTTCAGATGTGAAAAATGCGGGATGATCCGCAATTTTCCCGTAAAGTTGGGAGATTTGCAGATGGATGGACTTGAACATTATGAGATCAAACACAGGAACATCATTTTTACCGGTATTTGTCCTGATTGCACCAACCAAACTAAATTAGAAAAGGGAGATGAACAATGAAAGATAAAAAGCGAATGAACAAGTTGACTACCGCAGCCGGCGCACCAGTACCGGAAAACGACAACGCGATGACCGCCGGTCCCCGCGGCCCCATGCTGCTCCAGGACGTCTGGTATCTGGAAAAGCTGGCCCATTTTGACCGCGAGGTCATCCCGGAACGCCGCATGCACGCCAAGGGCTCCGGTGCCTTTGGAAAATTCACTGTCACCCACGACATCACCAAATACACCCGCGCCAAAATCTTCTCCGAGGTCGGAAAAGAGACGGAAACCTTTATGCGCTTCTCCACGGTTGCCGGTGAGCGCGGCGCCGCCGATGCCGAACGCGATATCCGCGGTTTCGCCATGAAGTTCTACACCGAAGAAGGCAACTGGGACCTGGTAGGCAACAACACCCCCGTTTTCTTCATCCGTGACCCGCACAAGTTCCCCGATCTCAACCGGGCGGTCAAGCGCGATCCGCAGACCAACCTGCGCTCCGCCACCAACAACTGGGATTACTGGTCATCACTGCCGGAAGCGCTGCACCAGGTTACCATCGTAATGAGCGACCGTGGCATCCCCGCCTCCTACCGCCACATGCACGGGTTTGGCAGCCACACCTTCAGCATGATCAACGCGAAAAACGAACGCGTGTGGGTCAAGTTCCACCTCAGAACCATGCAGGGGATCAAGAACCTGACCGACCAGGAAGCCGAAGCTGTTGTTGCCAAGGACCGCGAAAGCCATCAGCGCGACCTGTTCGACAGCATCGCCGCAGGTGATTTCCCCCGCTGGAAGATGTTCATACAGGTCATGACCGAAGAACAGGCGAAGAAGATGCCCTACAATCCCTTCGACCTGACCAAGGNNACTTCCCGCTGATCGAAGTGGGCATTATGGAACTGAACCGCAACCCCGAGAATTACTTCCAAGATGTGGAGCAGGCTGCCTTTAACCCGGCCGCCATCGTACCCGGTATCGGTTTCTCCCCGGACAAAATGCTGCAGGGTCGTCTCTTCTCCTACGGTGATGCCCAGCGCTACCGCCTGG
>DIWL01000078.1 GCA_002428455.1 Anaerolineaceae bacterium UBA6107 | reverse complement strand
CCCATATGATAATGCACCCATGGAGTCTTTCTTTTCCACACTAAAAACCGAATGGGTGCACCATTATGACTACAAAACAAGATTGGAGGCGAGATCAAGTCTTTTTGAATATATCGAGAGGTTCTATAACCCACACCGATTGAACTCTTCTATCGGTTATCGAACTCCTTCTGAGTTCGAGTTTGATTATTCATAAGCCATTTCTTGTGTCTATTTTTCTGGGTAAAGCACAGGTGCCCATCGATGGGCTGGGGGTGCAGGGGTGCTATGGCCCACCCCTGCTCACCTCAGCCTTAACAAAAAATGTGATGTGCGCTTTTTCTATCTTCGACGAATAAAGCGGACGATCCCGATGAGGATGATGGCACCTAAAAGTGTCACCAACATGGTTGGGAGGGTTATGGCATCGTTGATGGTTCCAACGCCCAGTAAAGGACTGATGAACCAACCTGCCAGGAATGCACCCAGGACGGCCACAACGATGTTGATCAGTAAACTTTTGCGATCCTTCATGATGATTGATGCGACCCAACCGATTACTGCTGCAACGACCAGATAAATGAGGATGTTCATTTTTTTCTCCTTTTGAAAGTACTTTTTTCACGGAGTACCGTGTGTTTTCTCGATCCTTACCCCATTTCACACTGTGAAAGTGTAAGGCGTAAATCAAGATCAGATTAAATCCCGGTGCTTTTCAGGATCCTACACAGAAACAGGTATAACAATCCGACTGTGTTCTGCTTCGATCATCCGCCTGGCAAACCAGCCAACGATTGCACCGGCAGTCAACCATGCCACGAAATTAAAAAAGTTCATCTTTCCTCCTTCGAAAATTTTTGTGAAGTGCGCGATAGGACTCGCACGCAGTTGATTTTGTTAGTCCTGGCTTAACTCAAATGCCGCGGTTTCGTCGGCCAATATCTTTTGATAACGCCTGTGGTCCAATTCGTACATCCGGCTGACAATCCACCCGATCACAACACCCAGAGAGAGCCACACGATGAAATTTGTACGCATTGAGTTACTCCTTTACCCTTACACTTTTCAGCGGTTCATGTTTTGTGCAGATATGTCGATCAAGGCGTGTCAATGGTTGAATACCTTGTATCTTCGGTTGTGGTTGTAGTAGTCTGACTGGTTGCTGAGTTTACAGCAGGAATATGCTGGTCAACCGTTGTCTGCCTCACGCTAACGGGTCCGCGCGGGCGATAGAACAGTACATACACGATCTTAACAAGCGCCCAACCAACCAAAGCGTAGATGATCATTGCGAGGATGGTCGAAAATTCAAAAACCATTCCGCCGGCTGCCGGAGCACCAGTCAAGCTGGCAAAAGGTCTCACGAAGAAGTCGGTCAGATTGTAGAGAAAGCTTGCGAAAGCATTAGCGGGATTGACTCCCATTAGGTTGAATATAAAGCGCAGTCCCAGCACGCCTTCAAGAAGACCCAATAAAAGCCAGATCACTTGTGTGGCTTTAAAAGTTGTGGCACGCCCTTCCTGTCCAGTTACATGTTGTGTAGTACTTGTTTCTTTATAATCGGTCATTTTGTCCTCAGTTCGAATTCGGTTTCGGCTTCCTGTAGTGTGTAGCCATACTTTTCCTGGAGTAGGCCGATCAATTTATAGAGCTTGCCGTCCACTTGCTCCAAATCGTCGTCAGTTAATTTTCCCCACCAGATTTTTGCCTGACCGCGGATCTGTTTCCATTTACCTTCAAAAACTTCGCTTCTCATTTTTTTATCTCCTTAATAAGTTTGTGGATATTCTCTTGTGGATTGGTCACTAGCGCCGGGAGGGTTTCAATAATCCACCCAGGAGTACACCGACTCCCAATCCGATCGAAATTGCCACCCAGGGGTATTTGGCAGCTTTCTCAGCCAGTCCGCCGGGGATCATTTCCGCATATTCCTGCGCTTTAGTATTAAATTGACTCAAGCCCTGGACAACGTCTTTCTTCGTTGTTGTGGTAGTGTCGTCGTAGGTCGCCTTCGCGTCATCGGCAATTGCCTCCACTTTTGATTCAACACGATCAACGCTGTTATTAAACAGGTTGCTTAAGTTTTTCTTTACCCTGTTCGCATCCTGCTCAACTTTTCTTTCGTACTGTCTGTCATTCATCTCTTAATATCCTTTTCTGGCTTTCGCCATGTACCGGTTCTTGTTCGATGTATGCTCTTAGCATCCAGGCCATTTTTTCGTGCAGGCTCATCACACTAACCAGCAGCTCGATGGTACCTTCGTCCTCAAATTCATCCGTGCATTTTCTGATGTCCTCACGCAGGAACCGGATGAGCGTCTCGTGGTCGGCCAGGAGGTGAAGGATATCCGGGACGAATGCGGATTCTTCATCAAGCCGGGAATGGGCAAGAAATCCTTCGAAACTTGCCAGGGCTCTTCCGCCCAACATCCTGGTGCGTTCTGCGATCTTGTCAGTAATTTCATCCAGCTGCTTGTATTGGGTCTCAAAAAGGATGTGCAATTCGAAGAATCCTTTTCCGCAAGCATTCCAATGAGCGCTGCGAGTTTTTTGAGATAACACGGCTTCGTTGGCAAGATTGTTATTCAGGATTTCAACAACCGGATTACGGACATCACTTTCCAACCCGATGTTTGGCTGGATGAGAACATGAGGTGAGAGTTTGTGTCCGTCGTTATCCAACCCAACACCGGTTGGGATCGGGATTTGTGGAGCGTTGGTGCGTACGTTATTGTTCTTTAGTCCCATATAGGCTCCTTTCAGTAGATAGTTTGCCTACAATCACATCTTATCTGATAGGGGCTAACAATGTCCCGAATAGAGTCTGTATTAAATCTATAAATTTTCCTGACCTGTCAGGATAATTGCAGTTATGGGAATCTCAAGAAAAAGGTTATTTCAAAATGGTCATTTACCGCGGTGTGCATTCCGCGCCATCACGGTAGACCCAAAAATCCAACATAAATTTCTATTGGAAATTTAATCCAGGTTAATTATTTTCTTTGAATGCAGGTTGTACCCCATTCCGGGCACGGTTTCAAGGAGGTTGCTGTATTCCCCCAGCTTTTTTCGCAAACGGCCGAGATAGGTGTGTAAATAGTGGCTTGCACCGCGGTATTCCGGTCTACAAATCCGGGGAATTAACTCATCATGGAAAATAATTGCGTCCAGGCGTTGGGGTGTTTTAGCATTTCCATGGAGATTGAATTAACGTTTTTGGATTTACTCACTGCGAGTCGCATAAACGACAGTGTGGTGGTCAAACTGTCCGTTGACGATGTAGCCAGCGCAGGTAATCAATGTCAGGTGAGAGCCTCCGTCGCTCGCAGGTTGAGGACCTATACCGGTAATCGGTCCGTCACCGAAGATCTGTGCGAGCACCGCCGGATCGGAAGACTCTTCCAGTGTGTAGACGATAACCTCGTCAACGATAAACAGAACGTCAATGTTCAATGTGGAATAGTGAATGATTATCTTGTCACCGGGATCGAGATTTTTTAGCTTTGCAAAGATTTCAGGCACGCCAAGGGGATCGTTTACATGTCCGGCAATCGTGGCTGTGCCTGATTCACCTGGGATGCCGCTGCCTCGATACCAGTAGGCTGCGTGCCAGACCGGATCGTCAACCGGACCGGTGGGCGCATCCATCATGTTGCCATTAATCAGTCCGACTCCAAGCACCGGGGCATGGACCTTAAGTGAAGGAATCAGAAGCTCTAGTGGTACCTCAATCGGTCCAGCCTGCAAGTCAAGGTTTGGATCAAATAATGGTCCAAAGCCAACGGGTGTGGGTGTTGATCGAATTGGTGGAGTGACGATTTTCGTTTCTGATGGCGGGACGGTTTTTTGAACAGTTGAAATAATCATTACCGTCGGGAGAGGCGCTGGATTAGCCTCCCCCGATCTATTATTTCCACATCCCGTCAGCACTGCTGCCATGACCAGAATGGTCAGAAGGCAATCAAACATGCCACGGCGAATGAGCATACTCTTTGTTCGCACAAATATTTCGTTATTGCTTTGGATGATAGGTTCGGCGGTAAGTTCGAACTCCTAAAACCAGAGCAATGGTGCTGAATCCGCCGATGATCAACAGACTCCAGGGAAATCCTTCGCCCTGGATGGGTGCACCACCAGTGGCGGGTAAATCAACGACAGCTGGTAAAAGTGTGGTAGTTGGTGAGGTTCCCACTGCGGTTGTCGGTGGGGTTCCTGCTGTGGCTGTCGGTGGGGTTCCTGCTGTGGCTGTCGGTGGGGTTCCCGCCGTGGCCGTCGGTAGAGTATCCGCTGTGGCAGTCGGTAGAGTATCCGCTGTGGCAGTCGGTGGGGTTCCCGGTGTTTCAGTTTGTGGGAGTGCAGTGCAGCTTGGACCGCTGATCGAATTGGAAAGTAATGTTACGTTGCCTCCGATTGCCAAAGCTCTTCCGTCCAGACTTACTCCAGTGCCAAAAATAATACCCGTTCCCGCTATGATCGTTCCTACAAAAGAACCACTGACCAGGTTTGCCTGGGTGGGTACATACCAGAACACATTGCAGGCTGCTGCTCCATTGATCAAGCTAATTGACCCGGCACTCGTAAGACTACTGGTCGCCCTGAAAATATAGACACCTTCCCCATCAAGGGTAAGGACTCCACCACCCAGGGACCCGGCTCCCAAGTCATAAACACCAGGGACGAGGACCAGTCCATCGAGAGCACCAAGGCTGCCTCCCGTATTAGCCTGCCCTGTTAGGCTACCGACCGCAGTAGTCGCGTCAGCTTGAGCTTGCTCTGCTACTGCATCTGTCTGATGTACAGTTCCTCCAACGGTAATATCGGCCAAACCGGTGATTGAGATGCCAGGGTAAACTCCCAGACTTCCGGAAAGAGTGGTCGGACCGGAATTGCTCACTTCAGTAGCACCCAGGACTGAGAAACTCTCTGCCGCACCCAGCGAAGGCGCGGTGGCCGCGAGCGGGCGTGCTGACACGCTGAAGGATAGCATTCCAAATATCAAAGCTACCACCATGATGATCGAGATGGGTAGAGTCTTTAGTTTTTGCATTTTTGTTGACCTCCTGTCAATGTAATACAACGGTTGTATGGCGAAATAATTAAAATTCACCAGATGGTTTTCGTACCTTACCATCCTATTTGAAAGGGGCTATCTATGTCCCTAAAATAGCCTAACAAATATCTATAAAATTTTGGGATTTGGTTAATAAAATTTCTTTGAATGCAGGTTGTACCCCATACCGGGTACGGTTTCAAGGAGGTTGCTGTATTCCCCCAGCTTTTTTCGCAAACGGCCGAGATAGGTGTGTAAATAGTGATTTGACCCGCGGTATTCCGGTCCCCAGATGCGGGTAATTAACTCGTCGTGGGTAATAATTGAGTCCAGGTGTTGAGCAAGTTCAGACAGTAAGGCATATTCAGTGCGGGTGAGGTGCAGGTCGTTCTCACCAATGAAAACGCGGCGTCCGGATAGATCGATCTGGAGCTCACCGATTTGAATTACTGCGCCGTCAGTTTTTGCGGAGACATACGACCGGCGTAGAAAGGCACGCACCCGTGCCAGTAATTCTTCTGAACTAAATGGTTTGGTCACGTAGTCATCTGCACCAGCATCCAGGGCGGCTACTTTCAGGTCTTCTTCCAATCGGGCGCTCAAGACAATAATGGGTACTTCCGAGCGCGCCCTGATCCAGGCGCACACATCCACGCCTGATAAACCGGGAAGCACCAAATCCAGTAACACCAGGTCGACCTGTTCTTCTTGAAATATGGCTAATGCTTTATGGCTGTCTTCTGCTTCGCTGACAGTGTAGCCGCGCTTTACCAGGTTTACCCGCACCAGCTTGCGGATGTTTGGATCATCTTCGACAATTAGAATATTTCCCATACCTTAATACTCCTCTTGTGCAGCCTTGACAGGTAATTGGGTTGGATCGCGCGGGATGGTAAAAGAAACGGTTGTCCCTGGTGTGGATGTTTTCTTGATCCAAATATGACCACCATGAGCTTCGACCAGACCTTTGCAAATGGCCAATCCTAAACCCGCTCCTTTTGAAAACCCGTTCTCTTCGTTTTTACCACGCGAGAAAGCCTTGAAAACTTTTTTATGGTCAGATATTGGAATTCCGGGTCCCTGATCTGTAACATTAACCATGACATAATCGCCTCGCATACAGGCCGTGATTTTGATCTCGGTTCCCTTAGGAGCATAAGTGGACGCATTGCGAACCAGGTTAACAAGTACCTGAGCAATCCGTTTTTCATCTATGAATACTGAGAAATCTTCGAGCAACTGTATGGTTAACGTATAATCCCGGGTTAACATATTCAACTGAGGCATGGCATCGTCGATTATTTCGTGAAGGAAGTGGGGTTTCAAGGAAATTGGCAGCTTGCCCGCTTCCAACCGGGAGAGGTCCAACAGGTGATCGATCAATTCCTGCAGCCGGTCAGCTTCCTGTTGTATCGTCTGGATGAATTCGTATTGGTCGTCTGGTTCCCATGTGACATCTTTCGCTAATAACGTGGTTGTGAATCCGATGATTGAAGTAAGGGGAGTGCGCAACTCATGTGAGATCATGGCAAGAAATTCGGTTTTAATCTCGTTAGCCCTCTCAGCTTCATGACGGGATTCTTCCTCAGTCTGGAGTAACTTAAGATTGAAAAGTGTGATCGATGCCTGATCGATAAGCACTTTTAATTGCTGAAGTTCAATGTGATCAAAGCGTACTTCGTGATCGTAATACACAAACAGAGATCCGAGCCAATCTCCCAGTGCTATCAGGGGGAAAATCACCAGGGATTGGATCTGAGCTTCGAGCAGAACATCCTGTACTGCGGGGGTTAGACGCGAGGAATTGTTTATCCCATTTATCACGATTGTGCGCTTCGGGTGGGCTAAAGCCAGGAAGGAGGGGTCTTCGTAGAGAGTGGATTCGTTGAGCCAGGCGAGCATGTTCTGGTTGGATGACCAGGTTGCCGTTATTTCCACTCCGTGGGCGGGGACTAATGTGGGAGCATCAAAGAAGAGTAAAGATGCGCGGCGGGCGGTACGCAATTCATGCGCGGACAACAGCGTTTTTAGTACCAATTCGGGTTTCCGGGCGAGGCTCATCTTGTGACTGAGGTCGAACTGCTCTCGAATGCGGTCGAGCGTTTTACGCTGTGTTATCTCCGCCTTTTTTTGGCTTGTAATATCCTGGGCAATGCAGAATTGACCGTAAGGTCCACCTGCTCCATCATTGATCAGGAAGGTACGGGCAAGAATCCAGCGCAAACTACCATCCGGACGCAGAATCCGGTAAGCCTGGTCAATTGGTTTGTGGTCGTCGTGGGAGCTGGATACCATTACTTGAACGCGATCCTCTGGATGTACACTTTCGATCAGGATCGCAGGGTTTGCGTAAAGGCTTTCACAAGAGCGTCCCCAAACGGTTTCAAATGCTGGACTGACGTAGAGAATCTGTCCGGAATCGATGTCACGCAGCCAAAGAACCTGATCGATATTTTCTATTATTTGCTTCAGGTGAATATCATTTACTATCAGGCTGGATAAATCCTGCGAAGTAGGATTTTGAGGGGGGAGCGCTGCTCTAGAAACTGGTGTGGGCAATTGAGGGTTTTTGTTATCTTTCAAAATCCTATCAGTGCGGTTGCGAGGTTTATTTTCAGCCTGTTTCATTACATTCATTATAAGACCTACTTAAGGAGAATTTCCGATATTGGATTTCGATCCCCTTTTCCTTGCGAGTGTGAATAGATTCGATCAAGCCCTAATGTTGTACGTTACCCGCTGGTGGGTGGGCAGGGACAATAGTTGAAAACAGGTAAAACTTAAGGCCCAATAAACCATAAGAGGTATACGATGCCTTTCCGTCAGTGTAGAATCTATTAGTTTGCCTTTATGATCTCTAGGCTGGATAAGTTTTAAAGAATTTTTATTTTTCTTAATTCACCTGATTTTTTATCTCTTACAGAATGCATTTCATGGATCTCATCTGCAATCACATCTTCAATTATTTCAATCGCTAAATCAATTGGGAGTCTGATCAAGTAATTCCTTTTCCCCCAATCAGAGCATAGTAATACCCCGGCAACACTTCCATTCTCAGAAGAATATGCACAAATCACATAGGCATGAATAAACTGTTGAGTTAGTAGTTTTAAAGTAAGTTTGTTTTCTATTCTTGAGTCTATGTCGAACGCTTTGTCAATATCGTATTTTGATAAGTCATCTATGACCTTCCCTTTGTTTGGGTGCATCGTAAGCGTATATTCTTTTTGGCTAGTTCGGTCAGTAAGTTTGTCTGCTTCAATCAACACTCGAATGCTGAAAAAGATCAACATTAATTCGCCTTCAAACAAAGTAATTGACTTTCCAGACCAACGGCGCTGATTCAATCTTTTTCTTAATACAGCGACATCTTGCTCTAATTTCTCTTTCCAAATTTCTGAATCAATCATAGTTTTTAATTATGGCATAGAATTCCTTAGGACACACTAACAGAATATGTTACTTGCGCGTTAGATGGTGTGAATTTGTGGATTTAAGAATTTTCTTTCTTCATTTATTCGATAGACTCCTTATACTCGTTCACTTACATAGCAATCAAAAAAACGCCCTCCAACTTTGGAAGGCGCTTCAACTTTCGGTTCTGTTTTTACCCCTGCATCACCGGCCTAAATTTATACCCGTACACCAGGATCCCCTTCTTCTCCACATCCTCGCGCAGCTTGCGGGTGACCATCTCCACCGGCATGCCGATCTGCACCGGTTCCTCGCCGAGGTCGGTTAACTGGGCGGTGACCATGGGGCCTTCATCGAGGGCAACGATGGCTACTGTGTAGGGAGCGTTCTGCTCATATCCGGCGGGGGCATCGCGCATGACGGTATAAGAATAGACCTTGCCCTTGCCGCTGAACGCATACTCGGTGCGGGCTTCACTGCCGCATTCCGGGCACACATCGCGCGGGGGAAAAATTTTCGAATTGCAGTGCGGGCAGACCTCACCAACAAGTCCGTAACGTTGTTTCTTCAATCGCCAGTAGCGTGGGTTTTCCATTATTTACTCCTTTTGCTGCATTTCTTACCGATGCAAGTGTAAGTTTAGGAGAGGAACTCTATCAAATCCTATCAACTTTGGAGCAGGTGAATGTTGAGTGGATATTTGAGAGAGGTCCTTTGTTTTGACCATTCTCCACCCTCTACTCTCTATTCTCGCTCCAACACATGCGCGATCGCGCTGGAGGCGGGGCCACCCAAGGCGAGGATGAGGGCGGTGCGGGCATTGGGCACCTGGCTGGCGCCGGCTGCTCCACGCAGCTGGGTGACGGCTTCCACTACCTGGTAGACGCCTTTGGCGCCGATGGGATTACCCCGGGCAAGGCAGCCGCCCATGGTCATGATGGGCAGGCGTCCGTTGATGGCGAATTCGCCGTCGCGCGCCATTTGCCAGGCTTTACCGCGATCCGCCAGGCCGCAGGCTTCAAGTGTGAGCGCTGCGTAGATCGAGAAGGAATCGTCCAGCTCGAACAGGCTGACCTGTCCTGGCAGGGTACCCGCCTGCCGCGCGGCTTCGGATACAGCCCGGGCGGCAGCAGTGAACGCCATGGGTTCGTGACGGTCGTGCCAGGAGAGGGAATCGCTGCTGGCGGCAGAACCGGTAATACTGATGATCGGGTGTGGAAAATTCTCCGGCAGCAACTCGCGCCGGGTGAGGATGAGTGCAGCTGCGCCGTCAGCGTAGGTGGCGCCGTCGTACATGTTGAACGGGTCGCTCAGCATGGCCGTGCGGGCGTAGGATTCGGATGAAATGAGGTTCTTAAATAAACCGTATGGATTATTCCGGCCGTTGGTGTGCGCCAGTATGGCAAATCCGTTTAACGCGTCTGACGGGAGATCGTGCTCGTAAAGATAGCGCTGCATGATCAGTCCCGCCTGGCCGGTACTGGTGAGACCCGGGATGGATTCATAATCGTAATCCATCTCCTGCATGATGGCGGCTTCCGCTTCTGAACGCACCAGGTCGCTCCATTTCTCCACGCCAAGTACTGCGACCGTATCAACAAAACCGCTGCGGATGGCCATATAGGCCTGGTGCAAGGCTGCTGCACCGGAAGCCCCTGCCGCTTCGGTTGTGTAGGCTTCCACGCCATCCAAGCGGCCGTAATCGGTGAATAATGCGCCCAGGTTGGACTGGTGAGAGATCATTGAAGAGAGCAGGTTGCCGATATAAAGAGCATCGGGTTTGAGATCGTCGCAATCATGGAGCGCCGCGGTAAGCGCTCTAACGCCCATTTCGCGCAGACCAATTGTGTAATGTTCGCCGACCGGGATCTGCCCGATGCCTGCGATAACGATATCACTCATTGGCAGCTCCTTAACCCATGTCGATCTTGCCGCGGAAGCGGGCGTAAGTGGCGTAATTGATCTCGGTACGGCGGGCGAGGTAATCGGCGATGGACGGCGCCAACGCGCGGCGTTCTGCGATACGCTCGGTCACAACAAAATAGAATGCGTCTGACCCCGCGCCGGAGCCGTATGAGACCTGCAGGATACGGTCACCGGGTTTAGCGATGTCGAGAATCGCAGTGAGTCCGATCATCGACGCGCCGGCGTAGGTATTGCCGATCACCGGCACAAGCAATCCGGGCAGCAGCTGCTCCTCGGTGAAGCCGAGGTCCTTGCCGGCTTTCATGGGGAACTTGGGATTGGGCTGGTGGAAAACAGCGTAGGTGAAGTCGGAGGCTTTCATGCCCAGTTCCTCCATCATCACGCGCCCGGCGGATTCGATGTGTTTGAAATAAGCCGGATCACCTGTGAAGCGTTGCCCGTGCTCCGGGTATTTCTGCTCCTGCCGGCGCCAGAAATCAGGCGTATCAGAAACATAGGAGTAAGTAGCTTCGATCTCAACCACCGCTTCGTCGGCAGGACCGATGATGAAAGCGGCGCCTCCGCTGCTGGCGGTGTATTCCAGTGCATCCCCGGGCTTGCCCTGCGCTGTATCCATACCGATGGCAAGCGCGTATTTTCCCATTCCCGAACCAACCAGGGCGATGGCGGCGACCATTGCCTCCGTGCCGGCTTTGCAGGCGAATTCCCAATCACCCGCCTGAATATTGTTGGACGCGCCGATGGCTTCGGCTACCACTGTGCCGCTTGGTTTGACAGCATAGGGGTGCGATTCCGATCCGACCCATACCGCGCGCAGTTCCTGCGGGTCGATGCCGGCGCGTGCCAGGGCATTGCGTGAGGCTTCAATTGACATGGTGATGACATCCTCATCCAGCCCCGCCACGGCTTTTTCTTTCACCGGTGAGCCTTTTGGAGAGCCTGTCCATAACTGCGCGACCTCACTGCCGGGCAGACGGTAACGGGGGATGTATGCGCCGTAACCGATGATACCGGTGCTGCGGTCGGGATGTAAAAGTAATGATCCGGATTTATTCTCTGTCATGGGTTTACTTTCTCCACTCCTGTAAGATTTGTGCCGCCCTGTCTGAGCGGATCATTTTTTCTCTGACCATCTGTTGAGCGAGTTTTTCTACTTCTTCACCCACCGCTCCGGCTGCCAGCGCGACCTGGCGGGCGTGCAGGCTCATGTGCCCGCGCTGGATGCCCTCAGTGGCGAGGGCACGCAGCGCAGCAAGGTTCTGCGCCAGCCCCACGGAGACAATGATCTGCGCCAGTTCAGCGGCGGATGAAAGATTCATCAAGTTCAGAGCGGTTTTTGCCACGGGATGTGAACGGGTGGCGCCACCAACAATTCCCACTGCCATGGGCATTTCCAGCCAACCCACCAGGTTGCCTGCGGAGTCCTTCTCCCATGTGGAAAGGCTGGTGTAACGGCCGCCGCGGGCAGCGTACGCGTGAGCGCCGGCTTCCACCGCGCGCCAGTCGTTGCCGGTGGCGAGGACCACCGCGTCGACACCGTTCATGATGCCCTTATTGTGGGTGGCAGCGCGATAAGGATCAGCCGCGGCGAATGCCCAGGCCTCGATGATCCCGTCTCGAACTGATTCTGGAGCGAAGGTGTCAAATCCCAGAGACGCGAGGGGAATGGTGCATTCTGCACGTGCCAGCCGGCGATCAGCCAGGTTGGAAAGGATGCGCAGGTGCGGGCGGCCGCCGCTTATCTCTGCCACACGCGGAGCGAGTTTTTCCAGCGCGGTGTTGATGGCATTGGCACCCATCGCATCGCGCACATCGTAGATCAGGTGCAACACAAGGAAGGGACCGATGGGGGATTCGTGGATCTCCCTCACTTCGATCCCGCGTGGACCACCACCAAACCGTGAGAGAACCGGATCAACCTTTCCTGCGAGGGCAAGGAGTTCATCACGATGTGCCAGCAGATTTTCCCGTGCAGTGGTGAGGTCTGGAATATCCAGCAGCTGCATCTGCCCAATCATCTCAGGGGGAGTGGATGTGGCTGTAAAACCTCCACCCAGACGCACGAGTTTGGCCATGAAAGAAACGGCAGCCACCACGGATGGTTCCTCAATGGCCATTGGCACTAACACTTCGCGGCCGTTGACCATGAGGTTGCGCGCAACGCCGAGCGGCAGCCCGTAGACGCCAATCGCGTTCTCGATCATGTGATCGGCCTGTTCATAACTCAATCCGTGAGTTCCATCCAGTACACGCAGCTCATCAACAGGGATGCCTGATTCATC
>DIWL01000057.1 GCA_002428455.1 Anaerolineaceae bacterium UBA6107 | reverse complement strand
ATATTTCGCTGGAAGTCAAGAGCGGTCTGGCGCACGGTTTCTGCGGTGCCACTGGCTCCGGAAAATCCACGCTGCTGCAGCATTTGAACGGACTTTACCGCCCGCAGAGCGGAGAGGTACGTATCGGACCTTACAAGCTTTCAGATCCAAGCGTGGACATTCGCGCGGTCAGGCAATACGCCGGGCTGGTGTTCCAGAACCCGGAGATCTACTTCTTTGAACAATATGTTGGAGATGAGATCGCCTACGGTCCGAAGATGCTTTACGGCAGGGAAGGGCTGACAAAACGGGTGCGCGATGCTATGGAACTGGTGGGCCTTGACTTTGAATCCTTCAAGGACCGCGTCACCTACACACTCAGCGGTGGGGAAAAACGTAAAGTGGCCCTGGCGGCTACCATGGCGCTGCAACCCCGCCTGCTCATACTGGATGAACCCACCGCCGGGCTGGACCCGGCTTCGCGGCGCAACCTGCACGGGATTTTATCCGACGCCAATAAAAAAGGCATTGAATTAATCCTTAGTTCACACAGTATGGGCGACATCACGGAATTGACGCAGAATCTCACCATCCTGTCAAACGGGAGGGCAATGCGCACCGGTAACACGGCTGACCTGTTCAATGACGCACAATTGATCAACGAAGCATCTCTCGGTCAGCCTTCTGTCGTCAGGCTGGCGGTGCGCATGCGCGAACGCGGCTGGCCGATACCGCAGCGCGTGGTAAAAGCTGAACAACTGTTCAACGCACTGCAGGCGATGAATGGAGGACTGACTCATGGATGAGTTTGACTTCCTCTCTCGCGTGCCGCTCGGTCAATATGTGCCCACCAAATCGATCCTGCACCGGCTCGATCCGTTGACCAAGATCATCATGTTTGGCGCGCTGATGATCGCGGTGACTTTCACACCTTCCCGCATCGGCCTTGCCATCGGATTAATTGTCATTCTGATTGCGCTATTGCTATCCAAGGTAAATATCGGCTTCGCCTTGAAAGGACTGCTCCCCCCGCTGCCCTTCCTGCTGATCATTGCGGTCATCCAGGTGTTTCTGTATTCCTCAAAACTCGATCCCACCAGCCTGGTCAGCATTGGATGGTTTCACATTACGCTGAACGGATTGTGGGCAGGGATCATGCTGCTGATCCGCTTCTGCGCTTTGATCCTGCTACTCAGCCTGAGTGGTTTTATTATCTCCACTTCGGAACTATTACAGGGGCTCACACGGGTACTTTCTCCCCTCAACCGCATCGGCATCCGCACGATGGATTTCATTATGGTGATCCAGGTAACATTGCGATTTCTGCCCTTCCTGGCGCAGTCCGCCGAACGCATCGCCAAGGCTCAAGCCTCCCGCGGTTCAGACTGGGGAACAAAAAAGAAAGGCCTGGCCAACCGCATCAAGCAGGTCGTGCCAATGGTAATTCCCCTGTTCATCACCAGCTTACGCCGGTCAGAGAACCTGGCCCTGGCGATGGATGCGCGCGCCTACGGCGTGTACAACCGTCGCACCAGTATGACCGAAATGCACTTCACCTGGAAGGATGCGCTTGCTGTCTTAATTAGCATAATGGTCTCACTCGCAATATTTCTCGTGTGAGACCATTTCAATGATGGAAGCCGGATCTACTCCAGGTCTGAGCCCTTGCGCTTGCCGACCCGGAACTGGCGATAAGCAGCTACCACCAGCAGGGTGATAACGGCCGATACGCCTGCTTCTGGCAAGCCGGAAGTCACAGCGATACCTGCCAGCGCTTTCCAAAGACCATCGCCGAAAACTTGCGTGACCAGCGGGGTCTTGCCAAAGAAGAGACCCAACGCGCCCAAGACCAACACGGTATTGGTGAGGCTGCCAGCGATACCGCTGGCGATCAAACCAACCACCGGCCATTTCTTCAGGGCAGTCCAGACCAGCCAGGCGACCGGTCCGATGAAAAGTCGCGGCAGCACAGCCAGCAGCGGATTCACGAAGAGCGGATCCAGTACGCCAGTAGGGGCGATTGCCGCTTGCAGCATGCTGAACAGGCCAAAGATCAGCCCGATGCCCAGCCCTACGATCGGACCTTCCAGAATGGCGCCGATGATGACCGGAACATGCATGATGGTGAGAGAGAGCCCACCGAACCAGGGGATGAATCCCCAGTGAGTGAGTCCCAAGAGGATGGTGATGCCTCCCAATACTGCGGTGATGACGATCTTACGGGTTCTATCCTGTGCCATTTAACACTCCAGAATTGATATGAATTGAGGTGGTATCTTCAACGGTTACCCATGAATTTTAGCATACCCAGCCCGGTATTGCTTTGAGAAACACGCGGGGACCCATAATATTCGATCACTCCCGCACCGGAGATGCTGGCGTTCAACTCATCCTTTGCCCACAAGGTAGCGGTGCCCACTCCGCTCAGACGGATATCTGTTTTCAACGTTTGCAGGCGTGATGCCCGGTATGAACCGGCTCCGCTTAGCGTGATATTCGCCTCATCTGTGAATCCAGCCACGTCCAGAGAACCCACCCCGGCAAGGGAAGCGTCCAGCCGATTGGTTTTTATGGTTCCAATGGTCAACAAGCCCGGACCTGAAATGGACAGACTAAGCGCGGGACTGTCGATACG
>DIWL01000019.1 GCA_002428455.1 Anaerolineaceae bacterium UBA6107 | reverse complement strand
CACCGGCAACAAGACCGAGTACCTGTTGGGGTACACCACCCTGTATGGAGATTCAGCCTGCGCGCTGAACCCGCTGGGCGATCTGTACAAGACACAGGTCAGGCAGCTCTCGCGGGTGATGGGTGTACCCGAGGAGATCATCGTAAAGCCGCCATCAGCGGACCTGTGGGTGGGTCAGACGGATGAAGGGGAGTTGGGATTTACTTATGCTGATATGGACCGGTTGCTTTACTTGCTGGTGGATGAGGGTCGCTCACCTGAGGCGTGTGTAGAGAGCGGTTTTACGGCTGATTTTGTGCGCAAGGTGATTAACAAGGTGCGCAATTCACAGTTCAAGCGGGTGCTGCCGCCGATCGCGAAGATCAGCGACCGCGCGAACAATTACGATTTTCTCCTTCTGCCGGAGTGGGGGGGATAAAAGACAGGAGTCATTCTTCATGCAGGCGGCTGCCGAGTTCGCTCCACTGGTGGATGCGCGCTTCCAGTTCTGCCTGTATGCGGGTGTACTCACTGCCGAGCTTTTGAACCCGGCTGGGGTCAATACGGGTATCGCTTAATTGGTTTACGATCCCGTGAGTTTGTTCTTCGAGACTGGCGATTTCACCTTCCAGTTCCTTCAAGCGGTTGTGTAATTTCTGCAACTCTCCCTTGCTCATCCTGTCCCGAGCGGGTTTGGATGCGCTGAGGGTCGCTTTATGGGCCGGTTTCAGATCATCGGCAGTAATCTGGCTGACCTGCCTGGCAGCGCGGTATTCCGAGTAGGTGCCTTCGAAAACGACGAGTTTCTGTTCCGCGGGTAGCACTTCCCACACCTGGGTGGCCAGGGCATCGATCAGGTAACGGTCATGTGAAACCAGCAGGATGGTGCCCTGGAACTGCGCCAGGATCGACTGCAGGATCTCCTGGGAGGGGAGGTCGAGGTGGTTGGTGGGCTCATCCAGCAGGAGCAGGTTGGCTCCCTCCAGCGCGAGGCATGCCAGCGCCAGCCGCCCCCGTTCACCACCGGAGAGCAGGTTCACTTCCTTGAATACATCATCACCGGTGAAAAGGAATTTCGCCAGGTAGTCCCGGATCTCGGCAGGCAGCCATTTGGGTTGCATTGCCTGGATCTCGTCCATCAGCGTCCAATCTGCGTGCAGTCTTTCGTGTGCCTGGGCGAAGTAACCGATCTGCAGGCTGGCGCCGAGGACGGTCTCACCGGCATAGGGTGGGATCTGTTCCAGAATGGTCTTGAGGAAGGTGGTTTTTCCGGCGCCGTTTGGCCCGATGATGGCGGCGCATTCACCGCGCACCAGGGTGAGGTTATCCACCGAGAAGAGCGGTCTGCCTTCATCCGCATAGCCAACGCTCAGCCCACGGGTGCGCAGCACCAGGTCTCCGCTACGACCGGAAGAGGTTAGGTTCAAGCGCAATGTACGGCGGCTTTGCGGCGGGGTGAGCCGGACTTCGTCCAGCATGCGTTCGAGCCGTTTACGCCGGCCCTGTGCCTGGCGGGTATTCTGCCCGGCAATATTGCGCCGGATGTATTCCTCTTCCTTTTCAATGAATTCCTGCTGGGCTTCGTATTCCTGCAGGCGGTGCTGGTAACGCTCTTCACGCTGGACGAGGAATGCGCTGTAATTACCGCGGTACTCCTCCAGTGCAGGTGTCATTTCCAGGATATGATTGGTGACCTGGTCGAGGAAATAGCGGTCGTGCGAGACGATCAGCACGGCGCCGTGCCAGTCCTTGAAAAAGTTTTCCAGCCACTCCACCGCTGAGATATCGAGATGATTGGTCGGTTCGTCAAGCAGCAGCAGATCAGGTTTGGATAGGAGGAGTTTGGCGAGCATCACGCGGGTGCGTTGACCGCCGGAAAGCTGCGTGATGGGGCGTCTTTCATCCACACGGGTGAACCCCAGGCCGGTGAGGGTGATGCGCGTTTGCAGTTCGTACTCATAGCCCCCGGCACGATCAAAGCGGGTCTGCAATTCACCATACGCGGTAATGAGTTCGGCAGAATCCGGATCCTCTGCCAGGGCTTTCTCCATACGGTGCAGTTCCTGTTGCATCTGCAGCAGGTGATCAAAAACAGTCAGGCATTCCGTCCACACGGTGCGGTTTGATTCGAGCACGGCTTCCTGCGGCAGGTAGCCAACGCGGATGCCGCGGGCACGCTGTACAGTTCCGCTGGATGCATCCTCCTCGCCGATCAGGATGCGTAATAAGGTGGTTTTGCCAACACCATTCGGGCCAACCAGTCCGATGCGTGCGCGGTGGGGGATGCTGAACGAGATCTCCGGGAAAATATCCACAGGACCAAAGGATTTGCTCAGGTTGGCAACATTCATTAATGGCATTTTTTCACCGCAGTAACACGAATCGCAGGTAGTATACCACAGGGATTATTTCAAGAAAAAACCCGGTCGTTTTATGACCGGGTTGATACCTGCCAGGAGTCTATTCGATGATCTGCCAAAGGTAGAGCTGGTTATCGAGGCCGGCTGTGGCGATGGTGTGTTGATCAGGAGAAAAGGCGATCTGCAGGATAATATCGGAATGTCCGGAGAGCGTTGTGAGCAGAGTGCCGCTGGCCGGGTCCCAGATCTGCAGGTCTTTTCCGGTGGCTACCGCGAGGAGTTTTTCATCAGGGGAGAACTGCAGCGCATAGACCGGTTCATCCATGACCAGAGTCTTTATCTCGCTGGAGGAGGTGGTATCCCACAGGGTAATGGCGGGTACCATTACGCCGTTGACGGTCTTACCAGCGCTGCTGGCCAGGATCATCCCGTCCGGTGAAAGGGTGTACCCGCTTATAAAGTCCTCGTGGAAGAACGCGCCGTTCAAGCGACCTGTCTCCACTTCCTGCAGTTGGAGGGTGCCGCGAGCCAGCCAGACCATCCATTGCGGGCTGGAATCAAACCGGGCGTCGAAAACAGGTGCCGCGGTCTCAAAACCGCTCAGCACCCTGACTTCCTCCAACGTGGTGATGTCATACAACACAACCTCCCAGGATTCCTGCTTGGTCACTGCCACGTAACGCAGGTCAGGTGAAAAAGAGATGTTGCCGATCGCGTAATCGGTGATCTTGCTGCCCAGGGTGGTTCCGCTCATGCCGGTATCCACCAGGCTGAATGCCTTCAGGTCCTTGTCAATGATCGCGGCAGTGTGTCCATCTACTGCGACAGCCGCGATGCGGTTGCCGACCGAAGTGGACATGGAGCGTGTGGTGAGATTATCTGCTCCAAGCACGCTGACGCCGAATACCTGGTTGCCGTCCGAATCTGAGTTTTGGGTTAAGACGGAAAGCGTAGTGCCGTCCTGTGCCCAAACAATATCCTGGATGTTCCTGACCGCAGCGCGTTGACTGAGGACAAGGTTCTGCGCGTTATTTGATTTGATCGGGGCGGTCACTACTTCGGTGGTCAACACCGTTGGAGACGGAGCAGGAGAGGGTGTCTGGCTGGGCACCACCATAGTAGGAGGTGCCTGGGTTGGTGGTGGAGTGACGGTTTCGAGGTTACAGGCAACCAGCGAAAGCAACAACAACCCCCCGATAACCCACAACAGGACCTTTTTCGTCATTGTTCTCCTAAAAACCGGCTCATGATAGATAAGATTATATCCTACTCAAGGAAGGAGTTCATCCAGTTTATTCTCGCCCCATTCAAGGGCACTGTCCTTGGCTTTATCCAATTCCTTTTCCAGCAGGTGCACGAACTCACTTTTTGCTTCATTAACCAAGCGTTCCATGAGCTTACCGAGTTCGATCTGCAATAGCTCAGTCTGATCCTCGAACGAGTTCCTCAAGCTGATGATGAGATCACCTGATCTACCGAGGAAGATCACCGGACGCTCGTTCAGCATGACCAGCGCCTCCCCGTTTTCAGCGGGGATGTGCAAGCCGGTGTTTTTGGTCAATTCGGATGAATCAGCTGACCATGCCGTGAAGGAGCGCATGTCGCCTGCGTGGATGATCGCCGGGTACGGCGTGTCGCCATCCTGTACCCGCCAGGCGATGACGGTGACCTCACCGCCTTTTCTGAAGTGATACTCGTGCACGTTGCCATCTTCACCCTGCAGCCGGCCGAGGGGCTTTGTGTTGTGCAACACCTGTTGCAGATTGGAAAGAGCGGAGTAAGCCTCCGTGTTGTTGTAGATGTCTGCGTTCCAGAAAATCAACGGGATACTATTATGCGACATAAGGGCAGAAGACGCGCGCACCAGAAGGTCAGTCTCAACCTGACCGGCATGTATTTCGCGGTTATCCGCAAGCGCAGACAGTACATCACCATTCCAGCCCAAAGCGCTGATGAAAACGGGTTTTCCGCCCAGTTGGCGGGCCAGTTCCTGCACCGCGCGCACCTCATCTACGATGGATGTTGGCGTGGACATGAGGTTGGAAGCGCAGCTTGAATTTATCTCTCCGGAGGATGGAAATTCTGGTGCCGCACTGCCCTGGTAAGGGCGGTACAAAATGGCATCGAATGAATTCCAGCCTTTTGCCGCGTTCACTTCCAGGATGAAGGTGAGCGGGTTCATCGCGCAATCCGGGGCTGAAAAGCCCCCCAGCGTTCCCAGCCAGACCTGGTCGTTTGGATCGGCATCGCGGATGATGCGGTCGGCTGAACGGAGCAGCCCGGCATACAGGGCGGGGTCAGGTCCGTGAGGCTGATCAAGGGTAAGCGGAGACAGGAAAGAGGTCAGCGCGTAAGCGCCGTTCACGTTGCTGCTGATCTCCCAAATATCAATGTATTCGCCAAAATGATCCACCGCTGCCTGGACGAATTTCTCCCAGCGATCGCGCAGCGCCTGTTGTTCGACCGGTTCGCCGGAAGCCGCCAGGTATGCGGGGCCGCCGGTAAGAACTGCCACCACTTTCAACTTGTGCGTGTTGGTTGTGGCGAAAAGCAGGTCAAGCGGAAGGGCTGCTGACCAGTCGTAAACATCCGGCGAGTTTTCGATCTGCCCCCAGTTGATCTCCTGGCGGATGTAGCCCGCACCACTTTCTTTGACCTTGAGCAGGATCGGCTCAATATTTTCAGGAGTGAGCGTGGGCATGGCGCTCATCTCGACACCGAAACCATCCACCCGGACGGGCAGGGTGGACGCGTTGGTGGCACGCGTCTGGCTAACCGGTGTGATTACCAGAACGAGCGATAATAGATAATTTAAGCCAAAAGCAAGTAGTCTCATGGCGCAACTCCTGCGTTATTGTTGCAAGAAAGACGCCATCATTTCAGCTTTCTGGATGGGCAGATATTATATTTCGATCGATACTGCGGAAAGTGCATTGTTGCGAGAGCGAAGCCAGATGACCAGTGCCCACAACGAAAGGCAAAGGCCGATGGTAACAAGGATGATGACGAGGTGAATTGTATTGACCAGGCCGCCTACCTGGGCGGTAACCGGGGCGAGAGTTACATTTTCATAATGAACATTGCCAGCCAGCGCGCTCACCTGGCGCTCCCAGAACGCGCCTAAAAGCGCGATGCCCGTGGTTTGACCGATGGTGCGGGTGAGGCTGAGCAGGCTGGAGGCCACGCCGGAACGTTCACGCGGGGAGGATCCCATCACAGCGCTGTTGTTGGGAGCCTGGAACAGCCCGATACCGATGCCGACCGGGATGAAGCGTACCAGGCAACCGATCACCGTCGTATCTTTAGCAAGGGTTGAGACCATGATCTGACCAAAGAGAAGGACAGTCAGCCCGACCGAGGTGATGATGCCTGACCCGAAACGATCAGATAATGTGCCCGCGATCGGCGCAGTGATGGCGACCATGACGGGTGTGACCGCCAGCATCAAACCGGATTGGCGCGGACCAAAACCAAGTACATTTTGCAGATAAAGCGGCAGGAGGATCATGGTGCCGGCAGTGACGATAAAAGTTAAGAATCCGGTGATGAGGTTCATCGAGAAAAGGCGGTTGCGGAAGATGGAAAGGTCGATCATCGGCGGCTGAAACCACTGCCCTGGATGAGAGAGAGTGCTAAGAGGAGCGCACAGAGACCCAGAAACAGGGTGAGCGCGCCGGGAAAATCGAAATGCTGCCTGGTGCCGGGGCGGTTGGCTGGCACAAAACGGATCACCAGGTAAACACCGACCAGTCCGACTGGCAGGTTGACGAAGAACAACCAATGCCAGGACAGAGATTCAAGCAACAAGCCGCCAATGGTGGGTCCGGCAATGATGCCCATTGAAACCAGCGTACCGAAAATACCCAGTGCTTTCCCGCGCTCGTTAGTGGGAAAAGCTTCCGTGACCATGGCGGTGCCCAGCGCCATCAGGATAGACGACCCAACTGCCTGGAGGACGCGGAATCCGATCAGCCAGTAGATGGTGGGGGAAAGCCCGCACAGGGCAGATCCGATGGTGAAGATAATGATACCGGCAAGGTAGAGTTTTTTTCTTGCCAGCATGTCGCCCAGCCGACCGATGGAAAGCATGAGGCTGGACACGGTGAGCATGTAGGCTAAAACCACCCACTCGATGACGACAAGCGGACGACCGAATTCCTTGACCGGGGTATTGAGACCGATGTTGACAATCCCACCGTCGATGGTGGCGAGAAAAGCGCCCATGCCGACGGCAAGGAGGATGATCCATTTTCTTTTATAGGTGGAAGTGTCTTCTACCATGGCTTCGTACTGCTCCCATCACGGATAGAAGACGGTTATAACCCCCGCATCTCTGCGCCCGGCTTGACAGGCATGCTCTTTTCCGTCACAATCAAACCGATATTGACAGGAGGTTAACATGGCAGGCAAGGAGATATTTGAGATCCTGGTACTGATCGCCAGACCGGCAGCAGGAAAAAGCGAAGTGATCGATTACCTCAAACGCACCGATCTGCCGGAGCGCCGGGAGCGTTTTCACGTGGGCAGGCTGGAGGAGATCGATGACTTCCCGATGCTGTGGACATGGTTTGAAGAGGACGCGTTACTGGAAAAGAT
Organism: Anaerolineaceae bacterium UBA6107; assembly: GCA_002428455.1. Taxonomy (GTDB): domain Bacteria; phylum Chloroflexota; class Anaerolineae; order Anaerolineales; family Anaerolineaceae; genus UBA6107. The sequence continues at coordinate 6,388 of DIWL01000019.1, read as the reverse complement.
GGGCTACCCCCGCCTGCACACTGATTCCGCCGGTTATTTTAACGGGGATTACCTGTGGGATCTACTCATCGAAAGGATCTGCCTGGAGTACCAGAAACGGCAGCGGGATGTGCCCGGACTGGCTGAAGAATTTACAACGCTGATCGAGTTTTCACGCGGCAGCCAGCACGGCGGTTACAGCTCCGCGTTTGACCACCTCTCCCCGCAGGTGGTGAACAGGATGGCAGTGCTCTACCTGGACGTCAGCTGGGAGGAATCGCTGCGCAAGAACCGCAAACGTTTTAACCCGGATCGACCGGACAGCATCCTCGAGCATGGTTTGGAGGATGACAAGCTTGAACGGCTCTACCGCAATACGGATTGGGAGGAAGTGAGCCGTGATAACCCGGCCTACCTGTCCATCCAGGGGAAGAGGGTGCCTTACGCAGTATTTGATAACTCGGATGACGTGACCACCGGGCGCGGAGAAGCGCTTGGGGAGCGGCTTGAAACTGTAACCACTACCCTGTGGGAGCACTATTGCCAAAAATAAAGCTTAACTATTTATGCCTGGTTTCCTGGGTGGTATGATCTCCTGCAGGTTCAGGTTGGCTGGTCGGGGAAGGGTAATCGGCCTGGGTTGGGGAACGATCACCTTCACGCAACGCGGCATCACATTAACCGATACCGGTGTCTTACCGATCACGTCGCCATCCGCCTGCACAATCCCCGAAGGACTGGTATTTATGGTCAGCGTTTTTTCAGCCGAAATCTGGCGGTACTTGGGGGTGCGTTTCTGGCGCCTTATCAATATTTCCCACAGCAAAGACGGCACATCAAAGATCGTGCGTGCGCGCAGGATCAAAACATCCACCCTGCCATCATCCGGTTTAATGTTCAGGGCGGCTTCGATCGCATTAAACCCGACCACACCATAATTGGCCACGAAAATCTCAGCCGCGCGGCCGCGATAACGCTTGCCATCGGCAACGATGGTATAACGGTGCTGTTGGAGACCAAAGATCTGTTTGAAAAGATTTGAAAAATAAGCCAGGTTTCCCCAGCGCCGTTTTTCGGTCCGCCCGGTGCTGGCGACCATAGAAGAACTCACGCCAATACTGAGATTCATGGACTGGTAGGAACCGCCCACCTGCATCAGATCTAGTTGTTTGATGTGGTGGCGTCCGGTCATCACTTTAACGCCGCGCGCCACGTTGAAGGGGATGGCAAGATTGCGCGCGATGGCGTTCCATGTTCCGGTGGGGATGATGCCGAGCGGAACAGATGAGTTGACCATACCCCCGGATACCGCCGCGATCGTGCCGTCACCTCCCACTGCCACTACCAGATCCACGCCGTTGGCCAATTCTTCTCTTACCAGGGCAGCTATGGTGTCTTCAGCCCTAGTGACATGAAATCGCGTGTTCCAACCAGAGGCGTGAAAGCGGTTCTCAATGTGACGCTGTAATATTTGCGCGTTGGTGAGCCCGGCAACCGGATTGAGCACAATGAACGCGGTTGGATTCAGAGCTGGATTTGTTTTCAATCTCCCTCAGCATTCTTCCGTTAGTTGTATTATAAGAGATATGTACATGGATTAAGAGATGGTATTTCTACAGGCGCGAAAGACCACAACGGGATGAAGGGACCATGCATAACAGCAATTTACTTCCAGAAAAATTGAAACCAGGCGATGTGATCGGGATCGTATCACCCTCAGAACCAGTCTACGCAGAACAGGAAGTACATTACGCGGCGGGAGCTGCCTGGCTGGAAAGGCAGGGATTCGCTGTCAGAGAGGGCAATCATGTGCGCGTCGCACCGTCCGGAGAGGTTCCCACTGCTGCGCAGAAAGCGGAGGATCTCAATCGCATGTTTGCTGACCCGGAGGTGAAGGCGATCATTTGCTCACAGGGCGGGGATAGTGCCCAGGAATGTCTGCCTTACATTGATTGGAATTGCATAAGGCAGCATCCCAAGATCTTCACCGGCATCAGTGATATCACGGTGTTGCTGAATGCCATTTACCAGGAGACCGGATTGGTGACCTTCCACGGCAACGACGTGGTCTGGGGATTTGGCCGCAAACCACAGAAGTATGATCGAAGCGAATTTATTGACCGGTTCGTAGAAGGCGCGATCGGGGACATACCGGCGTACAGGGAGAGGTTGGTGGTGCGCGCCGGCAGGGCGGAGGGCAGGCTGCTGGGGGGCAACCTGCGCTGCCTGCTCAAATTGGTCGGCACCGCGTACTTTCCGGACATGGCAGGCGCGATCCTCTTCATGGAAGGGTTGCGGGTCACACCCGCTGCATGTGCGGCGTATCTTGATGAACTGCAACGTGAGGGGGTGTTCGACCGGATCAATGGGGTGATCGTTGGGTACATACATAGCGCGCAGAAGAGCGGCAGCATGGTGAGTCCCATGGAAGAGATTCTGGCACGCAAGAGCGCGCGATACGGATTTCCCATCCTCAAGGTGAATGATTTCGGACACAACTGTCCAAACACCGTCCTGCCGGTGGGAGGGCTGGTGCGTATGGACACAGGGGACCAGTCGCTGGAAATATTGGAGGCGTGCGTTACGTAAAAGGTGAGAGGATTCACCAAATGTTCGAAAAAGTTCAAGATGTTTGGATTTCCATCCGTTATGATCACACCCGGTAGTCGATCTGGTGCACTCACTTTCCTGGATGTTGTTCCCGAGGCAATGCCTGCAATCCAACTATCAGGACGAGGGTGACTTCTGGGTAGGTTTTTTTACCGTGTCGCGCGCAACCAATGGATAATTTGAACTACGAAAATGGTATATCAAAGGTGATGTAAATCGATGGCTCATCCGTCACAGCGAATTGGGAATCTGTAAAACCCTCATTCGGTCTCTTAGGAAAAACCGGAAAATGATGAAGGACTCCAGGTTAACCCTTCAAATCAAGAAGATCAAGTAACAATTGTGGACTCTCATCAGGTGGAAATGAATCGAGCATACTGTCCAAAGGTTTGCTCGATTTTTTCATTACCAACTAATCTTCTGCAATGATAAGCAGAGAAATTATTGTTTTTGGCGCTTGTGCATGGTGGACATCAGTCCGATGAGACGCGAGACGACCATGGCCACATAGCCCACCCCGAAGAACTGCTCCAGCATGGCCAGCACACGGGCAGGTGCAGAAATTGGCATGATGTCGCCCAACCCGGTGGCAGAAAGGTTGGTAAAACTGAGGAATAGTAGCTCAAGGAAGGTAGGTGCGCGGCCCGGCGCAGAGGTGTTTAAAATACTGTCCGGATCCCACATAAGGCTGACGTAATAGGCGTGGGCAAAACCCCAGGCGAGCAGTGTAAAAGTGGCACCCACCGCGAACAACTCGTCGGTGGTGACCGTGGTATCCTCCAGCATGTAAGCGATCAGAGTGCCGGCTGTGTAGAAGTACAGGATGGCTTCGAGCAGAGAAGCCAGAGCGATCAAGGTTGGATGATCGAAGATCGCCGCAAGCAATGAAAGCAGGATGGCAGGAACCGCAATGATCCAGGCTGCCCATTGCACCCTGGTGCTGCTGGTGACCACCCACAATACCAGCAATAGCACCACCAGACCAAAAGCACTGATCAGCAGGCGATGACCTTCACTGCCATCAAAGACCGCGTAGAGCAAAAGCAGGACGAATTGCGCGGCCAGCAGGAACGCGGAAGGGTGATGACTGAGCAATTCCTTCCTGAGATTGCTGTATTTTGATTGTAGGCTCATGATCACCTCAATTATAGCGGACATCAAGAAGTGAGGCCCCAAAAAACGACTCGCATCTGTCTGTATCTATATCGTCGGGATTTATTTGTTATACTCACTTGTGAATACTTCTCAATTAATAGGATTGTGTTAATGGAGGACTAATGACCGAATTATTTCTAGAAAATTTATCAACCAACGGTTTTGACTGGTATGCCTGGGTCATCCTGCCATTGATCATTTTCATCGCCAGGATCTTTGATGTGACCCTGGGGACGATCCGCATTATTTTCGTATCGCGCGGTAAGCGCAACCTGGCTCCGGTGCTGGGCTTTTTTGAGGTGTTGATCTGGATTGTGGTCATCAGCCAGCTGGTGCAAAACCTGGAAAGTTTCACCGCCTACATCGGTTATGCAGCCGGATTCGCGGCAGGCAACTATGTGGGGATGTGGCTGGAGGACAAACTGGCACTGGGGACATATATTCTACGCATGATCACTGCGGAAGATACGGTGGAAATGGTCACTCGACTGAGTAAAGCGGGGTTTGGTGTTACCCGTGTGGAAGGCGAAGGGACCAAAGGGAAAGTCAACCTGATCTACACGGTTGTCAAGCGTAAAAACGTGGATCAGGTGCTGGCGATCATCCATGAGTTCATGCCGAATGCTTTTGTTTCGATCGAAGAGGTGCGATCCACCGAGAAGGGCGTGTTCCCATCAGGTATGGTTGCGCAGACCCGCGGATCCTTGTGGCGCAAATCAAAGTGAATATGATATTGCAGTGCGAGTTAACCGTTTAACTCGCCATTTGTCGAAGAGCTTATTGTTGGTATAAAACAGCCATTTTTCTACTTAACAAAACATCGTCATACACTGTGACAGAATCGGTCAATTGGCTGACGGAACCGAGCGGCGGTAATGATTTTAACAGGGGGTCCTGAATCACGTTACGTAAGGCTGCGGTAAACTTTTCTCCGGATTTTATATGGAAAGGGCGGTTGAAGAAGAGGGCGGTTTCTACAGACAGGTATTCCGTCAGACTTAGCACGTTGTGGCTTTCCGCCAGGATTGTGTAGGCTTGTCCGAGGTATTCATCTCTCTCCACCCAATGAATCGCGTTCATTACCTGTTCAAACACCGGGATTAATCGAGGAGCAATGGATAACCGGCTGAAAGCGGTGCCCAGCCATTTGCTGTACGGGGCGTGACGTTTTTCCTGCAGGAAGCACAGACGCATTAACCGCTGCACCTGGCGGGCGGCGACGATCCTTGACCCAAGTTCATCTCCCACAGACCCGCATCTGCCGGTAAACGGCTCCCCTTCGGCGATCATCTTCCACTGGCTGGCCATCAGCCACAGCCAGACATCACGCGGAAAGTAAGACAATTTACGCCGATTTTCCTCGATCCCCAAATCATCGCGAAAGATCCGGCCGGATGTGGCGCCTAAGAAACGTTGTTCAGAAATGGCCAGCCATTGTTGAACGCTCACCTCCAGGTCGGGGTTCCAGTCGAGATACTCCTCAAAAAAAGAGCATGGCGTGTGATACTCGATCAAAGGATCAACCTTTCCTGATTTGATTTCCGTCCGAATTCCTGCGCGTCCGGAGGGCTGAAGTGAACGGAATAGCCTTTGTACTGGTATGGAAACCGGGAGGAAAAAACAGCGCCTACACTGGCTTTGGTCGCCTCGAAATCATCTGCAGGAAGGAAAAGAAGAAAGCGCGGTCCCCACATGTGATCAGTAGATATGGCATCATCGTATCCAAGCACATCCGAGCCGTACCCGATCAGGCCGGCGGAATAGCGTAAAGAGGGGAATGCACTGGCAAGGATCGGTTTGGCGATCTCGTGAAAAAAAGATTCGCATAGATCAATGCCTTTTATGAAATCGCACATGCTCACCTCTTCCTTTCAACCTTTCGGTGTGAGATCACGGGAGTCTATGATGAATTTTCGAAGTGAATTACCTGCACTCATCAAATCACGACCAATGAATACTCAATTAAAAAAAGACAGTCTGAGAATGACTGTCTTTTTTGTGTACAGGGTGAATACCCTACTTCACTTTATCCAATGAAATTCCCATCGCATCAGCCACACCCTTGCCGTAAGCAGGGTCTGCCTTGAGGCAGTTGCCAATGTGGCGAATCTTGATGAACTCCGGAGCGTCGCCCATGTTGCGGGCAGTGTTTTCGAAGAGCACCTGCTGCTGATAACGGATTTTGAACCGACCCCGATGATCGACGCGGTAAAAATGCAAAAGCGTGAGACCTATCACAAGGTGGACCCAATGAACGCCAATCGCCANNTCATCAGGCGGAAGAGCTTGCCGGGCTGGGTATAGTAATCAGAGTCGTCAGCGCGGGCGTCCCAGTTATCGGCAGCGCCGCTCAAATCAAGCGCGGGTTCTTTGAATTCCGGCTGGGCTTCCCATTCACCGAAGCTGTTGGGAGTGTAGCCGAGTTTCGCGCCGTGATTGCCGTCCACGCGCATCAAACCATCGCGGTGTGAAGCATTCGCCGGGGCGTTCTTGGGGCTGTTGACGGGGATCTGGTGGTGATTGACACCCAGGCGGTAACGCTGGGCATCTCCGTAGGAGAAGAGGCGACCCTGCAGCATCTTATCCGGGGAGAAACCAATGCCGGGCACGATGGCAGCGGGATTGAAGGCGGCCTGTTCCACAT
>DIWL01000030.1 GCA_002428455.1 Anaerolineaceae bacterium UBA6107 | reverse complement strand
CGGTTGGCGCCGGTGTGATCACTAAGATTATTGCATAGGTAGAATAATATGGCTAAACAGAAAATTCGAATTCGTTTGAAGGCATATGATCACCGCGTATTGGACCAATCTGCCAAGAGGATCGTGGAAACGGCAGAGAGAAGCGGCGCGCAGGTAGTGGGACCAGTTCCCCTGCCAACCCGTATTGAACGATTCACGGTTCGCCGTTCTTCGTTCATTGACAAAGACTCACATGAGCATTTTGAAGTCCGTACGCACAATCGCTTGATCGATGTACTTGACCCTGACGCAAAGACTATTGACATGTTGATGCGGCTGAACATGCCAGCTGGCGTGGATATCGAGATCAAGATCTAGGATCCTTACCGCGAATTCGTAATTTATTTGTCGGTAGATCACATTAAAATTTAGAAATACCCTGACAAATATCGCCAACTGCGGTATAATGTTAAGGTTTTGGGCGAATAGCCCAAGCAGGCAGTTCAAGAGCGATCTTGTGAGCGCACCAGACAAAAACCGATAGTGCCGCAGCAAGTCGTTGACTGGATTGTTCAGGGATGATGCAGCCAAGCCCAGGCTGACAGTCTCTACACAAAATATTGAAGGAGAACAACTGAAATGTTTAAAGGGCTGATCGGAAAGAAAATCGGCATGACCCAGATTTTCGATGAAAACGGCGCGGCGCACCCAGTCACGCTTATCGAAGCTGGGCCGTGCTTCGTTACCCAGATAAGGACCATGGAAACTGAAGGTTATTCAGCGGTTCAGTTGGGCTACGAAGAAGTCAAACCCAAGCGTTTGGCTGGTGGGGAATTAGGCCATCTCAAACGCAACAATCTACCTCCGCTCAAATATTTGCGCGAATTCCGCGCCAAAGAGATCCAGGTGACAGAAGGCGACAAGATCGATGTCAGCCTGTTTGCAGTTGGAGAAAAGGTGGATGTCTCCGGTGTGAGCAAGGGGAAGGGTTTTGCTGGTGCTGTGAAGCGTTATCATTTCAGGGGCGGACCAAAAACACATGGTCAATCTGACCGCTTGCGCGCCCCGGGTTCCCGTGGCGCTACAACAACACCTGGTCGTGTATTCAAAGGAGCGCGCGGACCCGGTCACATGGGCAGTGATGCAGTGACCGCGCAGAACCTTAAAGTTGTCCTGGTAGATGCCGAACGCAACGTTATCGGTGTCAACGGCCCTGTGCCTGGTGCGCGCGGTGGCCTCGTTGTAATAAAAGAATCACGGAAAGTCTAGACCGGTGATCTTTTGAACCGTTTACCTGGACAAAGGGAGCTAATGACAATGGAAGTAGAAGTTTTAAACATGGAAGGCAAGAAGGTAAGTGCGGTGGAATTACCGCCGGCCATCTTCGAAGCCCCTATCAGTGTTGATCTGATGCATCAGGCTCTGGTCATGCAAATGGCAAACGCCCGCCTGGGCACCCATGAAACGAAGGTAAAGAGCGACGTTTCAGGTGGTGGACGTAAACCCTGGCGGCAAAAAGGAACCGGTCGCGCGCGACAGGGATCCACGCGTTCTGCCCAGTGGAAAGGCGGCGGCAAGATCCACACACCGCACATGCGTTCATATAATCAGGCAATGCCCAAGAAGATGCGTCAGGCTGCTTTGCGTTCAGCACTTTCAGTTAAGGCTGCTGAATCAATGATCGTTGTTGTGGATGAGCTAAAACTCAATGAGCCCAAGACCCGTCTCATGGCTGCTGCCCTGAATACATTGGTGGGAGGCGCGAGCGCCTTGGTGTTGATTCCTACACTGGAATCGTATGAAGGCATTCTGCGTTCCACCAACAATATCCCGGATGCGAAGGTATTGAACGCCAATTACCTCAATATCCGTGATCTGATGGTCTTTGATAAAGTGATCATGCCCATTGATGCGCTTGAATTGATCAAGGCAAACCTGGGTTAGGTAGGAGAATGAGATGAGCACTATTTATGAAGTCCTCCGCCGCCCGATCGTGACCGAAAAAACCAATTACATGGTCACCAAGTTACACCAGTATGTCTTTGAGGTGTCAGTGGATGCCAACCGGACGCTGGTGAAGGATGCGGTTGAAAAATTGTTTAACGTCACCGTTGTTAGGGTGAATATCATCAATGTGCCGGCCAAGCGTTCCATGCGCCGCAACCGCAAATTGATGATCAGCAACCCACAGTATAAGAAAGCGGTCGTCACGCTATCACCTGAAGACCGGATCCCTATCTTTGAAGGGGTTGAATAATGGCTATCAAGATCTATAAACCAACAACACCCAGCCGACGCGGGATGACCGGGTACAGTTTTGAGGAGATCACCAAGGATACTCCTGAACGCTCCCTTCTCGTCATTCGCAAAGCCAGGGCTGGACGCAACAACCAGGGTCGGATAACTGTTCGCCACCAGGGGGGCGGCGTTCGCCAGTACATTCGTAACATTGATTTCAAACGCGATAAGCTGAACATTCCGGCTCGCGTCGCTGCAATCGAGTATGATCCGAACCGCACTGCACGATTGGCATTGCTGAACTATGCTGACGGTGAGAAACGCTACATCATTGCACCTATGGGATTGAAGGTGGATGATTCGATTATCGCTGGACCCAATGCAGAAATTCGTCCTGGCAATAGTTTGCCTATCTCCAATATTCCGGTCGGTACCCTCGTACACAATATCGAATTGCGAGAGGGCAAGGGCGCGCAGCTGGTTCGCTCAGCAGGCACATCCGCTCAGTTGATCGCAAAAGAGGGTGATTATGCCCAAATTCGCTTGCCATCCGGTGAGGTTCGGCTTGTTCCTCAAAAATGTTACGCGACTATCGGTCAGGTTGGCAACGTGGACCATGGAAACATTAAACTCGGCAAAGCGGGTCGCAAACGCCTGATGGGTATCAGACCTTCAGTACGCGGCACAGCGATGAGCCCCCGCGATCATCCGCATGGTGGTGGTGAAGGGCGTCAGCCGGTGGGTATGCCCGGTCCGAAGAGTCCTTGGGGCAAACCGACCCGTGGGTATCGCACCCGCCGTAATAAACAGACTGATAAGTATATTGTTCGCCGCCGTAAATCCGGCAATCGGTAGAACCGTTGAAAGCTCTAACCGAGGAGAAGGGACAAAAATATGTCTAGATCGCTTAAAAAAGGGCCGTTCATTGACCCGAAACTGCTAAAGAAAATTGAAACCATGAATGCCCGCAGTGAGAAGAAGGTAGTTCGTACCTGGAGCAGGGCGAGCACGATCTTCCCGCAGATGGTGGGACACACCATCGCCGTGCATGATGGCCGCCGGCATGTGCCCATTTACATCACTGAGAACATGGTGGGTCATCGTTTGGGCGAATTTGCCCCGACAAGACACTTCCGTGGTCACATGTCTGACAAATCCACTGGAGCGAGATAATCATGGCTACTGATATTCGCGCTGAGTTAAAGAATTGCGGCGTTTCTGCGCAAAAGACTCGCCTGGTTATTGATCTTATCCGCGGCAAACCGGCTGTTGAAGCCATGACCACTTTGAAGTTCACCAACAAGGTTGCTGCCAGGCACGTAGGTAAATTGCTGGCTTCAGCCGTTGCCAATGCCGAAGAGAACTTTGGTGTGAACCGTAATGATCTGGTGGTTTACAAGATCACTGCTGACGATGCACCGCTCCGCAAGTGGCGCAGATTTGGTGCCCGCGGTCGGTTCAAGCCGTTGTTGAGACGCTCCTCTCACGTCACGGTAGTGCTGCGAGAAAAAGAGTAAAGATTAGCAGGGTGATCGGGTAGAACCGTCACCTGCACGAAAAGGACACCAGGAGAAATTATGGGTCGAAAAGTACATCCAATTGGTTTTCGTCTTGGAATCAATCAGCCGTGGGAAGGGCGCTGGTTCGCTGAAGGATCGGAATACCGCGACCAGTTGCACCAGGATCTTATCATCCGCAAGATGATCCGGAAGGAAGGCGAGAAAGCCGGCATTTCGATGGTGGAAATTGAAAGATTCCCCGGAAAAGTGAAGGTTGTTGTGAATACCGCCAAACCAGGTATTTTGATCGGTCGTAAGGGAGATTCTGTAAAAAAGATCCGCACAGATCTCGAAGCATTGACCGGGAAAAAGATCGATCTGGAGATCAAAGAGATCAAAGCACCGGATTGCGATGCCTACCTAGTGGCAAAGAACATTGCCGGTCAGATCGAGCGTCGTGTCAGCTATCGGCGCGCCATGAAGCGTGCGCTGCAGCAGGCAATGCGCCAGGGAGCTGAAGGGATCAAGGTCTCAGTTTCAGGTCGTTTGAGCGGTGCTGAAATGGCCCGTATTGTCTGGTTGCGTGACGGTCGAGTGCCGTTGCAGACGCTGCGTGCGAACATCGATTTTGCCCGGGCTGAAGCCCTGACCACCTATGGCCGCATCGGCGTAAAGGTTTGGGTCTACAAAGGTGATGCTGTCTCCGTTCTTGAAGAGAAAGCCGAAGCCACCGAAGGTGTGTACGTTAGTGAGTAAATACTACCGCGGGTAATAACCCGGGTAACTTGAAAGAGGTAGCGTTATGTTGATGCCAAAACGTGTAAAGTGGCGAAAAGTGATGCGCGGTCGTATGACCGGCAAGGCGTTGCGCGGCGCTGAAATGATCTCGGGTGAATATGCCCTCCAGGCGATCGAGCCGGGGTGGATCACTGCCCGCCAGATCGAAGCCGCCCGCCGTGCCATCGTGCATCGGATGAAACGTCACGGAAAAGTATGGATCCGGATCTTTCCAGACAAACCGTATACTCATCGCCCGCCCGAAACCCGTATGGGTAAAGGTAAAGGCAATGTGGAGTATTATGTCGCGGTTGTAAAGCCGGGCAGAATCATGTTTGAAATCAGTGGACTTGATCACGAAGAGTCAGTTGAAGCTTTGCAGCAAGCGGCATACAAGTTCCCCATCAAGACCAAGATCCTGGTTCGCAGCCAGGGTGTAGGAGAGAGCTTATGAAAACCGCAGAGATCCGTTTACTGTCCACAGAAGAACTCAAGACCAAACTCGCCGATACACGTAACGAGTTGATGAACTTCCGCTTCCAGATCGTTACCGGTCAATTGGTTGACACCAGCCGGTTGAAAGCGACCCGTCGTCAGATCGCTCTATATGAGACTATTTTACGTGAACGCGAGTTAGGCAAGAAACTGGAAGGTGGAAAATGAATGAACGACGTCGATTAACAGGCATCGTTACCAGCAACCGCATGGACAAAACGGTTGTTGTGGAAGTTGCGAGAACCTACAGGCACCCGCTCTATCACAAGGTGGTTCATGCCAGGCAGAAGTTAAAAGCCCACGATGAATTCGGTTGTGCGATCGGTGATCAGGTACTCGTTGTTGAAACCGCCCCAATCTCCAAGGAAAAAACCTGGATGGTGCAGTCCATTATCAAGCACGAAGGCAAGAGGCTTGAAGTGGCTGAGGAGGCGACTGAATGATCCAACAAGAGAGTCGCTTAAAAGTCGCTGATAACACAGGCGCGCGCGAGATTCTTGTCATCCAGGTTGTCGGAGGGTCAAGGCGCAAGTACGGCGGTGTGGGTGACATTGTGGTCGCAACGGTAAAATCAGCCGCTCCGCAGGGCTCTGTAAAAAAGAGCGACATTGTCAAGGCTGTTATTGTTCGAACATCAAAGGAATGGCGCCGTGAAGATGGTTCATCCATCCGATTTGATGACAATGCAGCAGTGATCCTGGATACCGATGGTCAGAATCCGAAGGGTACACGTATCTTTGGACCGGTCGCGCGTGAATTGCGCGAACGCGGCTTCATGAAGATCGTCTCTCTGGCGCCTGAAGTTCTATAGGTAGAAGGAGAGGAGAGAAGAGATGAAGGTAAAAATTCGTAAAGGCGATCAGGTAGAGGTCGTCCGCGGTTTGTCAAAGGATAAAGGCAATCGCGGTGAAGTGATCAAGGTTCTGCCGGATGAAAACAGAATTGTTGTGCAGGGTATCAATACCCGAACCAAGCACCAGCGGCAGGTTCAGTCACAAGGCCGCACGGTCAATCCCGGGATCATCCGCTTCGAAGCCCCGTTCAGTTTAGCCAATGTAGCGCTGGTCTGCAAGAAGTGCAACAAGGCTACCCGGGTTGCCCTGATCCGCGAAGATGACAAAACGAAGCGCCAGTGTAAAAAATGCGGCGCAATGATCGATGATTAAGCCGTATTGGAGTGTGAGCGAATGAATGTATTGAAAGAACGTTATAACAACGAAGTCTCACCGGCGCTGATGAAATCACTGGGTCTGACGAATGTGATGCAAGTGCCCAGGATTAAGAAGGTTGTCCTCAACATCGGTTTGGGTGAAGCAATGGATAATCCCAAAGCGCTGGATGCTGCTGTGCAGGACCTGGGCGCGATCACTGGTCAAAAACCGGTTATCACCAAGGCTCGCAAGAGCATCGCCAATTTCAAACTCCGCGAGGGGCGCGCGATTGGCACCGCAGTTACACTACGCAGCGAAAAGATGTGGGCTTTCCTTGACCGGTTGATGAATATTGTCCTTCCTCGTGTACGTGATTTCCGCGGTGTATCCGTTGAAGCGTTCGATGGCAGGGGCAACTACACGTTGGGTTTACGGGAACAGATCATCTTCCCGGAGATCGAGTATGACAAAGTGGATAAGGTCCGTGGTATGGAAATCACCATCGTAACCACGGCCCCATCGGATGAACAAGCCGCAGCTCTGCTGCAAATGCTTGGCATGCCTTTCAGGAAGGACTAGTATGGCAAAGAAATGCATGGAATATCGTGAGTTAAGAAGGAAATATCCCAGCCAGGTGCGCAACCGCTGCAAACGCTGCGGGCGCCCGCGTGGATACCTGCGACGATTCGGCTTATGCCGCATTTGCTTTAGAGAACTTGCCCTTGAAGGCGAGATCCCCGGCGTGACCAAGTCATCCTGGTAATGCCAATTCGGAGGAAGAAACATGAGTGTTAATGATCCAATTGCTGATATGTTGACCCGTATCCGGAATGGCGTCATGAGCAGCCAATCCGTGGTTGCCATGCCTCACTCCACGATCAAAGCGGAAATCGCGCGGATCTTGAAGGAGGAAGGTTTCATTGAAGGATATGAAGTGGTTGAAGGCGACAAGCCGGGAATGAAGGCTTTGCGTGTGAAGATCAAGTATGTAGGGGAACGCCGCGAGCGTTCTGCCGTTATCACTGGTCTGGAAAGAATTAGCCGCCCCGGCCGTCGTGTGTACACCCAAAAACAAGACATCCCCTGGGTTCTGGCAGGGATGGGAATCGCGATCCTGTCCACCCCTAAGGGAGTAATGACCGGGCAGAAAGCCCGCCAGCTTGGAATTGGCGGTGAAGTTCTGTGCAAGGTCTGGTAGCCCCTAGGGATGAAGGAGGATAGTAATCGTGTCACGTATAGGTAAATTACCAATCAAACTCCCGGAATCCGTGCAAGTCGAAATCAACGGATTGGAAGTAAAAGTAAAAGGTCCTAAGGGCGAGATGAAACGTGAATTCTCCCCGGACATCACCATCACCAAAGAAGACGGTGCATTGATGGTGAAGCGTAACTCAGATCTGGCGCCTGTTCGCGCCCTGCACGGCACAACCCGCGCGGTTCTGTCGAACATGGTTACAGGTGTATCCACAGGGTTTACTACAGAGCTTGAGGTGGATGGCGTAGGATATCGAACTGAAATGGATGGCCAGAAACTTGTGTTATATGTCGGTTATTCACATCCGTTCGTTATTGAACCGCCGGAAGGAATTAGCTTTGAAGTGGACGGGAAGATCCGGTTGGTCAAGATCAATGGTTACGATAAAGAAGTGATCGGTCAACTGGCCAGCGATATTATCAAGATCAGACCGCCTGAGCCCTACCTGGGCAAAGGGATCCGTTATAAAGGTCAGAAGATCCGCCGTAAAGCTGGTAAAGCCGGCAAGGCGAAAGGGTAAGGCAGGTGAGGGATTATGGCAAAGAATAATCGAACTGAAGCAAGAATTCACAGGCATCGCCGCGTACGTAAATTTATCAGCGGTACTGAAGCGCGACCCCGCCTGAGTGTTTTTAGAAGCCTGGCTGAAATTTACGCACAGGTGATCGATGATGATGCAGCAGTTACCCTGGTATCGGCATCAAGTATCGATCATGAGCTGCGTGAAAAATTGACCGGTCTCAAAAAGGCGGAACAAGCCCGTCTTGTTGGTGAATTGGTTGCCAATCGAGCCAAAGAAAAAGGCATCACCAAGGTCGTATTCGATCGCGGTGGTTTTAGATATAGCGGGCGCGTAAAAGCGCTGGCTGAAGCGGCTCGCGAAGCCGGGCTTGAATTTTAGTAAATAAGAGATAGAGGGCCAATTTTATGGATATGATGGAATATCAACCCTTGGAAGCACAATTCGACGAGCGTGTGATCGAAATTGCCCGCGTTGCGAAGGTTGTCAAAGGTGGACGTAGATTCCAGTTCCGTGTGACGATCGTGGTTGGCGACAACCATGGAAAGATCGGCATCGGGATCGGTAAAGCCAACGCTGTACCGGATGCGATGCGCAAGGCAACCGAACGTGCGCACAAGAACATTCGCCAGATCACCCTCACTGGAACAACGATTCCTCATGAAGTGACCGGTAAGACTGCCGGCGCGGTTGTTTTACTCAAGCCCGCGTCAGCCGGTACCGGTGTTATCGCTGCGGGTGGTGTGCGTGCTGTTCTGGAAGTCGCCGGTGTGCGTGACATTCTTACCAAGTCGCTTGGCAGTTCAAATGTTTTGAATGTCGTAAAGGCAACTTTTGAAGCACTTGCACAATTAAAATCACCTGAAACCGAAGCCGCCCGTCGTGGCAAACCCGTGAAGGATTTGATGCCCTATTGGGAGCGGAGGAAGAATGCCTAAGAAAAAAGAAGCCGAAAAGAAACTGCGCATCACCTTAGTGAAAAGCGCTATCGGTTATTCCGAAAAACACAAGGCCACCATTCGTGCACTGGGTCTGCATCGCATCAGGCAGACTGTAGAACAGGCGGACACACCCGTGATCCGTGGCATGTTGATGAAGGTCAATCATCTTGTAAAAGTTGAAGAGCAGGAAGTCCAATGAAATTACACGATCTAATGCCTAATCCAGGTGCCAAGAAAGCACCAAAACGCAAAGGTCATGGTATCTCTGCCGGTCAGGGCAAAACCGCTGGCCGCGGCACCAAAGGTCAGGGTTCACGCGCCGGTAGTGGTGGAAACCTTTACCGCCAGGGTGGTAACCTGCCTTTCTATCGCCGCCTGCCATTCATGCGCGGCGAAGGATTCACTCCGCCCAACCAGGTGGAATACAACGAGATCAACCTGGACCAGTTGGAAAGATTTGAAGCCGGCAGCATCGTCTCGCGTGAAACCTTAAACGATGCCAAGTTGTTGCATAAATCAGCCAACCCCGTTGCCATTCTTGGCCGCGGAGAGGTCAATGTAGCCTTAACTGTGCAGGTTCACCGGGTGAC
The DNA here is from genome assembly GCA_002428455.1 of Anaerolineaceae bacterium UBA6107. Taxonomy (GTDB): domain Bacteria; phylum Chloroflexota; class Anaerolineae; order Anaerolineales; family Anaerolineaceae; genus UBA6107. Next base: position 4,963 of record DIWL01000030.1, on the reverse strand, counting down.
CAAGTCCGCCCGCGAAAAGATCGAGGCGGCTGGCGGCAAAGTCGAAATTGTCGCCTGAACGCCACTCGAAGGAGTCATGAATGAAGCGATCAGCCTGGCGTTACTTATGGACATCTGAAGATATCCGTAAAAAACTGTTGATCACCATCCTGCTTTTGGTGATCTACAGATTTGCGGCGAATATCCCCGTCCCGGGGATCAACCGGGAGGTCATCCGTTCCATCTCTGAAATGGGAGGGGCAGGTGCGTCCCTTTTCAACCTGCTTGATCTGCTTTCCGGTGGAACCATCTCCAATTTCTCCATCCTGGCGATGGGCGTTTATCCATACATTACCGCGCAAATCATCATCCAGCTACTTGTCCCCATCATTCCCGCGCTTGACCGCCGGATTAAAGATAATCCGCGTGAAGGGCGCCAGATCATGGAGCGCTGGACAACATTGCTAACCATCCCCATGGCACTGCTATCCGCAATCGGCCAGGTGAACATCTTTAACACGATGGCGACAACCGGTGATATTCTCACATTCAAATTTGGATTCACCGGGGTATCTCTGCTGCCTACTATTACACTTCTCTTCAGTATGGTAGCCGGTACGATGTTCGGCATTTGGCTGGGTCAGTTGATCTCTGAATTCGGCATTCCCAACCAGGGTCTGTCGTTGATCATCTTTGCGGGTATTATCTCGAGCATCCCCACGAACCTGATCGCCATCCTGGCTGACAAGGAAAACGGCTGGTGGGTACTGATCCTTATCCTGGCACTGCTTGCGATCACGATTTTCGCGATCGTCTACGTGCAACAGGGTCGGCGCAATGTTCCTGTGCTCTTCCCCGGAAGGCGTGTGGGCAACCGCATGTCAATGCCGGTGCGCAGTAACCTGCCGTTGATGGTGAATATGGCCGGTATGATCCCGCTCATCTTCGCACAGACCTTCCTTTCCTTCCCGGCATTGATCGCCAGTTACTTCATCGCCGGTAAGACTTCAGGTTTCTGGTACGGAGTTTATACGCTCTTTGGCGGTAACGGCTGGTTCTACCCGGCGATCTTCTTCATCCTGGTGGTGGCATTTACTTTCTTCTACACGGATGTTTTGTTCACCCAGCAGAATTACGGTGATACATTGAAGAAACAGGGAGCTCAGATCCCTGGAGTTGTACGCGGTGGACCCACTCAGAAATATCTCACCAAGGTACAGCGCCGTATCACCTTCCCGGGTGCGTTTTTCCTCGGGTTTGTGGCTGTGTTGCCGTATCTTTTGAGTGCCATCCTACCCATTACCCGGCAAAGTGCATTCATTATCTCCGCGGCCGGCTTGCTCATCGTGGTTGGTGTGGTGAGGGATACATTCTCCATCATCGAAACCGAGTTGAAAGTACACGGTTACGACGAGAGCATTATCAAGGGTTAATATGGCAAAATACATCGTTCTGCTTGGACCTCCAGGCGCAGGTAAAGGCACGCAAGCCCAGATCATTGCAGAAAAGTATGAACTGGTGCATGTCTCTTCCGGCGATTTGTTCCGAGAGAACTTGAAAAACGAAACCGAGTTGGGCAAACTGGCGCAAACTTTCATGAAGCGCGGTGAACTCGTGCCTGATGATGTGACCATTGCGATGGTGCGGGATCGTTTAAGCCGGCCTGATTGCCGCAATGGTGCTTTGCTGGATGGTTTTCCGCGCACTCCCGCCCAGGCTGAAGCACTGGCGGAAATGCTCAAAGAATTTTCTGGTGGTGTTAACCTGGTACCCTTTATCTCGGTTCCATCTGATGTCTTGATCGAACGCTTGAGCGGACGCTGGACCTGTAAGGCAAACGGGCATGTTTTCCATGAGAAATTCAATCCCCCTGCGATTGCAGGTGTTTGTGATCTGGACGGCTCGGAACTTTACCAGCGCGATGATGATAAACCAGAAACAGTAAAGAATCGCATCAAGGTTTACCATGATCAGACCGCACCTTTGATCGCCTTTTACAAGGAAAACGGACTCCTGGCTGAAGTCGATGGCACCAAGTCCATTGATGAAGTTACAACAGCTCTTTTACAAGCCATTAACGAGGCATAATCGATGTCCTGGGATCGTCAGATAACCATCAAGACCCCTCAGGAAATCGCAATAATGCGTGAAGCGGGCAGAATCAATGCGGAAGCATTGGCAGCCGCGCGTGCCATCGTACGACCCGGAGTTACGACTGGTGATCTAAATGCTGCAGCGGAAGAAGTGCTCAAGAAATACGGCTGCTTCAGTCCCTTCAAAGGATATCCAGGCCCTTATCCCTATCCCGCGAGCACCAATGTGAGTGTGAACCACGAGATGGTGCACGGGATACCCGGAAAGCGTAAGCTCAAGGAAGGGGATATCGTTTCAGTCGATTGTGGAACGGTTTACGAAGGGTACGTGGGCGACGCTGCGTTTACAGCGGAAGTGGGCGAGGTATCTGATTCTGCCCACAAGCTGGTGGAAACCACCGAAGGTGCACTCTTCGCTGGAATCAAACAAATGATAGCAGGTAACCACATTGGTGACGTATCCGCAGCCATTCAGAATTATGCCGAGAGCCGTGGTTTTTATGTGACGCGGGAGTACACCGGGCACGGAGTAGGCCGGGCGATGCACGAAGGTCCACAGGCACCCAATTACGGTGTACCCGGTAGAGGAATCCTGTTGAGAGCTGGCATGACGATTGCGCTTGAACCCATGCTGCTGATCGGAACACCTTATACCAGGGTATTGCCTGACCAGTGGACAGTTTCTTCGGCTGACGGATCGTTAACGGCGCACTTTGAACATACTGTGGCAATAACCGAGAACGGACCAGTAATCCTGACTACGCAGGGAGACGGGTCTGTTCTGGACGGAAAATGGAAGTAGTAGTAAAATTGAAAATTCGGATTAAGGACAGAAGCGAGGAGTACGGAACATGAAAGTCTCAACATCCATTCGCAAACGTTGTGCGAAATGCAAGATCGTGAAACGCAGTGGCATTTTATTTGTCATTTGTGAAAACCCAAAGCATAAGCAACGACAAGGTTAGAGGATATATGGCTAGAATTGAAGGTGTTGATCTTCCGCGAAATAAGCGGGTCGAAGTCGGGCTCACTTACATTTATGGTATTGGGCCTACACGCGCAAACAAGATCCTGAAATCAACTCAGGTTAATCCGGATATCCGGATCAAGGATCTGACTGAAGCTGAGTTATCAGCCCTGCGTGAATATATTTCAAAGAACTTCAAGGTCGAAGGTGATCTGCGCCGTGAAACGCAGATGAATATCAAGCGACTTATCGAAATTGGCTGCTACCGTGGTTTACGCCACCGTCGCAATCTTCCTGCCCATGGACAACGGACACGCACAAATGCCCGTACCGCCAAGGGTCCGAAGAAGACTGTTGCCGGTCGCGGTCGCCGCCGTGGAGCTGCAAAGAAGTAAACTGTGATCTTCTCCGGCCGGGTGGGGTGCCTTCTCCCCCCGCGGCAGCCTGGCCAGGAAAGTACACAGAATTCTATTGAAATTGAAGAAAAGGTAAACGAGGTAATATGGCTCAGAATGTACGCTCAACGCGTCGCACAAGCACAACCCGCAAAACCAAACGAACGCTGTCATCGGCGCAGGTGCATATTTTTGCATCGTTCAACAATACGATCGTGACAGTGACCGATCAGCAGGGTAACAGCATCTGCTGGGGAAGTGCTGGTTCGGCTGGATTTAAAGGCTCTCGCAAGAGCACTCCGTTTGCAGCCCGGCTTGCAGCCGAACAGGCGATCAAAGCGGCCCAAAGCATGGGTGTCCAGGAAGTGGACATGATCATCAAGGGTCCGGGTCCCGGTCGTGAATCTGCGATCCGCGCTGTCCAATCAGTGGGTATGAAAGTTCGTTCAATCACGGATATCACACCGGTACCTCACAATGGCTGCCGGCCTCCGAAGAAACGCCGCGTGTAAAACAGGAGAAGGAAACTTATGTCAAAATATACTGGTCCGGTATGTAGACTTTGCCGGCGTGAAGGTGAAAAATTATTTTTGAAGGGCAGCCGCTGCTTCTCGCCAAAGTGTGCGTTTGAAAAACGCGGTTTTCCCCCTGGGCAGCACGGCCGCACCCGACAGGGTCGCACCGATCGTGAATCAGACTATGCCCGCCAGCTGCGTGCCAAACAGCGCGCACGCCGCGTGTATGGAATGACTGAGCGCCCGTTCAGACGTTACTACACCATTGCCTTGCGCACCCGTGGTCTTTCAGGTTTGAACCTGCTTCAGACGCTTGAAAGCCGAATGGATAACGTGGTGTATCGCATGGGTTACGCTGAAAATCGTGCCCAGGCCAGGCAGCTGGTTAACCATGGGCATTTCACCCTTAATGGTCGCCGCGCTGACATCCCGTCGATGCTGGTGAGACCGGGTGATACGGTGGCAGTCAAGGAAAACTCAAAAACTTTAACCTATTTCAAAGAGCTGCCCGATCTGGCTGAAAAACGCCTGTGCGCAATTTGGATGGATAGAGACATCAAGCAACTTTCCGGTCGAGTTCTGCGGCTTCCTGAACGATCTGAGATCGATGGCAGCCTGAACGAACAGTTGATCGTTGAATACTACTCACGTTAAGGTCTGTTGACCCTATGACAGGATACGAATCAGTATCGGAAAGGGGTGTATTATGTGCGCTCTAATTAATATGGTCACTCCCAAGATCGAAGTGAAGAACGACTCGGGCAATTACGGGAAGTTCATCCTCGCTCCGCTCGAAAGAGGATTTGGCGATACACTGGGGAACGCCTTACGCCGTGTTCTACTTTCCTCTCTGGATGGCGCAGCGATTTCCTCAATGCGCATCTCAGATGTGACCCATGAATTTTCAGATATCCCTGGTGTGCGTGAGGATGTCATCCAGATGATCCTGCAGGTCAAACAGGTCCGCATGATCCTGCACGAAGGCGATACAGCTCACCTGCACCTTGACGTTCG
>DIWL01000055.1 GCA_002428455.1 Anaerolineaceae bacterium UBA6107 | reverse complement strand
ATCGCGCGCGCCATGTCGATGGACACCCGCCTGATCCTGGCGGACGAGCCGACCGGCAACCTGGATGACGAGAACGGCCGCAATATCATCGACATCCTGATCAGCCTGGCGCACGAGGATGGTTACTGCGTGGTCATCGCCACGCACGACCTGAGCGTGCTGCCGGATATGGATGTGGTGTACCAGATGAAGAGCGGGGAGCTGAGGGAGCGGGAGGGGTAGAGGAATTAGGCGCAAGGTTTTTTAACCTGCCTTTCAGAATTGAAATTTCTTAAAAGTGTGAAAATAAAATAAAATAATATATCGCTCATCCTCGCTTTCCTGATAAGTAGAATTTATTTGAGTTTTTTAGTTTGTGCATTAGGAATGTAAAACACTCACTGGGACCGCAATGTGGAGGAAAAAATCATAAGCACAACGCGAGAAGCAAAGATAACAATCTCATCAAAATTAATGAACATGAGGAGATGAAAAAATGAAACGAGCATTAATCATCATTTTGGTCATTATGTTATTGGCAGCGTGCGCGCCTTCAAAGGAATCGGCAGAAGTTCCTCCTGTGGAAGAAGCCATCAGCACAGACGCAGTTGCGGCAACCGAAGCGATTCCGGAAATGCCCGCGGACACACCCGCACCAACAACTGAACCTTCACCCACGGAAGAACCCGGTTTTCAGCCTTACTTGGCAGATTTTTCCGAAGCCGCTGATGATTGGGAAGTTATTCTGACCGAAGACACAAATACTATGTTCCAGGAGGACGAGCAATTAATACTCGAAGCCTCCGGTATATCTTCAGTCGTGGTCAGCCCCAATTCTATCGTGAAAGCCTCCGAGATAACCATCGAAGTAGATGTCTCCTTTGCAAATACGGAAACAGATGGTGAGGGGGGAAGCGCTGGCATTGTTTGCGGGTACGCCTCGCAAAGTAAGTTCTATGGTTTTGATGTTGATAAAGAAGGTGTTGTCTCTATCGCATTTACTGATAAACGACATACTTTGGCTCCTTTACTTAATATTCGGCTAAGAAAACCTGATGAACAAAAAAGCTACCATCTAAAGGCGATCTGCTCTTCAACGGGATTGGGATTAATAGTTGATGGAGAGAAAGTCCTTCAATACGCGGTGACTGATTTTCAGCCTGGACGTATTGGCCTTTTTTCCAAAGGATCAGTGGGGTGGAATGCCAGCACGTCAGAAATCTTGGATCTTCCAAACACGGTAACATTTGATAATTTCTCAGTAATGGCTATGCAAGCCGAAGATGAATGGGTAAAAGAGCCGATCGACCCATTTGACTACTTGAGTGTCAAAGAAGCGATCTTTACTGAAGACTTCGCTTCTTCAAGCAGCTCCTGGTCATTCAGTAATGAATCTAGACAGATGGTCAAACTTGATAATGAAAAGTTAGTCATCTCTACCGATTCGGATGAAACACTCCCATGGGCCAAACTTAATTCCAATACAGGATTTACATCAGGCGTCATGATGGAAACTGACTTCACAATACTGCCCGGATCATATGACTATAGTGCAGCCGGTTTCGTTTGTGACGTATATGGAGATTGGACAAACTATTATGATTTTTACATTAACTCAACTGGAGTTAGTGTTTTCAAATATAGTGGTGGGGGATGGAAAGGATATGCTTCGGTAGATTATCCAATATACACGGGTGAAATATTAGAAACCGGTAAGACCTACCACCTGACAGGAATTTGCGGTGGAGGGTATCTTGGAATGCTTGTTGATGACGTTCCTCTGCTGGTAATGGCTATCCCGGAACAGCAAATCCAATCGGTCGCTCTCAGGGGCGGGATACCCCACCCAGCTGTTGGAGAAGGTGAAGCAATAATAGAGTTTGATAACTTCAAATTAACCGGGTTAGAACCAATCAACAATTAAGTTTTACTTGATTGACCCACCGGAAACCTCGACGAGGATAACGGACACAATATCATCGACATCCTCATCAGCCTGGCGCACGAGGATGGCTACTGCGTGGTCATCGCCACGCACGACCTTAGCGTGCTGCCGGACATGGACGTGGTGTACCAGATGAAGAGCGGGGAGCTGAGGGAGGGGTAGTGAGGCGATAAACTTCAAAAAACCGGGGTCGATCCAAGCGGATGATCCCGGTTTATACTTTTTGTCTGGCCACCTATCATTCCCCTGTGTCCAACCATTCCCTCACACGTGCTGAAATGGCATCGCGCACCTGGCGGAATTTGGCCAGCGTTTCTTCTTCCGTACCTACAAATTTGGCGGGGTCTTCAAAAGCCCAGTACAGGCGCTGNNCCGCGGTACACCTCCACGTTTTTCGAGTACTGACCGGCGAGGTCGAGACCCAGCTCAGCCATGGCGCGGTAGGTCCACGGGTTGATCACGGAGGGCTGCGTGCCGGCGCTGAACACCTCGAAGCGCTCCCCGCCGTACGCGCGCAGGAAAGCTTCAGCCATCTGGCTGCGGCAGGAGTTGCCGGTACATAAGAATAACACTTTGTCTTTTGTCATTTTGTAATTTTACAGGGAATCTGTTCCTCCGAGGAAACAGACCATTCCCGGCTCCTTCTTTACCAATCACTAATCTCTACTCACTCATCCCTTACTCAACAGGCACCGCCACCAGGATCAGGCGGTGGGTGTAGGATTCCAGCGGCCAGCAGGTGACCAAGGTCAGGCGCACATCATCGCTGCGCCCCAACCAGCGTGCGTTGTCCAGGCGGGTGGCGGCGTCCATGAAGGTCTCGGGCAGGATCATGCGGTTGGTTACCACGTACTCGAACGCCCGTTCACCGGAATAGACAAAGATATGGTCACCTTCCTTGACATCGACCAGGTCGGCAAACACCTCGCCATCGATATTGTGGTGCCCGTTGATCACCGTGTTGCCCGCCTCGCCCGGCAGCGCTGAATCGGGATGCCAGCCGGCGGCAAAAAAGGACGGCGCCAGCCACTGTCCGAAGGTGGCGCCTTCGACCTCGGTATAGCGGTGATCCGCAGCGATCACCGGGGCGTCTAGTTTAATTACGGGGATCTCGATACGGTCAGGCACGGGCGGATTATCCAGGCTTGAGTCATTTGAGCGCAGGAATGCAGCGGTGACATCCAGGTAGGTTGGAATGATTGTCTGTTGCTCCGACGTGATTGCCTCGATCCTCTGCGGCAGCCCATCCACTTTGAGCGCGATCGCGCGGCTGGGTGGAACGTTGACCACGCTGGTAAGCACCTCACGCGGAACAGCTTGAGGCGGTTCCGATGATAACGCAGCACCGGTGTCCGCGGAGGAGAAATATCCGGGAATGGACACCGCCAGCAGGATCAATCCGAGAGCGATGTAAAGGATGCCGTTGTGTGTTTTGCGCTGTTTTTTCATTGATAAGTCTTAAGAAAAACCGGGCGTGATCCATTTCCACGCCCGGGCAGTGAATTGACTATTGCCTGCGCGAGATGCCGTAGAAGACGAGTCCCAGACCCAGGAACAGGGAACCCAGGTTCATCATCATCCTGCCGGCTTTGGTGCGATTCAGTCCGGAAAGGTCAGCACCGGTGACGGGGATGAGTACCTCAGGGTTGTTGACTGCCGGTACGGGCAGCGTGGACAGAGTGACCGGAGGATCACCCGGGTCGCTGACTGGCGGGGTGGTGGGGGTGGACTTCGGCTTGTCTGTGGGTACAGGTGTGCTGGTTTCTACCTGTGTCTCAGTGGGTATAGGTGTCTGAGTGGGCAGGTTGCCCGGAGGATCAGTCGGCGTGTTAGTGGGTGTATTGGTTGGCGTGTTGGTAGGAGGTATCGGCGTGTTGGTGGGTGTATTGGTAGGCGTGTTGGTGGGAGGTATCGGCGTGTTGGTGGGCGTATTGGTGGGCGTGTTGGTGGGAGGTATCGGCGTGTTAGTGGGTGTATTGGTCGGCGTGTTTGTAGGTGGAACTGCTGTGTTGGTTGGAGTGGCAGTCGCGTCTTCACGGCAGGCGCCCAAATAATCATTCTCATGTCCTGCGCGCGGTGTACCATCTTCATAGAAGTGTCCAGCCTGACCGAACGCTGCGTTCCACGAGATCGTGAGGGTCACGTATTGGAGTGTGCCATCCTGCCCGGCTGCGTGGCAGATGGTAACCATATCCGGTTGGTCAGCCTGCACCGGTTGATTCACCGTGGTGACCAGGAAACCGGTGGCCAGTAGAATAATCCCCAGCAGGTTCAAGACCTTGCCTATCCCCCCAATCCATTTTTTAAATCCGCTTTTCATTCTGACTCCTTTCGAACCTAAGTAATACTAAATACGATAAAATTTATCCGATTTGTATAATTATACGGGTTTACTTTCCAAAAGTCAATCAATAATTTCCACAATTTCTCAGAATTAAGGAAAAATTCAGAGTTTATTCGCCTGGATGGCAGACAAGCGGGTCAATGTTGATATTTTCGATTAGAATATCAACCATTACTGGTAAGCGAGAAAAACCAATGTCACACGATTATGAAATTGCGGAAAAACGAAAAAGAACTCGCTCCTGGCTGATCGTGCTGGGGGTGATCGCCTTCGTGGCGCTGATCGCCGTGCTTAAGGACGCGGCAAAAGCACGCAACTGGCTCAACAGCGAGCCGGCCGCGGCGCGACTGTCCGAATACCGCGCCGCCGGGAAACCGGTGGTCGTTTTCTTTCACTCGCCGGACTGCAGCTCCTGTGAGCAGGTGCAGGCCAGCCTGGACGAGGTCTACCCCGAGTTCAAAGACAGCGTGGTTCTTTTGGACGCAGATGTGACCGACATGCGTGAGCGCGCCCTGGTGGAGCAGGTTGGCGTGCAAACCGCCCCCACCCTGCTGCTGGTGGATGCCGGCGGTAAAGAAAAGGTGATCGTTGGCGAGATCAGCCCGAAGGATCTGCGCACTGAGCTGAGTGCCCTGGCGGGAGGTACGCCATAACCATCGATCCCTCCCTGCTGCAGCCCTCGTCCGTCGCCGGCTACCTGCTGGTTTTCCTGGGCGGACTACTCACCGGCGTGGGTCCGTGCAACGTCGCCATGATCCCGCTGATCGTAGGCTACATCGGCGGCTCCAAAGACCTGCCGCGCCGGCGTGCCTTCTGGATCTCGCTGGTCTTCTCGATCGGTATGGCGGTCACTTTCACGCTGCTGGGTGTGATCGCAGCAGTGGTGGGTGGCCTGCTCGGCGGCGGTACGCGCGTATGGTATTACGTCGTGGCGGCGGTATGCTTCATTATTGGACTGCAAATGATTGGTGTATTGCGTTTCAGCGTGCCGGTCTGGATGGAGGAGCTGCGCGACAAGGTGAAGGCGCGCGGTCTGCCGGGGGCATTTTTGTTGGGGTTGGTTTCCGGGCTGGTGGTATCACAATGCGCTACCCCCGTGCTGGCGGTCATCCTCACCTACGTGATGGCTCAGCAATCCGGCGTTGCTTATGGCGCTGCCCTGCTCTTCCTGTACGCACTGGGATGCGCGGTGCCGGTAGTGCTGGCAGGCACCTTCGCTGGTGTGCTCAAGAACCTGCGCGCGTTCGGCAGGTGGAACGACCTGATCAATAAAATCGGTGGCGTACTGCTGATCCTGGTGGGGGTTTACTTCCTGTGGGTGGCGTAAATTATATCTATGCGATTTATTCACCAGCTTCTACCGCGTAAACGATCAGTTCACACGCCCCAACATCTCCCTGCCGGGTCACCCCTACCAGGCTGAGCCACTTGTTTTCCACGAGCACGCCATCTCTATCGCGGATCACCAGGTCCCGATCAGAAAACTGCTCCGGCAGGGTCTGCATGCGATTCGATCCTTCCCCTTCCAGCAGGTACACAAAGGCATTCCCCGTACTATCGGAAAAGATGATCTTGCAAACACCCAGCTGGCACATTGACGAATAATCATCGAGGCGAACAGCACCAGTGAGTCGGATGAATTGACGCGAAAACTCCAGGTCATCGCAATCATTCACCTCGTTACCGTCCAGTAACTCACCAATCTTCAAATCCATCGGCTCAAGTACAGTGGCCGGCATGCGGGATTCCACACTTTCAACATAAATCTCGCAGCGGCGATCTTCACTGTCAGCGCGGTATTTTGCTCGGCCGGTGACACTGACCTCGTGGGCGTGGCGGATCAACCTGCCATCAGCCGCGTAAATCAGCAGGTCCTGCTCATGGAAGTACTGCGGCAGGTCCTCCATCTGGTTGACCCCCGTACCGACGCTGAACAGCGCTCTTACTTTGTCCCCTTGGATGAGGTCCATTCCGTACCAGCCCTGGTAACCGTAAACCGTTTCATCCGGCAGGAATACTTTTCCTGTCAGTATGACAGTGGATTGGCGATCCGCCAGCCCTTCGCAATCCTCCAGAAGATCTGAGATTTTCATAACCTGTGGGGTTGGTGTGGGGGTGATGGTGGGTGTGTGCGTGGGAGCGATGGATGGTGTTGCGATGGGCGCAAACGTCGGTGATAGAGATTGCTTTTGTCCATTACAACTTGTCAGGAAAATCAATAGAAATGTGATCAAACACAACCTCAATTTATTACTGGCCATATTTCTAATTTTTTTCTCCTATACTCACCAGAATTTCGAACCAATTCAACGCATTTACTTTGAGTCCATCAATCACAAATTCGAGAAAATCCCCAGTATCACCGGGATGTCCATCCCGGCGTGAAGCAGGATGGACGCCCATAGCGCGTCAGTTTTCTGCGCCAGGTAACCCAGCAGCAGCGCCAGAGGGAAAAGTAAACTGGTCCGCGGTATACGTGACCCCATAATGGATCAGGGTGAACACCACCGCGATGGTCAGGTTCGCGGTGAATTTCCCCAGGAACGGCTCCAGCTTGCGCATAAATAGTCCACGAAACATCAACTCCTCTAGAGCACTGTTGGCAAACACAAAGATCAATACCCACGGGATCCACGGGATCACCTTTGCCAGCGAGAGACCCTTCCCCTGGAACCAACCGGCCGCAATGGGAATACTACCAGCAGCAAGAACAAGGAAACACGCCGCTCCGATGATCAGTCCAAGTTTTAGTCCAAACTTCTGCAGGTAGATCTCTCCCGGGCGCTTGCCGGAGGCCAGGGTGAAGGCAATAATCACCGCTGCCACCACCACGAATTCGTTCAATTTGACGAGTGCAATATTGGCTGGAGAATTTGCCCGCATCCCCAGTTGCTTGATCAGGTGGATCCCGAACACCCAATCCAGGGTGACCGCCGTGACGAGCACCAGTAAACCAAAGACAACTTGTTGATATTTTTCCAACACCGGCGTCTTGCGTGTGAGCAGGTAGAGCAAGGCAAAGAACGCGATGGCGGCCAGGCGCCCCAGGTAATCCGCCTTCGGTTTTAGAAGCGGATCCCATGGAGAAAAGACCACGATGATCAGAGTGCCAGCCACCGCGAAGAAAAGTATGAGGATGATCTTCTCGCCTGGCGCTCTGAATTTCGGAATTTCACTTGTCATGGAAGGCCTCCTGATGCTCGACATAAAAGAAACGCGTTCTCTGGAGTGCATCCACGAGGAGGCTATTGATGCGGCGATGTTTGGGGAGTGGCATGAACCAGGGAAAGCAACCAAAATCACTATAGCACAAACCAACCTGTTTCGAACAAGAATGCTCAAATCTGCAATGACTTCCGTCCCTGAACAACCGGTTATTTTCGCGTGATTACCGCCCGTCCACAAGCGCAATTCGCGCGAATACCGCCAGTGCACAAGCGGAATTAGCGCTAATTCCGCTTGACAAGCACCTTATAATCATGTAAAGTAATGTTATGCAGATTCCCAGGTCAATTACCAACAATGTCATCGATAAACTGACCAACTCGCAAAAAGGAGTGATCATCTACGGCGCGCGGCAGGTTGGAAAAACCACCCTCGCGAAAACTGTCATCGAAAGCATGGGTTTACGAACACTTTCAATTAACGGGGATCAAACCCGCTTCATAGACGTTATTTCAAGCCGCGATCTGGCGAGGATCCAATCGCTGGTCAGTGGATACGATCTGCTTTTTGTCGATGAAGCTCAACGTATCCCTGAAATTGGAATAAACCTGAAAATCATCCTGGATAATATCCCCTCCCTTAAAGTACTGGTTACCGGTTCTTCGTCTCTTGATCTTGCCAGTAAAATCAGCGAGCCGCTGACGGGACGCACCTGGAATTACCAGCTCTTTCCTATTTCATTCCTTGAACTTCGCGCTTTACACAACCGCGCTGAACTAGACGATACAATTTCAGAGAGATTGGTTTTTGGTTCTTATCCTGAACTATTTTCTATGACAAGTGAAACGGATAGAAAAGAATATCTACGAAATTTGAGCGATGCATACCTCTACCGTGAATTAATCGAGTTTGGCGAGATCAAAAATTCGTCCAAGATTCGCGACCTGTTGAAGTTGCTGGCTTTTCAGATCGGCTCAGAAGTTTCACTCACAGAATTAGGCCGGCAGCTGAGTATGGGTAAGGATACCGTTGACCGCTATATCGACCTCCTCGAAAAATCTTTTGTGGTCTTCCGCCTCAAGGGCTTCAGTCGGAATTTACGCAAAGAGATCACTAAGATGGACAAAATATACTTTTACGATCTTGGGATTAGAAATGTCCTGATCGATAATCTAAAAACATTGTCCAATCGCGATGATCTGGGCAAGCTTTGGGAGAACTTCCTGTTGGTCGAACGGATGAAATACATGAAATATTCCGGTATTTTGTATTCACCTTTTTTTTGGCGCACCTACACCGGGGCTGAACTGGATTACATTGAAGAACACGCCGGGACCATATCTTGCTTCGAATTTAAATACCAAGCCAAAGGAAGCAAGATTCCACAGTCCTTTATTACCGCCTACCCTGGCAGTCAGTTCAATGAAATTACCCGCACCAATTACCTGGATTTCATTCTCAAAGACTAGCGCAAACCAGCGCGGTTTATTCTTTCTCCCCCGAGAACTCCGGCAGGTACCATTCCTCTTCCTCCATCAGCCCGGTCTTCACCTGGTCGAGCGGTGTCAGCGGATCGTCCATGCGTACCTGCAGCGAAATGCCCGCTGTACGCACACCATTGGCGGTCATCACGCGGCGTACACGGTAGCGCAGGAAGTAGCGCTGTACCAGCTCGGCGTTGAGCACGTCCTTCACCGTGCGAACCGATACCGCTGCTCTTTCAGCCAGTTCGCCCATCTCGGTCTCCACCACATTGCGCAGCTCTCCGGTCATCGGGTTCCAGTAGCAAAGCGAGCGTGCCGCCATAATAACGGTGAAAGCTGAATGCCCCAGCAGCGGCAGCCAGTTATTGAAAAAGTAACCGGTCACGAACATGCCGCGCTCCGGTTGGATGAGCTTGGCGCGTTCGCTGCCGTAGGCGCGCTGCAGCATAACCTTGCGGCTGCGCCCGGATCCGTTCAGGTTGTTAACCGGCGCCGCATTCTCTTCCGGCAGGTTTATTTCCACAGAATCCTCGTCGACATCGCGCAGGTCCTGAGGGACTGAGCGTTTGATTGGCGCGGCACCCTCCCCTGCCCTGTAAAAACCATTGGACACCACCACGTTGAGCGTCACCGGTTCACCGTACAAGCCCTCGAGCAGGCGGGAGATGCGCGCCCCCAGCCGTTCCTCCACCCAGGCGCGGCCGTAAGTATTATAGGCACCCACAGTGAACGTTCGTTCATTGTAGCCCACCGGTTTCAGCGGCTGCACCCAGGTCTCGTAGAGGGCGCGCGACATCTCGGTGCGCAGATCACCCAGCACCATTTCCCAGGCTTCCTGGAAATCGGGTTTATCCACTCCGAGTGACTGCCCTTTTACACCGTGGTCCATACCTGTCATCCATTCGCGGCGCGGTCCGGGGTTACCGGTCACCAGCCTGCCGTGTGTTATTATAGAACATTATTTCTATATTATCAATAGTTTGATCAGCCTTTTTAAAGCTGATCTGACTTTGAAAGGTAATTTTTTCTACCGTAAACCGTTGGAATTTTTGGTAGAAATAATTCATTCCTCTCCTATCAAGCGTTCTACCAGTTCAGCCAATGTCTGAATGTCTTCCGCGTCATCCATGCGGTTGTAGCGGTTGGTACACACACGCGTCAGGATGCCCAGCGTCTCACCTGCGGAAACCGAACGGTTGAGCAGTCCCGAAAGGCGTTCACGCCAGTTCTCGAGCTCAGTGATCTCCCCCTGTGAAAGCGTCAGCCCCACCTTGCGGCGCGGCACAACACCAGGCGGCCTGCCCGGTGAGCGTACTTCCTGTTCGTTGGGAACACGCCGGGCTTCATAGAGTTGCACCCAGGCGTTCCGGTTCACATTCTGTGTAGAGGCCATAATCATTTCACCTTTCGTGCAATTTCCAGATTGATCATGGATTCATCGCTTTCCAGTAATTGATCCATCGAAAGGGCGCACAGGCGGATGATCTCGCGTGGCACACCCTGGGATTTTTCATAAAGCACTTCGAAAGCGTCATCGTTGATCAGCGGCGCCTGCCTGCCGGCGACACTCAGCCGGAAAAGCACCATCTGCAGCGCGCTGGAGAGGGTAAGTGGAGGCAGTGCCAGCCGCACGAATACACGTGCGTTCACTGCCTTGTTGAGCTCAAATACCGATTGCATCTCAGATTGTCCGAAAGCCAGCACCTGCGCCACTTTGGCATCGTAATCAAAGTTGTACAGGCGGTGCAGCACCTCGAGCGCTTCCGGCTCCATCAGTTGCGCGTCATCCAGCAGTACCACCACATTGCGGTTGTTGGTATACGCGTTGGCCATGAAATTTTCCAGACCTTCCATCTGCAGCTGGAAAGAACGCAACCGCGGCACCCCCAGTGTTTCGGAGATCTGTCGGGCGGCATCCATGGCTGACTTGAAAGCGGCGGTATGAATGTAACAAATATCCACGGACTCTTCAGAGGCGTACACGTCATAGAGTCGCCGGGCGAGGGAACTCTTTCCCATACCCATATCTCCCGAGATCAGCGCCAGCCCGCGCCGCCGCGAAATGACCCCCTGCGCCTGGCGGTAAACAGCCAGGTGTTCCGGTCCGAGGTACAGGTAGCGCGGATCGGCTGAAAGCTTGAAGGGATCCTCTTTCAGACCTAACCGGTCGAGGCGCACCTGGCGCCACTCATCATCATTCATCAAATCGCCCATGGAAATCCTCCATCACCTGATAATTATCGCACGAATTTGGGCTGAAATCAATAGATTTATCCTATTTATTGGTTCTGATCACTTAATTACCGTAACTTGTTGTATTTTACCATTTTTTATGTTAAGATATCGTTATTCGTGAGATTGTGTATAATCGGAATGTGGGGTGAAAACTCCCGCAATAACCGGTTTCAGGCAGGCGAGTATGGCAATTACCATCACGATCGCAAATGAGAAAGGCGGGGTCGGCAAGACGACCACTGCTGTCAACCTGGCTGCCGGTATCGCATTACGCCTTTCCGAACGCCCGGATGGCAGGAACCGGGTGCTGCTGGTAGACATGGATCCCCAGGTGCACGCCCTGCTGGCGGTGGCGTACGAGAAACACCAGCACACCCCGGCTGAGTCACTCGCCGCGCTGCTCACCGAAACCCCGCCCCCGTCCATCCAGCGCCTCATTCAGCGCAGCGACTACCACGCGAATCTTTTTTTTGTGCCCTCTGAACGCGCCGCCATGATCCGCGCCGCACGAGAATTACCCGCGCTGATGGCAAATGAAACGCGCCTGCAGCGCGCGCTCACACCCATACTGGATGAATACGCCTATATCATCATCGACACCCCGCCCAACACCGGGGACCTGTTGATCAATTCACTGGTCGCTGCTGACCATGTCATCATTCCTGTTGAGACCTCCTACCTGGGCGTCTCCGGTCTGATCGAATTGCAACGCACCATTGAGCAGGTACAAACCCATTTCAAACCGGACCTCAACATCCTGGGCTACCTGCCCAGCCTGTGCGAGGAACAGCGCAGCGAATCGCGCGAGATTCTGGAGGAGATGCACAAGCGCTACAAGAAACTGATGCTTCCGACCATTCACAAAGCCTCCGACCTGGCTTACGCACATTCAAGCCACATGGACATTTTCACTTACCGCCCGCCACGCAATCCGAGCAGCCAGAATATTATCTCCAGTTCACGCGGAACACGTGAATATGCCGAACTGGTCGACCTCGTTCTGAAACAAACCGGCGACCATAAGCGATACCGCGAAGGATAAGACCATGCCACCCAAGAAAAGGTATTCCGCATTTGAAGATCTGAACGCAAACGGAGCTGAAAAACCCAAGATACAGCCCCCATCCGCCGCCAAGCCGGAAGATACGGTTGCGGTCCAGGTGGAGCGTATCGAGCGGCTCAAACCCAGCCAGATGTTTCCCGACCGCTTCCAGCCGCGGCGATTGCTGCCCGCCGAGATACGCGCGGCGTTCTTCGCCGGAAGCATCAATTGCTACCAGGCCGCACTGGAATGGCTTTCCCTCTCCCGCACCGACCCCGGCATGGAACAGGAGATCCAGCGCCTGTTGGCAATGGGCTCTTCATTTGAAGAACACGGTCAGATCAAATCCATCACGGGCAAGTGGGAAATGAATCCCGCGGGTGAATATGTGTTCATGATCGAGACCGGTGAGCGGCGTTTTTGGGCGTCCTGCCTGCAGTACGCCTCCTCCGGAGCTGCTGACGAACCCCTCCTGCGCGTTGAGGTGGTAGAAAAACCCACCCGTCAGCGCCAGGTGTTGGAGAACCGTCATGCTGAACCCCCATCGGCAGTGGAACAAGCCTGCGAAGTCGCCGCATTGATCCTGGCCGAGATGGGAGTTCGACCCGAAGCTGACCTGGCGGATGATTACGACTTCTTTCGTATCGCGCGCACCCAGCGTATGCCCACGGGCCTGTGGGACCGCATCATCCCGATCATGCAGCTCACCCGCCCGCGCATGGTGCAGCTGCTCAATATCCTGCAGCTCCCCACCAGCCAGCTCGACCTGGCTGACCGCTACCGCCTTTCGGAACGTGTCCTGCGCGAGATCCTTGCCGCGCCACGCGATCAGTGGGAACGCATGATCCGCTTGAGCATTCAAAATCAATTGACCTCCGACGAGATCGCAGAGATCGCCACCCCGACATCTTCTCAAGACACCCACCGCCGTCCACCAGTGACCCCCATCCTGCCCGAACCGGGTCGCCAGGCAGCGCGTTCCATGCGGCGATTCGTACAGACATTAAATGAATTAGACCGCATCGGCCAGGACCAGGCACTGGATGAGATCGCCAACAGCATGGTGGTGAAAGGTCTGGGCAGCCAATCCCTGTCGCTGCTGGAGGAACTCGCCCGCCTGATCCGCGCGCGGCTGGATCGCCGCTGATTAATATGTAACCACGGTTACGAATTTATAGTGCCGGTCAAATAACCGGCACTATTTTTTGTCTGAAAGTGTAACCGTGGTTACACTTGTGTTTAGGAAACGTATTAGATACTCAAACTCCTTTCAAGTAGGTCAAAACACCGAATTAGCTTAGAGGTCTGACTGGTCTGCCTTCGATATACCCCCGATAACCCTGGGGTTCAAGCTGAATGCGCGGACCATCTTCGTCAGCCCATTGGAAACCATATATTTCAGGTTTGAAATTCTTCATCGCTTCCCATAAACTACCGATCGCTTCCTGGAAAACAGTATCATCATACGGTTCTCCTTGAAAGATCATCATCATGCATGCGGGCAGGGTGATCATTTCGAGCCCTTCCGGTACTGGTTCAGTGTAATGTAGTGGCACTTCCACCCCCTGCGCATATTCTGAGGTTCCTGGATTGCGCAGATTTTGTGGGAGCCACATACCAATCGGCTCATAAATTGCCTGCTTGATACCGCACAGCACATCCCACACTTCACAGCCCACTTCGTCACAGTAAGCAAAGTAATCGGCTGCCTTCACACCGCGTTTCAGGATGAGCTTTCTGGCTGGTCGATGAACGACCTGTACAAATATCGTGCTGGTTTTTGTGTTTTCATTTGTCATTTCTTGTCCTCTTTCCAGTGCCAGGTATTTTTCATGTACATTTTCAGGTACGAACAGTTTTATAAGCGGCTTATACTGGGTGTAATTCCTGGGCGTGATGCCAAATTGCCTCGAAAAAGCCCGTGTGAATCCCTCGTGAGAATCAAAAAGGAAATCAAAAGCGACATCGATCACTTTTACCTCCTCTTCCCGCAGTCTGACAGCTGCTCGAGACAACCGCATTGTGCGGATACAATCAAAAGGGCTTTTTCCCGTCAGATCTTTAAAGATCTTCGCAGCATGCCATGGCGAATATCCTGCTGCGTCTGCCAGCATACGCAGGGTAATACGCTCCTTCAGATGCGAAGCTATAAAATCCTGCATCCGCTGTACCGCCGCAATGTTGTCCTGATTTTCCATACTTCTATCCTGTTCCTTTAACAGCTTACCAGCTAAACCGGGATGAGTCTTGACGCTTTTTGTCATGATTACACCATTCCTTGGGCGAATGAAATGTAATTTTCCTCACATATTATCACTTGTAAAAGTGTAACCACGGTTACGGATCTGTCCCGGTAACAGGTTTTTCCCCTGAGAATAGCAAGTGTCATGACCTGCCAATAATCCGGCTCCTGCGGGCTATCAGCGCGCCAAGGGGTGACGTTGGGTTTTCGTCTATCGAAACACCAGGGGCGACCCTTGTTTTATTAGGGGTGACCCTATATAATTCTATGGGGCGACCCTTGTTGAGCAATAATTGTGTTTTTCCGCGCTCTGTTTCCATTCTTACGCCCCGGGTGATGATGACAATGATCTTCGCGTTCGCAAATCAAAAAGGTGGGGTCGGCAAGACCACCACCGCCGTGACGCTGGCTGACGGCCTGGCAAGGCTCAAACGGCGCACGCTGCTGGTTGATCTCGATCCACAGGGACACCTGGCACTGTCCTTTGGACTGGAAAAATCGCCGGGATTGTACCGCCTGGTGTGCCTGGATGAACCGCTCAGCGAGGTGGTTCAAAACATTCGCCCCAACCTAGATCTCGTGGCAGGGGACAAGCAAACCGAGAAGGTCAAGCGGCAGATCACACTGGCTGATTTTCGCGAGACGATCCTCAGCGATCTGCTTGCCAACTCCGGTTACGATGTGGTGCTGCTGGATATGGCACCATCGCTGGATGTACTGCACATCAACGGGCTCATCGCCGCTGATTGGGTGGTGATCCCCACGCGCCTGGATGCGCTGGCGGTGGATGGGGTGAAGGAGATCCTTACCACCATGGCTGAGATCAGTCAGAATGGACATCGTTACCGCGGTTACAGTATCCTGCCAACCTTTTTTGACCGGACCACGCGTGAAACCCTGATCCAGTTCGAGGAGATCACACGCATTTTTGGCAGTAATGTATGGCCGCCGGTGCCGCAGGATACACGAGTGCGCGAAACGGCCGCCTTTGGACAAACGCTTTGGGAATATTCACCGGATTCCTCCTCAGTTGAGGGATTTCTGGATGGGCGCCAACGCCTGGGCGGGTACCGCCAGGTGCTTGGCCGCATGCTGGAGGTGATCGATGGCTGAAGCCAAAAAGGTGCGCCGTTCGGCACTTGACCCCGCGGTGGCGGACCTGCTGCGGGGAATGCAGCAGAAACAAACCGAGTCTCAGCTACCGCGCCGCGAACGCGAAAAACTCTCAAAGGAACGCGCGAAGATCCAAGCCCGGCGAGATCAACGTGCCACCTATGACTTACCACCTTCAATCCGTGATGGTCTGCGTGTACTGGCAGAGGATCTGCGCCTGCCGGCCAGCCAACTGGCAACGCTGGCATTGGCAAGGTTTTTGGATGATTATCAGAATGGAAAGATCGACCTCGGGCAATATAAACAACCCTCGCGCAGTCCCCGTTATGACTGGAACCTGGTGTTTCCTGAAGAGATCATCTTTGCGGCCCGTAGAAAAAAGACAACGGGTTCTTAAAGTAGTTTAAGTCGTTAATTAAGTAGTTAATAGAATCACGTGCACATTTTGCACCCAGAAGAGGTGCACATCCTGCACTCTATAGATGGACATATTTTGCACTCCGGCATCCTTAAGGCAGATCTTTCACCCGGGCCGGCGTGCAAAAAATATCATCTGGCCAGAAGGCAGAATATGCATACAGGCCAAAAGGAAATTATTGCATTCAGGCAAGAGGGAAAAATTTGCCTGCAGGCGTGAGGGTAAATTCTGCATGAAGGATAGGGGTGGGACGGGTAAATTCGTAGAAGTTGTCACAGGGTAGTCACGCGGATACCAAGGAATACCCGCTCACGGCGCTGCAGCTTACCGAGCAGACCAAACAGAAACTTCTGAAAACCATATTTCCGGGAAAAGAACTTATCAACCAACGGAGTTTCTTCGGCGGACAGGAAGCGGGCTGTACCACTATACCAATCACCAAGCAGCTCGCCGTTAACCTTCCAGGGGGCGACCCTGACAGCCGGGTCATGGCGCAGGCGCTTGACCTTACCGGAGCGGGTTTCAGTGGTAAAGCAGAGTTCGCCGTTCACCTCCACGAACCACACCGGTGTTTGCACGGTAGCACCTGATTTACGGTAGGTCTCAACGTTCATGTACTGCTGGTGTTCGAATGCTTTGATCTCATCCATCAACTCGTTCTCCCTCGTCGGTCAGGATTGGGTTGGGCTGTTTTCTGCTTGCTGCAAAATATCCTGTATAAACCCGGATTTGGCATCGGTGTAAGCTTCACGGTCGTTGCGGTACTTCACGGCCAGCCGGTATTTCAGATCAGCGTATTGCGTGACTGCGTCAGGGTGAGAGCGCAGATAATCACGGAAGAGCAATTGGACATGGAAAAAATCTGATGCGGGTTCAACGATATGCAGGTGATGGGTATGCCGGCCGTTAACAATGCGGTGCAGGTAACGTCGCTCCGGAAAGGTTGCTTCATGCTGCGGGACGTAGGTGTACCCCAGGGGTGTAAGCAGAGGAAGGAAAGCAGGCGCATCGGTTAGATCATGAACACCGATCAGGATATCGATCACCGGCTTGGCTGCCAATCCGGGCACCGCCGTGCTGCCAATGTGTTCGATGGTGCGGACGTAACCGCCAATGACTGCCATGATCGTGCTCCTGGCGCGAGTGAAGCGAGCAGGCCAGCGTGGATCATACGGGACGATCTCGACCGGGATGATGCTGGACATACTATAATCATACAACACCGTCAATACTGCGCGTAGATTAATAGAATACTTAATGAACGATCGTTCAGGAACAGAAACAAGGATTATGGGGCAGGCTGGTCTGAATTAGCCGCCGCGCCGAACGGGAATTAACCAAAAGGGCAGGGGTGAAAAAGAAATACACCCCTGCCTGTGCTCCGGCAATTCCCCTTGTTAGAACGGCACCGCGCTTATCCCCCAGTGCGTACACCGTTTGCCGGTTCTTTAGTGATTTTATTTCTGGTCTGGATCGCGGCGCTGCTCGTCGTGGCGGAAGCGCTTCAGGTTGTAAGAATCCATGTTGTAATCCTTGCGGTGGGATTCATCCAATCCCTCGCGCACCTCGACACGGATGCGTTCATAACGCGCGCGGGTGGTGTGGGGCAGGTTGACGCCATGCTCCACCATCAGGCGGTCCATTAACTTGCCGGCTTCTTCATACTTACCTTCGCGTTCCAGTTTGTAGGCTTCGTTGGAGTAATGCCCGACCACCACAGTGGAGAAGCGGGTGACCAGGTCAACATCCCGTGCGGCTTCTGCCACGGCCACTTTATCGGGCGCAGCATACTGCAGATTGATATCCTGCGCAACATTGAATGACTTATCGTTCTCGTCGTGTCCGAAGGCGGCCGCATTCATCACCAGTTGCCCGCTGCCGGGCGGGGTGAGGATCTTGATGAACAGATTGACCGTGCGGTTGGCGGGAAGATCGGAAAGGTTGATGACAAGTTTGTTGTCATGCCGTTCCGCGCGCCAATCACCCAGCAGTTCCACTGCTACACCCGCCGGAAAACTGAATTCCAGCACCACGTTCTTCAGTGTGACCGCCGCCAGGTCTTTGAATTCCTGCATTAACAGCTCGGTAATGCGCTGCTCCCGGTCGATGTAGTAGTAATTCCCGCCGCCGTTGTTGGCTATGGCTTCCAGCAGGTGTTCATTGAAATCCAGCCCTATGCCAAAAGTAGATGTGGCCACTCCACGCTCGAACAGGGCAGCGGCGTGATGGCTCAGATCCTCGGGATCGGTGATGCCCTGGTTGGCCTGTCCGTCTGTGAGCAGCAGGGTGCGGTTCACCTTACCGTCAGCCAGGCGGCATGCCACGCTTTCACAACCCTGCAGCCAGCCTTCCCCCAGGTTGGTGGAGCCGCGCGCTTGTAAGTGGTTCACACTGGCAATCATTTCACTACGCGCGGCGGGTGTCACTGAGCTGACTTCGGCGTCAACGGTGACGATGTTATCAAAATCAATAATGCTGACGCTGTCAGTTGGGCGCAGCAGGTCCAGGATCTGCCTGACCGCAATCTTGGCCTGTTCCAACTTGCCTCCGCCCATTGACCCGCTGCGGTCGATGACCAGAGCCAGGTTGAGCGGCGTGGACTCGCGACCGAGTTGAGCTTCAGGTGCGGTAAGTTCGATCTCCAGGATACGGCTGGTCGGGACGCTGTTGGAGATTAGTTGAGCGTCTGTTCTGATGGTTAATTGTGGTGCTTGCATAGCGTAAAACCTCCCTTTGTCATTATTTACGGTTACGGACAAGATCAAGAAGATCTTCGACAAGTTGTTGCGTTTTGTTATTTTCCGGTTGTCGGACGTGCAGTTCCAGCCCCGGAGCCAGCGGGATGCGCCGCCATTCCTCACCGGGGGTCGGTGCAGCGGCGATGAAGTTTCGCTTGGAAGGACGCGCATCCAACCGGGGATTACGATCCATCTTCTCGTGGAGAGGTCTTTCTCCGCGCAGCTGCTGGATATATTCCAGGGCATTGGCGTTGCGTTCGCGAACCTGTTCCGGCCGGGGCTGCGATGCATGGATGGTGATTGGTTGCTCAAACATGGGCAGCGCCTGCAAGCCGGAAAGTGCGCTGACTGGATCCTTCTCGAAGGCGTCAAGCAGGGGGATGATTTCATTGTCAGTGATGGTGTCCAGCAGCTGCTTGATCCTGTTCAATGGCAGGTAGGCATCCTTGAGAATTTTGATCAGCCGCAGGCGGTGCATGTACTCATCGGTGAAGACCGCGTACTTACCGCGAATCTCGGGTTGGGGCAGCAATCCCTCCTGGATGTAATAGCGGATGGTTCGGGTGGAGACACCCGAGAGATCAGCAAGTTCAGAGATCCAGTATTCACTTCGCAACATATGCCCTCCAATATGAAGATATAATAGCACTATTACGTAATACTGTCAAGATAACAATATGAAATTGGTAGGCAGTTTGTCAGCAGGGGAGGGAAATTCAGGCGAGGATACCGTTCAGGTAGATCTCGATCAGTTCCTGCAGGACGGCGGTTTGGCCATCGGAGTCGACCGGTGCACCCAGCAGCATCTCGTTCATATTGAAAGCGTAAAAGAGGCCAAAGAAGGCACGCAGCAGGGCGTCATCCGAAAAGGGTTGCAGGTTACCGGATTCCTTGCGCAAGCGCCGGGCAAAATCCTGCAATCCGGGAGCAACCGCGGGGTAGGCTTTACGCAGGTGTTCGCCCTGGAACTCAACGACGTCAATAAAGACCAGTTTAACCAGGTCGGGTCGGGCTGCCAGCACATTGACCATGCGCCGGGCGGCGGTGCGCACCAGTTCCTCGGTATCCTTGCCGCGCGAGTTTTCCAGCGCCAGCAGCAGGGTGGGGTAGGGGTTATACGCTTCGAATACCGCGCTGAAAAGGTCATCCTTGTCGGTGAAGTGGTTATACAACGACCCCAGCGCTACACCTGCGTGCTTGGCGATCTGGCGCATGGTGGTGCCGTGAAAACCCTGCATCAGGAACAGTCCGTGCGATACGGAGATGATCTGTGCGCGTGAGCGGGTGGGAGCGGGTCTGGCGGATGCTTCCGAACGGTCGTTCATCCGGCGAATTCTACCGGATAAAGGAAAAACACGCAATGCATTTGCGTGTTTTTCATGTGGTCAAATTTAACGTGGATCAAACTGGCAGCAGGGCTTTCATCTGGTTGTAAATGATCCCGGCGGCGCGTTCGGGCATGAGCCGGTAGAGAAAGTCCATCGTTTTTGTGTCGCTGCCGATGAGCACGCGGTACTTGCCGGCTTCGATGCCTGCGATGATCGCCTGCGCAGCCACGTCCGCCGGGGTGGTCTTGTATTTCATATCAGAGCTGGATTGCTGTTCGCTGGTCATGACGCCCGAATTGACCGCAATATTGGTGCTGGTAGCGCCGGGGAACATGATGCTCACGCCCACGTTAGTGCCGCGCAGTTCTGAATGCAGACCCTCGGTAAAGAGTTTGACGGCGGCTTTTGATGCGCCGTAGATGGTCTGCCCGGGAACAGGGAGAAAACCACCCATGCTGGCGATGTTGGCGATGTGCGCCTGAGGCCGCTGCAGCAGGTGGGGCAGGAAAGCCCGGGTCATGTACAGGGTACCGTAGAAGTTCACATTCATCACCCGTTCGATCTCCGCCAGTTCCAGGTCTTTGAAGCGCACAAACCGCTGGATGATGCCGGCGTTGTTGATCAACCCGTCCACGGTACCGTGAGCCGCGATGATCTGTCCGGGCAGAGCGTCAACCACCGTTTTATCAGCAATGTTGACCACGTGAGTACTCAGTTTTTCGGGCAAACTACCGGCTGCTTCAACCGTCTCCACGAGGTTCTTCTCGCTGATATCCACAGCCGCGACGCGAGCGCCCTCTTTTAAAAGCGCGAGCACCAATTCACGGCCGATGCCGCTTCCACCACCAGTGACGACAATAACTTTTCCATTTACTTTCATTTTTACCTCTCGAGTGAGTATTCCGTTCGATGCTCGGCGTTGGGTGCGGCGGAAACGGATTAATTTATGATTTATTGGATAAATATTATCATATATTAGGTAAGTAATAAAGGGCGATTACCCCGCAAACCTTTGACAGGGCAGGGTAAAATACGTGGACGGCATTAATTGAATTAACTGGAGGGAGACAATGACACTAAAATTTGCCCGGCTCACCCCGCAAGCGGTAGCCCCCACTCGTAAACATCCTGCTGACGCCGGGGTAGACGTTTACGCCAGCGAGGATGTGCGCATTCCACCGTTCTCGTGTCGGGTGGTGCCTACCGGGGTGACCTGCGAGGTGCCGCAGGGTACGCTATTGCAGGTGTGGCCGAAGAGCCGCCATGACCACCTGGTAGGAGCAGGGGTGATCGATGCCGGTTACCAGGGTGAGATCAAGATCAAGGTGGTCAATTATTCGTGGAAGCCGCTGCACATCCGGCGCGGCGAGGCGGTCGCACAGCTGGTGCAGTTACCGGTGATCTGCGAACCGTTGGAGGAACTGCCGGCAGAAGAGATCCATTGCGTCAGGTCAGAGCGGGGAGAATCAGGCGGGATTCACGGTAGCGATTAAAGAGAGGGTGGGTGCGATGGTCGTGCACCCGCCCTCTTGTCTTACTTGATTGGTTCGTAGATGTAGAACACCGAGCCCGGTGCAAAATCTTTGAACTCCTCGGTGTACACTTCCATATCATAGCCGCCGGTTGGCTTGTAAACCGAGCGGGTGAACCAGTTGTCACAGATGGCGGAGTAGGTATATTTAAGCGTCTCCAGCGATCCGCGGTGGGCGAACACGGCGTAGCGGTTTTCCAGCACATCGACCACAACCATTCCCGCAGGCACATGGTCGTATTGGTCCACCTTGAAGCCGGCCACGTACTCGAAGATGCCGGCGCTCTCGCCGGGCAGCATCAGGCACACCCCGTATGCGCATTCGCCGGTCATGGGGATCTCGTGCGCGCGCGGGTTGAGCAGTCCCCACATCTGCGCGATCTCCTGATTGGCGTTGTTGCCGCGGTACTTCATTCCCATCACCTTGAAGGCGGGAAGAGTTTCAAAGCGTACAGGTTCCATTTCAAACTCCTCGTTTGATTTTCCGGTTGCCGGTGTTACGTTCCGGCAGATGACGATATCGACGAGGGATGCCGGTCCTTCGCGTTCGATCAGCTCCAGGCGCTGTTCCACGCGTTCCAGCCGCTGCGTTTCCCGTTCCAAAGACTGCTGCAGTTCAACCTGTTTCATGCGCAGCATCCCGCGCAATTCCTCGGGGGTGATCGTGTCGCGCAGCAGTTGGCGGATCTGTGCCAGGCTGAAGCCGAGGTCCTTCAGCGCCAGGATGCGATTGAGCGTGGGCAACTGGTCGCACGTGTAGTAGCGGTAACCGTTGTACCGGTCAATATAGACCGGGGCAAGCAGCCCTTCGCGCGCGTAGAAGCGCAGGGTCTTGACAGTCACGTTGGCCTGGCGGGCGAAGTCGCCGATCTTTAACACGTCACACCTTTCCTTTTGATGATCATCGCCAATACTATATCATTTACCGTAAGGGGAGAGTCAAGTGGGAATTTGGACGATTTTTGCTGATATAAAGGGTTGGGAAAATTGAGCAAGAGTGGTTAAAATAGAGGGTGAAATGACAAAACAACGCCTGTTGCATTTCGAGCCGCGTAACCAGCCGCTCCTCTCCCGCCGGCAGTTCCTTTCCCGGCTTGCTGGTCACATTCTGTCCGGAACGCTGCTCATCCTGTTTTCACTGGGCATCGGTGTGCTCGGCTATCATCTCTTCGAACACCTATCGTGGATCGATGCCTTGCTGAATGCGTCAATGATCCTGGGTGGGATGGGACCGGTTAATTCGCTGACCACCACCGGAGGGAAGCTATTTGCCTCGCTGTACGCGCTATTCTCAGGTATCGTCTTCCTGGTGGCGGCGGGTTTGATGGTCGCGCCTGTAGTTCACCGGCTGCTGCACCGCATGCACCTGGATGATGGTCAAGGATGAATGATCCATATGGATAAGCGGAAATCACTCTCTCTCACAATTCCATTGATCCTCCTCCTGTTGAGCGCCTGCAGCGCAAGCAAGGGGTCGGATGCGCTGGATGGGACCGCCTGGCAATTGGTAGCCATGGGCGATGAACTCCCTCTAACCGGCAGCACCTTGACGATCGGGTTTGAGGACGGGCAGGCCGGAGGATCCGCGGGTTGCAACTCCTACGGGGGAACCTACACGGTGCGTGATAACGAGTTTGGTATAACGGATATCGCCTCCACGCTGATGGCCTGCCTGGATAACGGCGTGATGGAACAGGAACAGGTTTACCTGGCTTTCCTGGGCGAGGTGACTAGTTACAATATCAGCGCGGGTATGCTTTACCTCTCCCGGCCGGATGGCAGTTCTTTGAGGTTCATTCCACAGCCCTGAAACCTGTTTTCAATCCACTCGAATCAGATCGATCGTGATCTCTTCACCCCGGTCTCGCAGCGTAAGCTGGAGCGATTTGTCATCACATACGTAATTTCCCTCTTTGGCGATTTCGAAGGGTACCACCGGGCTGCTTCCCGTGAACGGGCGAACGTAATCCCCTTTAACCAACACCCACTCATACAGTTGATTAGCTGCATTTAATTGGGTAAAACGCAGGGTGTCGCCCTCCACCAGGTAGGTGCCATCGATCATGATATCCGCTTTGGCATCGAGGAAACTGTCCATGAAGGCGGAGCGCAGCGCCAGTCCATTTGCGTGGTACGCGAAGTTCGTCCCGTCGAACTTCAGGAAAAGCGCTCCTTCCATGACTTGCAACGAGGTTACTGATGTGAGGTCGACCAGCAGGCTCTGCACAGTCTGCGGGCTGATCTGCCAATCACCCACCAGGCAGGTGCCGGGTGCCGGAGTGGATGTTGCGCTGGGCGCTGGCGCCGGGGTGGCTGTGAGAGCTGGTGCTGGTGTGTCAACCGGAGCGGCAACAGGTGCTGTTTCCGGCAGCGGCGCGCATGCTGAGACCGTCAACACCAGACAAGTGAAAAACAGGGCAGTAAAACGGATAGGTTGCATCATTCATCCTTTTGAGCGGGTAGTTTTTTCAGTCTACATCATGGGCAGTGAAAATACAAGCGATGATTTATTTAGGTGGACGAACTGTATAATCGAAGAGGAACTGTGCGTTTGCACTGTTCACCGGAGGGCAAGATGAAAACTGGTCTCCCGATAAATTCTGCGGATGGGCGGGATCAGCATAGGAAAAAGCTCGAGGAATACCCGCTGACCGATGAGTTCCAGGCGTATGATGACCGTAAAAAGATCACGATATTCTGGCTGATCATGCTGGTAGTGATACTTGTGGCGGTGATCGTGGTCTTTGGCAAGATCACCTGATTCCAACGTTAGGCTGCACCGCAGGTTGATCACTTGACGCATGCCGTATAATGGAAATGCATCACGGATCTTATCGAACGCGGAATCCTTTGAACATATATCCAAGCCGCCGTCACTGACAGCGGTTTTTTAATCCCTGGCGCGGAGGGGTGTGGGAGGTGATCCGCGCATATCAAGCTCACCTCCCATTTATTGAGAAGGAGTGAAACATAAGTCTGAAATTATGGATGACCATCAAGGCGGTCGTGGTCGCTCTATTCGGGTTGGGATTCTTATTGATCCCGGCGTGGATGGGTACGCTCTTCGGGACCAGCACGGATGAAACGGGATTACTTCTCGGGCGCTTCTTTGGCATGGCGTGGATTTTCGAAGCCATTCTGCTCTGGTTGTGTAAGAACTTCCCCTGGCCGGAAGCGCAGAAGATCGTCATTGCCATTGTCATCAGCAACCTGATCGGGCTGGTGCTATCGCTCATGGCTGTGATCGGCGGGATGTTCAGCGGGATCATGGGTTGGCTGTCTGTAGTGCTCTTCCTGATCTTCGTGGTGGTCTTCGGGTATTTCCTATTAGTGAAGAAAAGCACCTGACCTGAACCTCCCTGGTGAGAAGAAACCTCCCGCTGGTGTCTCAGGCAGGGAGGCAGTTGTGTTTAATTACCCGAGTTTTTCCTGCATTCTTCCCTTCGTATAGATTACTTGCAGGTTTGTAATTATGCTCACTTCTCATATTTCAGTATAATTGAATAACCGATATATTACCGGGTGGAGGAAACATGCGCATAAAAGTCCTGCTGGGGTTCATTTTGATCACTGCATTCATCATTGGCGGATGCGGACAGGTGCCGGACGGTCAACAGGTTGCAGAGGAACTCAATAAGATTCTTACGCAGGTCGCGTTGGATAACGCCGATACTGCAGCTCCTCCTCCTGAAACGCTGCCGGCCACCGAAACCCCCGCGCCTCCTGCAGCGGATGCCACTGCCACAGCCACCCCTGACGCGATCCTTTCCATCACCTCCATCGAGGAAACCGGCCCGGGGCGCGCCATTGTCAACTGGGACGCGACCGGCAACTTCCCCGCCGGGTTCAGCCTTGTCTGGACGCGGGAGGAGCGCAAACCGGTCTACCCGCAGGATGAGAACACCTACACCGGAGATCCGACTGCGCGTTCCGCGCTGCTCAGCGGGCTGCCGGGTTTTGTGTACATTGTGCGCGTCTGCCGCACCAGCGCTGACGGCTGCGATATTTACAGCAATGCGGCCTTCTTTACCTTCACCAGGTACGCGCCCACTCCCACCACCAACTGGACCCGGACAGCGATCGCTAAGACGGCGTTTGCAAATGCGGGCAGCGGCGGCGGGGGAGGGGGCAGTACCAAACCCACCACGAGCAAGTTTGCCATCCTCAGCATGAGTGGGGGGGAGAACCTGAAGGCGCTGATGAAGTGGAACTCGGATACCAGCCCCGCGGATGGTTTCCGCATTTACTACTCCACCACCAACCAGGAGCCCAAGCAGGGCAGCGATTCCTATTTCGTCATTGAGGACGGCAAGGCGCGCCAGGCTTACGTGGATGGGCTGACCGGCACCACCTACAATTACCGCCTGTGCAAGATGGATGATGGTCAGTGCACGGCTTACACGGCCACGTATAAATTCACTTTTCCGGGTAAAGCGGCACCCACAGCAGGGGCTGCCACACCCCAACCAGCCGCCACCAAGACGACAGCCACGCTGCTGATCGCCAAGATCGAGGATGCCGGGCTGGGCAAGGCCTTGGTCACCTGGGCAGCCGATGGCAAGTTCCCCGAAGGCTTCCGCATCCTTTACTCCGCTTCCAACAACCCGCCCACGCTGAAAGACAAGGTGGTCAAGGTGACCGATATTGCCCAACGCAGTGTCGAAGTGAGCGGCGATCCCGGCGTGAAGTATTACTTCCGCGTGTGCAAGTACGTGGATGGAGATTGCACGGTCTTCTCACCGGTGAAGGAGTTCAAGTTCGCCGCGCCGCCGACGGATGTATTCGAGCTGACAGCGACGCCCGGGGCTGAAGTGGGAACGGTTGATCTCAGCTGGGTTGCGCTCTCGCCCGCACCGGACGGATTCTTTGTGCTGCGGGCTGCCGCGCCCAGGGAGCCCGTGTACCCAGATGATCTCAAGGATGAGATCACCGATGGAACCGCTACTTCCTACACTGCCACCGGGTTGACCAGCGGGAAAACTTACAACTTCCGCCTGTGCATAAATATTGGCGGCGTATGTTCCGGGTACTCGAAGATCCGCGCGGAAACGGCGAAATGAACCGGGTATAAGTTACAACAAAATTCTTCACGGCTGGGTCATGCGACTCAGCCGTGTTTTACTCCGGGAGTTCTGGCCGGTTCAGACAGTGCCGCCGTAGCGGCCGTTGGCGAGGGGGATGATGTTGATGACCGGTTCCTCGTAGGGGTGCACCTCTCGGACGGCACTGACCGCCTCCAGCAGGTACTCCTCGCGGCAGAGTATCTCGAGCTTGACCTCGCTGCCGGAGAACAGTTCGCCGGGGTTTCCTTCGTAGGGTGTGGCGTCCTCGAGCGGGCGCCAGAAGCCCTGCACGGGGATGACCGTGGCGCAGTGGTCGTACTTGCCGATCTCACCGGCGTGGGCTTGAGCCAACACGCCGAGGATCTCATCAACGCTTTCTTCGGGAGCATAGATCTCGAGTTTAAAGAAGGGGGAAGTCATTGGCAATCCTCTGATAATTCGTTTAGTTAACGCGGTACATTATGTAAAATCCCAGCAGACCAAACAGCAGCCCGCCAATGGCGCCGG
>DIWL01000071.1:933-6499 GCA_002428455.1 Anaerolineaceae bacterium UBA6107 | reverse complement strand
TTGAAAAAGGATGGGCGTACGCCTGGTGGTGTGGCAATCCAGATTGCGAAGCGAAAGTTAAAGAGGACACCAAAGCCACCACCCGCTGCATACCGATGGATCAACCGGGCGGGAACGGTAAGTGTGTCGTTTGCGGCGAAACTGCGCACGAAAAAGTGTACTTCGCCCGGGCTTACTAGAAGATCGCAACCAGATGTCGGCTATCAACCTGACACGTTTGCGCATTCAACTCGGATTATTGATTCCGCAAATCCAGGACACGTCGGCTTTCATTCACGGACTGCGCGAAATCTATCAATTCTATGCAGACCATACCCACCCGGTGGGAGAACCGCCCACCGGGGTGTTTACCCTTCCAGCGTTCAATACCCCCCTGGTGCTTAATCGGGAGATTCTCTTCAACCTTTCCAAATACTGCACGGAAGATCCCCAACTGGTGCTCGATCTGATCGACCGATTGTGGCATGAACCAGAAGTAGAGCTGCGCCAACTGGCGGCCCAATTGCTGGGCAAATTGCCCCCGGATAATGAGGAGGATGTGATTAAACGTATCCGTACCTGGTCAGAAGAATCAACTTCTCCGGAGATCCTGCCTTTTTTGCATCAAAATGCCTCCAGCGGAATCAGAAAAACCAATCCTGAGCGCTGGCTGGATCTCCTGAATGAATGGGAATCCGCGCATCAGGATTGGTTGGCGAGGCTCTCAATAGAAGGGGTAATCCCGTTGATCGATGACCGGGATTTTGAGAATCTTCCGGCTATTTTTACCTTCATCACCCCATTCATTATTACCCCCAGTAAAGATTATCATTATGATCTGCTGACCATCATAGAGCATCTCACCCGGCGCTCTGAAGTGGAAACCGTGCATTTTCTCAAGAAAGCGATCTCCTTATCCACAGACCCTACCATGGCCCGGTTCATTCGCAGAACTCTGGATTATTTCTCCCCCGCCAGGCAGGAATCATTGCGCAACGCGCTGCGTGAGCGTCAATAGACGGCACGGTGAATCCTGCCCCTAATTCGTCTGCTCGAACCGTAACCTGTTCACAGCGCCAACCTCTGGTATAATTTCAACCGATGACTCGACCTGTCGGTGGGGAGATCCTACCGGCTGGCGACTTGCAAAATCTAATTAGGAGCAGATGTCATGGCATTGACAAAGGAAGAAAAACAAAAACTGATCGATGAGTACCACATGCACGATACTGACACCGGATCCGCTGATGTTCAGATTGCGATCCTGACTGTTCGTATCAGGCAACTGACGGAGCACTTGCGCGCCAATAAACACGATAATTCATCGAGGCGCGGACTGCTCAAACTGGTAGGGCAGCGCCGCAGATTACTGGCGTACTTACGCCGCACCGATTTCGCCCGGTTCGCCGCCATTACCGAAAAATTGAATATCCGCACCAAGTAGGCAAACACTAAAACGAGTAGATGCCCTCTACTCGTTTTGATTTTTGTTCAAGGCGCGGAAAAAAACATCGCCGCCGGTTGGGTATTGAAAATTGATGAGGACGCAGGCTCGTCCCACTCAGCTTTCAGTTCCTAACCAGGCGGGAAAAACATAATTAGGAGCAACTATGAAACCAGAAAGCAAGAAATACATAACCACCGTCGGTGGGCGTCCTTTGACGTTCGAAACCGGCAAGCTTGCCGCACAGGCAGGCGGATCTGTTACGGTCCAGTTCGCAGACTCTGTCGTATTCGCCGCAGCGACCATGGGCAACGAACCCAGGCTCGGACAAGACTTTTTTCCGTTAACCGTTGAATACGAAGAGAGAATGTACGCCGGTGGACGGATTCCCGGATCCTTCTTCCGACGTGAAGGACGGCCAGGCACGGACGCCATTCTCATCGCCCGCCTCACTGACCGGCCGCTGCGCCCCCTTTTCAACCAGGACATCCGCAACGAAGTCCAGGTGATCATGTTCTCCCTTTCAGCTGATTGGGAAAACCCGCTGGATGTGCTGGCCATCAACGCCGCCTCCGCCGCGTTAATGATCTCGGACATTCCCTGGGGCGGACCTGTCGGAGCTGTTCGTGTTGGACGTGTCAATGGTGAACTAATTCTCAATCCCACATACGCACAGCTTGACGAATCAGACCTG
This sequence comes from Anaerolineaceae bacterium UBA6107, assembly GCA_002428455.1. Classification (GTDB taxonomy): domain Bacteria; phylum Chloroflexota; class Anaerolineae; order Anaerolineales; family Anaerolineaceae; genus UBA6107. The sequence goes on along the minus strand of DIWL01000071.1, from coordinate 4,382 downwards.
GACCTGCGCATCGCCGGAACGGCAGATGCCATCCTGATGGTCGAATCCGGTTCCAACGAGATTGATGAAGAAAGCATGATCGCTGCACTGCAGTTTGGTCATGCCGCCATCCAGCCAATCGTTGAAACCCAGCTGCAAATGGCAAAGGAAATCGGAAAACCCAAACGCGAAGTACAAATGTTCACGTTGGATGAAACCCTGGTGGAAAAAGTCAGTCATCGCATTGCCGATGAGATCAACGCTGCCCTTGACGCCCCTCACTCCAAACATGAGTTACAGGATGCAATCAACACATTGCGTGATAACGTAATTGTGGAATACACGAACCCGGAAGTACCGGAAGAGATTGCTGAATACAAGGAAGCATTTGAAGAAACCTACAAGCGTGTGGTTCGTTCACGCATTCTGGAACAGAACAAGCGCCCCGACGGACGCAGCCTGACCGAAATCCGCCCCATCTGGTGTGAAGTCGGCATTAGCCCGCGTGCACATGGTTCAGGATTGTTCACCCGCGGTGAAACCCAGGTGCTCACCCTGGCAACACTTGGCACCCCCAAGGAAGCTCAGGAAATCGATACCTTATCGCCCAACGACTCAAAGCGGTACATGCATCACTATAATTTCCCGCCTTATTCCACTGGTGAAGTTAAAATGCTGCGTGGGCAATCCCGTCGCGAAGTTGGTCATGGCGCGCTGGCAGAACGTGCTCTCCTTCCTGTGATACCTTCAGAAAAGGAATTTCCGTACACCCTGCGCCTGGTATCTGAAGTGCTGGCATCCAATGGATCATCCTCGATGGCGTCTGTCTGCGGTTCAACCCTCGCACTGATGGACACCGGTGTTCCCATCAAAGCCCCGGTGGCAGGTGTGGCAATGGGTCTCATCAAAGAAGGCGAGCGTTACGTCGTTTTAACAGATATCCAGGGAGCTGAAGATCACCTGGGTGACATGGATTTCAAGGTGGCTGGTACCAACAATGGCATCACCGCGTTGCAGATGGACATCAAGATCAAAGGGATCACCACCGAGATCATGCGCCTGGCATTGAAGCAGGCTTATGATGCCCGCCTATTCATACTGGATAAAATGCTCGAGGTCATTCCTGTACCGAGGCCTGAATTACGATCGTTCGTGCCGCGCATCACTACGATTCATATCCCCGTTGATAAGATCGGTGCGATCATTGGACCGGGCGGGAAGATCATCCGCGCTATCCAGGAAGAAACCAATGTCAAGATCGACATCGACGATGATGGTACTGTTTACATTGCTGCCACAGATGGCAAGAGTGAAGCTGCAGCGCGTGAGCGGATCGAAGCTCTCACCGAGAGTGCACAGGTTGGCCACATCTACACCGGCAAGGTTGTTCGAATCGCAGATTTTGGCGCGTTCGTGCAGATCCTGCCCGGTTTGGACGGCATGGTCCATATTTCACAACTGGACACTGAACGCGTTGAGAAGGTCGAAGACGTGGTGAAAATGGGCGACGAGTTGACTGTCATGGTCACCGCGATCGATGAGAACGGGAAAATTCGGCTCTCACGCCAAGCTGTGTTGGAAGGCTGGACACCCGAAGAAGCCCTGGAACATGACAAAGGCGGAAAGAGCGGTGGTGGACGGCCCCGTTCTGGTGGTGGAGATCGACGCAGCGGCGGTGGAGACCGCAGAAACAACAACCGCTCATTTAACGACCGCAACCCGCGGCGCTAACCAAACATCAAACCCAAAAGATCCGGATGAATCCGGATCTTTTTTATGTATGAGTAAGGTAAATCTACGACGTTGGTAGAACCGGCATGGGAGGACCGGGTATACCCATTAATTCGGATAAAGCTGCCCGCATTGCTGTGCGGTCATCCCAGGCATACTCGATGGTGTCAAAGCACATGGATTGTTCGTGCCCTTTGCCGCAGGCGATCACCAGGTCACCTGCCTTAGCCATTTTTACCGCCTGGCGAATTGCGTCACCCCGGTCATGTACCAGGAAGAAGGTTTGTCCTTCAATCCCACCCGCTGAGGAGGCGGCATCGGCCATTTCTGCCAGGATGTCGCTCAGGGACTCGGTGCGCGGATCCTCCGCAGTCAGAATGGTGACTTCGGCTAGTTGTATTGATACTTCCGCCATCATCTTGCGTTTTTGCCTGTCGCGCAGACCGGCCGATCCGAAGACCGCAATGATGCGATTCTTGTTCATCTCGCGCGCAGTTTCAAGCGCGACCTTCAAGGCATTCGGAGTATGCGCAAAATCAACGATGGCATCAAATGGCTGCCCCATCACGATCGGTTCCATGCGTCCCGGAACCCCCTTCAACTGGTCAATCCCTCTCACCGCGGTTTGAATCTCAATACCAAGGCCGATAGCGACCGAAATGGCTGCCAGGCAATTGGATACATTGAACCTGCCAGGTAGATTGCAGTGGACATTGCTTTCGATCCCTTTGCCAACGGCGATAAAATCTACACCGTTGGTATTGCTGGTGATGTTTCGTGCCACCAGATCCGCATTCTCCTGTGTGCCGTAAGAGGTCCGGTTTGCTGTAACGATTGTGGAGAGATGATCATAAGAGATGTCATCCCTGTTCAAAACTGCTAACCGCGGATTTCCCCTCACCTTGTCGTGAGTTTGAACCAGGCTGGTGAACATACGCGATTTGGCTGCGCGGTACTCCTCGTAAGATCCGTGATAATCCAGATGTTCGTGAGTGATGTTGGTAACCACAGCAATATCGTACTCACAACCCGTTACCCTGTGCTGCGCCAGTCCGTGGGATGTGGTTTCCAGCACTACATGGGTAATGCCAGCCTCCACCATGGCAGCCAAATACTGCTGAATTTCCGTCGCTTCCGGCGTTGTCACGTGAAAACCGGTGTCGATCACTTTATCACCGATCACCGCGTTCACAGTTGAGATCAATCCAGCTTTCAATCCAGCTGTTTTAAGAATCTCGTAGATGAGATTGGCAGTCGTCGTTTTTCCATCAGTTCCGGTCACACCGATGATGGTCATCTTCCTGGCGGGGTTGTCAAAATATGCGGCTGAAAGATAGGCAAGCGCTTCACGTGAATCTTGCACCCTGATGTAAGGGACTGCCAGTCTTCTTACATCACGGGTACCGACCACTGCGATTGCACCGTGGACAATAGCACTCTCGATAAAGTCATGTCCATCAATGTTGCCGCCGGTAAAGGCCACAAAGACATCACCCGGTGTCACCTTACGAGAATCAAACTGAATACCATTCACCGGTAAATCGGGTAACGAAACCTCGCAGTCCCATGTGATCGGTAAACTCGAAAATATTTCAGGTAACTTTAACTGTTGCATATATGCATTTTACATTAAATAAATAGAGGGCATCGGGTAAAAAAATCCACTGCCCTCAATTTAGTACCGGCTAGTCTAGTGAGTTACGCAAATTTTGGATCTGCCCCGCGACTGATCCGTCCAC
>DIWL01000071.1:0-820 GCA_002428455.1 Anaerolineaceae bacterium UBA6107 | reverse complement strand
TCTCATCCAGTGCTTCACCCACCAATTTTTGTGCAGCAGCGATCGCCAGTGAAGCGACATTGGCTCGAATCCCCCCCAACACCCGTTCACGTTCGTGATCGATCTCTACAAGGGCATCCTGGCGAGTTTTTGCGATATCCGCTTCAATCCCGGCTTTTACTTCACGGGCAGTCAGTTCTGCTTTTTCCTTCGATTCACGTATGACCTGAGCTGCACTGGCTTGCGCTTGTGCCAGGATATCGGCTGCGTCTTTTTCAGCATTCTCGCGGGCTTCAGCAGCAATGCGTGCGTCTTCCAATCCCTTGTCAATAGTTTCTCGTCGTTTCCGCAACGATTTCTGTAAAGGATTGAATACCCAAGCTTTCAAAACCACCACAGTGATCAGAAAAGCAATGATCTGAATGAGTAAGAATCCGAGATTGAGTCCTAATTTTTCCAATTTTGCCTCCTTATATGTCTGACAATTACACGACGAACAGCATTAGGAAAGCGATTACCAGACAGTAAATCGCGATGGCTTCGGAGAATGCGATCCCGAGGATCATACTGGAAAGCAGGTTGCCATAAGTATCCGGATTGCGCGCCATACCCTGTACAGCACCTTGCACGCTGAGACCCACACCAATACCGCCACCCAACGCACCGATCATGGCCAGGCCGGCACCGATCATTTTTGCAGCTTCAACGATGTCACCACTCATAAGACAATCTCCTCCTCAAAACGATTAGATATCGATTATTTATGTTCTTCTTAAGCCCCATGACCCTGGGTTGCCTGGGCCATGAAAACCATTGTCAACATTCCAAACACCAGCGCCTG
>DIWL01000004.1 GCA_002428455.1 Anaerolineaceae bacterium UBA6107 | reverse complement strand
GGCTGACTTTTTAGCCAGCCTCTTAGTACACACGATGGATCAGATTTTTTTCTGTAAAGCAGCGAGTTCGTTCTTTAGTTCATCGCTGCGCTCTGCTGCCGCTTTTTTCACTTCATCCCGAACATGGTAAACCTTGTCCTTGATGCAGTTCCTTGTCTCCTCACCGGCGGAAGGAGCCAGCAATAGTCCGATTAGACCACCCACGATGCCACCGATCATCAAACCGGCAAAAAATTTTCCCATTTTTTCCATACTTCCTCCTCGCACTGATTGACTTTTGATAATTATATATTATCAGCAAATTGCGTGCTTAGCGATCGAGCTTTAGTCGTTTAAAAAACCAGGGGGCAAAAAAAGTGACCCATAATCCGATCAGTGTATAGCGGAAATAGCGCAACACCATACCCAATACTAGTGGTTCTTCGGGGAAAACCACCTTCAAACCAAAATACAGGATGAAAATACCCACCAGACCAACTCCGTAACGCAATAGCCGCTTTCCCTGTGAGCAATTGATCGTGTAAACGCCATATTTCTCCCGCCACAAAGCAAAACCTGTCAGGAAGCCGAAAGCCACACCAGCAATGGTGATCATGCCCTCCAGGTTTAGAGGATCGGGTTCATCTGCACCGGCGGAAAGAGCATTGCTGATCCATTCACCCGGTAATGCCCAGCCCCGGGACGCGCTTTGTGCCAGCCACCCTAATAAGATAAAGAATGCAGAAAACAGAAAAGCCATCAGGACTTGGAAGCCGAGACCCTTGTTGTTGAGCCATCGGGCAATTGGTTTTTCCACCTTCAAATATAGCAGGATGATCAGGGTGCCGATTAGCCATCCGGTGAGTACATCGTGCAGAAAATGTACACCGAGATAGATCCTTGATAGTCCGATCAGGAAGACGACAATAATGCCAATGACGATTGCAGACCGTTTGTGGACACTTTCCGCGACCATGCCCCAGATCGACGCGGAATTTTGGGAATGCCCTGATGGCATACCGAATGAGGTCTCTGAGCTGAATGCCTTCACACGGGAATCCACCCAGTAAGGACGTGGAGTGTGAAAAAACATTTTCAATGCTGAATTGAGTCCTCCACTGATTACCAGCATCATTCCGGCGCGGAAGCCGATGACTGGATCAATGGACCAGTACAAAGCAGGCATGATAAGAAGAAAGAATAACTCACTACCCAGGAAGGTGAATGCCTGCATGGGCATTTCAAGCCAGTTGCCCAGGTTTTGAATGAACAATGTAAAAGCAATCTCAAAATCGATCAAAGCATCCATTATTACCTCCAGATCTAATTAATACCCGATTCAAAAAAGACAATTGTTTGACACGTCTCAATAACGGGTGACCATATCTCGTAGCACGGCCATGCGGGCGTGATCCAATCCTGGCAGGCTGGCGTTGATCGAAAATGGACCGGTACCCTCCACCTTAATGGAAGCCGCGGCACTGGCAAGGGTCACACTATAAAGGGGATCGTAGTTATCGTGATACGCGGCTAGGAACGCACCACAGAAGACATCCATTTCACCGGTGGGATCAACCCGTTGTGAGGGATATTCAGCAACACGGTAGCGTTTACTAGTATTCCGATCAAAAAATGAAAAACCTCCTGTTGAATTCTTGACAATGGCCGTATGACAACCATAATTGCAGATCCCGGATAGCATTTCCCAAAGATCGTCGGTTCTGTTTTGAAAAAGCTGGCGCAACTCCATTTCGTTGGTAATGAACGCAGCGGTGTCTTTCGAGAGAATGGCAATCTCATCAAAACATGCCGGAATCATTGATGAATGGTGAGGTTGCACAGAGAGTGTACGTACAGCCCCTTTTTGCAGGAGTGTGCCTAGTTGTATCTGGCAGGTGATCTCCAATGGGCAAATGTGAGCTGCTGAAGAATCAAGATAATCCAGAGGAATATCATCAATAAAAATTCTGGAATTCAATAAATATTTTGCCCGCATTGGATCGTCGTCATCATACGAGTAATCCAGCAACTCCTTGGGAACTGTAAGCGTGTTCGCGGCGTAAACAGCAACCGGGTTTTCACGCAGGCAAGTTTTGCCATTGGGATATGCGTAGAACGCTGTCAGATTCACGATTTCCGGGATGATCTTGATCCCGCGCACGTCCAATTCCATTTCTTCGAGAGCTTCTACCTGTTCCAGAGGAAAATTCTGTCCGATCATACCCAACAGTCCGGTTTGTCCTCCCCACCGGTTCACTGCTGCTGCGGTATATAACAATGACCCACCGAGTAGATTGTTGAAAGCTTTACCGGTTGTATCAATAATGTATTCGTTGCGCAACTGTCCAGCCACAACGAATTTAACGAATCGCCTTGATGTCATTTATCGTGGGTTTCGGTTCATTGATCTTATTAGTTCAAAATATTGATAGACAATGTACGTTTACCTACCGCTTTCCGCGATCATCTTCAAAAGGGAGACGAGTCCCATTCCGATCTTTGCACCTTCCCCCGAGGTTAACTTGAGAGTGCTGCCTGTTTCTTCATGTTTCTTGATGAGCAAGTAGGCTGCGGCCAACCCGCTGATTAGTCCGATCCCGCCTCCAATAAGGAGGGTGAGAGTTTTCCAATTGGATCTTTGTTCCATTCGTTACTCCTTAGGGTTGGTTTTATTGTGAAATACCAGTGTAATGAGTTGCGTTAATCCTGCAAAGATCGATCTCAGTCGAATAAACGGTTCAGCACTATGGGCTGCTATGTTGTTGGTGATGCCGGCAGTCCGACAGGATAGTTGGAAAATAAAACCAGTGTATGTCGGAATATTCCTGGCCAATTTTCTCAGCAACCATATCAGAATGATTACCAAGGCGAGAATGACCAATCCAAACAGCAGAGTTGGTAAAAGCAATAATATAGTAGAGATCTGTGCCCATTTTTCGTTTACAGCAGGGGTTATTCCAGCAGTGGATATGGAGAGGATCGCGATAAACAACAAAGCGAGAACCGCCGCGATGAACGGCAATAGGATCTGCCAGACGAATTCTCGTTGATGTCTGATCTCTGGTTCCGTTTTATTTCCATTTGGCTGTGCGGTCATACCTCAATTTTAGCATTGTTTGCTATTCACGGGACTGTGGCATCGGAATACCAATTGAATATTGAGAAATTCTCAATTTCATGTATAATATTCTGGATTGAATCGATAAGTTCAACGCAAATTGCGTGTAGAATAATGGCTGTTCGACAGTAACACTGGTTAGACAATATTTTTACACTCCGCAAGGAGTATGGGTGTTATCAACAAAACACAAGGAAAAACCGTGTGATTTTAGATTTCGAGCATTTTATTAAAGATCAGAACCTCCCGCAGAAAAGCCCGTCGTGTGGGATATGTACCAGGAGGGATCCGGTCTTTCGGGTTTTAGGAAATCTAAGAATTTGAAACATCCATAAATCTTAGTATTCTCTACTTATAACCTGCAAAGGTTATAGAATACCAGCGTAAGTCGAAAAGCCAAACAACCGAACGGTAGCTGGCTTTTTTAGGTTAAAGGGATGACAGAACGGATTATTACAGCAATTAAAGTCCAAAAGCGTAATTCCCAACGGGTAAATATTGACCTGGATGGTGAGTATGCATTTGGTCTTTCCCGGCTGGTGGCAGCCTGGTTGAATATTGGTGATCGCCTGTCCGAGGAAAAGATTCAATCCCTCCTCAAAAAAGACGCGTTTGAGATTGCCTATCAGCGTGCGCTTGATCTCCTTAATCATCGTCCGCGCAGCGAAAAAGAGATCAGGCAACGGCTTACTGAAAAGGAATTTTCTGTTGAACAGATCGACCAGGTGGTGGAAAAGTTGAAGTTGGCTGGATTGATCCGGGACGAGAATTTTGCCCGCTTGTGGATTGATAGCCGAAAAGAGTTTCACCCGCGCAGTAAAACTTTGCTGCGTTATGAGTTAAAGAACAAAGGTATTGCAGAAGAACATATCGATGCAGCACTCGAAGAATTACCTGCTGATCAAGAGTTGGCCTCACTGGCTGCCTCCAATTATATTCGCCGTTTGCAGGGCAACGATTGGGAAACCTTTCGCAAGCGGTTGAGCGGTTATTTATCCAGGCGCGGTTTTTCGTATGGGACGGTCGCACCCCTGGTAAAGGAATTATGGCTACAGCAGGGTGCTTCGATAGTTCAATCAAATAATGATAATGAGGAATTGGAAAAATGAATCAACGGGACATTGGATTACTGGTCATTCTGGTTATAGGAGCTCTGGTGGTTGCCACCATCCTGACTGTGGTTTTTGTCAGGTATTACGTACAACGCTATAAAAAAGAACAGGCTGAAAAAGCGGATGATTTGATCCAATCCGCCTCAGAAAAAGCCAAGACGATCGAGATCGAGGCCAGGGATAAAGCTTTACGAGTTATGCAGGATTCAGAACAGGAGATCACCCGCCGCAGGCAGGATATCCTGCGTGAGGATGACCGGCAGCAGAAGCGTCGCGCTGAACTGGATCACCGCATTGAACGGATCGAACTTCGCGAACAAAACCTGAACAAGCGTCAAAGTGCACTAGACAAGCGTGCCAATGACATCGAAAAACTTTACACAGATCAGCTGGATGAACTCCAGCGCATCGGGCAGATGTCAATAGAAGAAGCCAAGCAGGTCTTATTGGCTGAAGCTGAGAAGGAAGCCCGTAACGATATGGCGCGCATTATACGCCAGATCGAGGCTGAAGCCCGCTCTGAAGGCGATAAAAGGGCGCGTGAGATCATTACCGATGCCATTCAAAGGGTTGCCTCGGAGCACGTGGTCAGCGTTTCGACTTCACTGGTGACCCTGCCAAATGAGGAAATGAAAGGGCGCATCGTAGGTAGGAACGGTCGGAACATTCGCGCGTTTGAGCAAGCTGCCGGTGTGGATGTGATTGTAGATGACACCCCTGAAGCGGTAACGATTTCCTGTTTTGACCCGGTGAGACGCGAGATTGCCCGCCGTTCACTCGACAGATTGATTCTTGATGGACGCATCCATCCTGCGCACATCGAAAAGATCCTCAACGAAGAGGAGAGGGAAGTGGAAAAGGCCATAGTCGAGGCGGGTGAACAGGCTGCTTTCGATGCGGGTGTAGCCGGGATTCACCCCGAAGTACTGAAGATGCTCGGACGACTGAAATTCCGTACCTCTTATGGTCAAAACCAACTGGCACACGCAGTAGAAGTGGCCAAGTTATCTGCAGTGCTTGCTGCCGAACTGGGTGCTGAAGTTGAAGTGGCGCGAGCCGGCGGCTTATTGCACGACTTGGGTAAAGCGATGGATCACAATACTGAGGGCACACATGCCCAACTCGGGTCAGATTTTGCCCGTCGATATGGTGTTAATTCACGGGTCGTTAATGCGATGGCTTCTCACCATCACGAAGTAGAGCAGGAATCAATCGAGGCAGTGATCGTAGAGGCTGCCGACGCGATCTCCGGAGCACGACCTGGAGCCAGGCGGGAGGATCTCGAGCAATACATCAAACGCTTGCGTGCGCTTGAAGAAATAGCGAATTCCTTCAAAGGGGTCCAACAGAGTTATGCCATCCAGGCTGGACGTGAAGTGCGCATCATTGTACAACCGGAAGAAATCGATGACCTGGCATCCACTCGCCTTGCGCGTGATATTGCCAAAAAGGTGGAAGAGACTATGCAATATCCTGGTCAGATCAAGGTCACTGTCATACGAGAAACCCGGGCAGTGGAATTCGCCAAGTAATATTTTCACCCGTTTAAACATTCAGGCTCTCCATTTTCGGAGAGCCTGTTTATTTGCGCCGATTATTCAGTCCAGGGCATAAAATCCTCAAAGAAATCGAGGCCATACCAGCTTTTCACTTCCTTACGGTTGAGAAAGAACAGGGTGTTCTTGTCGTGGGTGACGTTGGATCCCAGACCCACTGCGGAAGTATACCCGGCATCGATCGTGTAGCGGATTACCGCCGCGTCCGCCAGCCCGTAGGGATAAGCGAAAGTCAGAATGGGTACCCCCAGTTTTCCTTCTAGCAGGCTCTTTGAACCAATAATCTCATACTCCCAATTATTGCCCTGGTTAAGATCAATGTGAGACATGCTGTGCGAGCCAATCTCCCATCCGCTGTTGATCAGATTTGTTAACTTTTTTGTACTCAAATTTTGAGTCGTATCCACAGTACTGCCAATAATAAAGAAAGTACCCACATATCCATACTGCTGCATGATCGGATAAGCGTTCTTGTATACATCCAGGTAACCATCATCGAAGGTTAACACAACCGGGCGTTCAGGCAACTCACCGCCATCCAGGATGAGACGGGCTACATCCGCGATGGTGATCGTCGAATAACCATGATCGTTCAGCCATTTCATTTGCTCAGCAAACCGGTCCGGGTGGACGTTGTACTGCGTGTCAATCGTTTCCGACACGTGATGGTAGAGCAGGATGGGAACAATGACTTCCCCGGCTGTAACTTCTTCAGTGGGAGGATCGGTTTTTTCCGTTGGTTCCGGTGAGAATGTGTTTGTGGGTTCGGGCATAGGGGTTTCCGTTGGAATGGGTGTGGAGGTATTTGTGGGTGTATGCGTAGGTTGAGGGGTGAGAGTTGCCGTGGGGTGGACCGGTTGAAAAGGAGTATTGGTTGAACCAGGTGATGTTGTGATAAAAACCGGCACCTGTGTCTGGCACCCAACCAGGAAAGTAAGGATAATCACCAGGTAAAAAGTCAGGATTCTTTTCGGGAAGGGTCTCATCAGGTTTTATTAGTTAACGTATTAGTTCATCAAAAAGGTCCGGTTAAAGAAATCTTGCATTCTTGCCAACATATGGATTGTACTTCTGTTCATCACCTACCGTGGTTTCAGGTCCATGCCCGGGGATGAGGATCGTCTCAGCTGGCAGGCTGTAGACCTGGGTGGTGATACTGTTTGCTAGTTCAGGATAACTTCCTCCCTCCAGGTCCGTGCGGCCGATCCCCTGTTTGAAGATCAGATCACCAACCACCGCAGTATTGATGGACGGGATGTAAAAAATGACCGATCCAGGGGAATGCCCGGGAGTATGCCTGACTTCGATGTATTGTTCACCAATTCGTACCTGCTGACCATGTTCCAGGATCATGTCAGGATCCGGTGGAAGATCGATCGGAATCCGGAACTGGATCGAACCACCCCCTTCCTGCCAAATCTTGAGGTCTCCCCTGTGTAAGCCAACCTTTGGCGGGGGTGTCAGTTTCGTAAGCAGGTAGGCTAATCCGGCAAAGTGGTCAAAATGCCCATGTGTGAACAGGATCGTTCCAACAGAGATCTTCTGATCGTTGATGACTTTTAGTACAAGGTCAGGATCAAACGACGGATCAAAAATGATTCCCTGCTTTGTTTCTTCGTCGCACAACAGGATTACATTGTTATCAATTGGATCGCTATTGAATACTTGAATTCTGAGGCTCATTTTTCCCATTTCTTTTCATGATCACCAGGATCAGGATGTTGAAGGCAATAACCACACTAACCAGCACGATGGAGATACGGTAAACCAGATACGGGTTCTGATTGTAGATGAAACCTGCCAGGATGGGCGCGAGGATCACTGCGACCGAATTTACAGTCTCCACCATGCCATAGGCGAGGCCTGTCTGCCTTGGATGGATGAATGTTCGCGCGATGGCCAGCACCATCGAACGGCACAACCTGTAACCGCCAATAAAGAAATAGCCAATCCCGAACCAAACGGGTAGATCTGCTTTAAGATAGATGATTGAGAACACTAGCAACCAGGTTTGGCCGATGATGAAGCTGGTCACAGCGTTCAGGTTTCCAAGGGTCAGCATTGCCACTGCGTTGCCCAGGCTGCCGATCGCCCCGAATAGACCGATGGTTGAGAGCGACAAGCCCTGCTGGTTCTGCAAGTAGCTTGGTGTGAAAGGTTGTGGAAAATAGAGTGTGAAGATGCTCACCATTGCGATCCCCAGGAAGATGAGAAAACGGGTGTTTTTCAGTAATCCCATACTATTACCAGAAACCTGGTCAGCCTGGTGCGGCTCAGGATTCTTCTCAACGAAAAGCACAATAATCGTGGAGATCACAAAAACGACCGCAGCGACGATGTAAACAATTCGCAGACCCAGGCGGTCAGCGATCAAACCCCCGCTTATCGGTCCGAGGACTGCACCAACATTGTACAACCCGGAAGTGAATGTCAGCGCGCGGCCGATGCTCAACTTACCTCGTACAGTGGTGATGTAACTGTTCATGGGAGCCATGACCGATCCGGTGAGACCGTACAGGATCAACCCGACGATGAAGACTGGCAGGGATTGCGCCAATGCCATCAGGATGGCTGATGTGCTGCCGAGGATCCAGGACAACCACATCAGGGTGCGCGATCCGTAACGATCTGAAAGGTAACCAGCCGGGATCTGGGATAACCCCATCGCAATGCCCATCCCGCTGAATACTACGCCCGTCAATACAGGGTTCGCTCCAAATTCCTGCAGGTATAGCGGCTGAAAGTAGATGAATAGTCCTTCACCCACACCCCAGGCAAACAGGGATATGGCGATCAGCAGCAGATTGCGATTCATCCCTGTATCCGTTTTAGAAAGGATTTAACTTCTGCGAAGATTTTTTCCCGTTCCGGTTCGCGGATGACCACGTGACCGCTGTCCTCCACCCAAAATTTTGACTTGTCAATGGAATGGATGCGCTGGAATAGCGAGTCCATGCTGTCGCCAGGAATTGCTGCATCCGTGCGGGATTGCACCAGCAGGACCGGCATCTTAACATTTGGAAGTTCATCCTGCATTACTTTGATTAGCTTGTTCAATTCAAGGATGGCGTGGGTAGAATAAAACGGATAGTCAACATGATTTTTGGCAGCTTCCTGGTTGCGCCAATCCGGTTTCCCCTTGCCGATGGGCAGGTTTAACCAACCAATCAGGGGGAGCAGAAAACTTCGTGGATCATTGGGGAGACTGCTGGGAGTTGAAAAAGCAACCGCTCCTGCCAGTTCGTACCGTGCCGCGGCAATCAGTGTGAGCACGCCTCCCATAGAGAGCCCCATGATAAATTGCGTATCTGTACAGTCTTTCAACAGGTTTAGGCCATCTTCAACGGAGGCAAGCCAATCCTGCCAGCGTGCGCGGCGCATATCATCCGGTTTTGTGGCATGACCAAACAGACGCGGTGCCAGAACCGTGTAACCGGAATGGGAGAGTGAATCACCCAGCATGCGCATTTCCTTGGGAGAGCCGGTGAATCCGTGGATCAACAGGCAGCCGTTTTTTCCACCAGGAATAAAGAATGGTTCAGCCGATTGAATGGTTTGGGTTTCGTTCATGGTCACCAGCCTAGTCTTATAGGATCGTCAATTCACGGGGATAATCACTTAAGGATATGGCACCATCAGGAGTGATCAACACATCATCTTCGATGCGCACACCACCTTTATTCGGTAGATATATGCCTGGTTCGACGGTGTAGGTCATTCCCGGTTCCAGTTTTTCGGAATTTCCGGTGAAGATATATGGAGTCTCATGGGCTTCCATACCGAGACCGTGACCGGTACGATGGGTAAAGAATTCACCAAAACCGGCCTGATCGATTACCTCGCGGGCTGCACAGTCCACCTCACCAGCGGCAAGACCGGGTTTTCCGGCTGCTCTACCGGCTGTGTTGGCTAATAATACTGTGTTGTAGATCAGCTCGATTTCCGGATCCAGGTTACCGATGGCAAAGGTGCGTGTCAAGTCAGAACAGTAGCCATTTACGCGGGCACCCCAATCAATAACCAACAGGTCACCGGGTTCCAGTTTCCGACCGGTTGGTGCGGCGTGCGGATTTGCGCTGTTGGGACCGCTTGCCACGATGGGAGAGAACGGCAATTCGGGGTCTGAACCGGCGCGCAGCATCGCGATGGTCAATTCTCCAGCGATCTCGGTTTCTGTGACTCCCGGCTTGATCTTCGGCAGAACTTCACGCAATGCCTGTTGGGCGATATCCACCGCACGGCGCATGTCTTTGATCTCATTTTCATCCTTAACAACACGCAGATCCCCAAAAATCTGGTCTGCAGGAACAAAACGGGCGGTGGGAGCGGCGGTTTGCAGATAGTTCATTTCCATGAAGCGCATGCGCGTCGTTTCCAGACCGATTCGGGCTCCTTCAAGGTTCATGTGCTTGAACGCAGCCCGAAATGCCTCCTGCCAGGTGGATGGATCATCACCAAAAGGAACGGAATGCATTTTTAAGCTGGAACCGGTCAGTTTTGCGGATTCCAAACCGGGCATTATCATGAAGGGTTTATGACCTTTTTGGTACAGCATCACGGTCGGTCTTTCCATCAGGTGAAATTCCAAACCGGTCAGATAGGTAAGTGTGGGACCCGGGTTGAGCGCGATCGTATCGATCTTGTGGCGGCTCATTAATTCTTTCAAATGTTCAATTCTGGCTTCAGTCATTGGTTATCTCCCATCTGGATTATAGCGTTAAGCCTTTTAATGTGTAAAGCAGAATATCAGCAGGTCAGGAGAAGATAAATGTTGAAAAAGTAAGGAACAAGAACGCGGAATGGGGTTATCCATTCCGCGTTCTTGTAAGAATCCTATTTAGTCTTTTTGGACAGGATGTAAGGAATTTAACTCACAGCTTCCAATGTGGAAGCATGTTTACCGGCGATCAAACCGAATGTCATACCGGCGTTGAGCGCAGATCCGCTACCGGGATAGTGCTCACCGAGTACCCCACCGGCTACGTTCCCCACCGCGTACAGCCTGGAAATTACATTTCCCCATACATCAATTACCTGGGCATTCTCGTTAATTTTCAGACCGCCCATGTTATCGAACATGGTGGGGAAGGTTTTGAAAGCGTAGAAAGGCGCGGTTTCGATGGGGGAAAGCAACAAGGTTCTGCCAAAATCACGATCAGCACCAGCCTTTGCATCTTCGTTCCACCTGGTGATGCTGGCTTCAAATAGATCAGCCGGTACACCCATTTTCTCTGCCAGTTCAGTTATGCTATCGGCTTTGAGTACCGTTCCTTCGGCTACTTCCGGTTCAAGATCCTCGCTAAATCCTGATACGATCATTCCCTTGGCAGCATCACGTGCAGTGGCGTCAAAGACGGAGTAAGCAAACTTATCCGGCTGTTTGAGGAGTTCTGTATTTTTCCAATCGTAGAAACCAAATTCGTTCACGAAACGTTGGCCAAGGTTGTTTACGAGGATAGCCGGGGCTGTGCCAAAAGTCCAGAAAGCATAGGTCGCGGCGATCTTTCCGGGTAGGGTAAGACCGGGGCAGCCCAATACTTCATGGATGTTGAACGCGGCAGCACCAAGAGCAAATGCCATCTTTAGACCATCACCGGTCAGGTTTGGAGCTCCGAGAGGTTGGCAGTAGAATGCTTGCTCGCTGTAGGCGCGCATCAATTCTTCACTACGGGTGAAGCCGCCAGTGGCGAGAATTACGCCCTTGCGAGCTTTGATGAACATTTCTGTACCACCACTGACCGCCTTAACACCAACCACCTGTTTGGAGCCATCCACAATCAGCTCCTTTGCTTCAGTTTCGGCTAGTACTTCAGCTCCGGCATTTCGAGCGGCGTCTTCAAGTACCCTGAAGTATGCTCCACCGCCACTCAATTCACCGTAAACCACAGAGTGCACACGTGCGATAGGTTCACTGCCAACGTGGTACTCAGCACCAGCAACGGTTGGAGGTGTGGGGAAGGTCGCCCCAAGGGCGATGAGTTTCTCCACGTTCGCGGCGGAAGCGTCAGCAGCGATTCGAGAAAGAGCAGGATCGTTAAAGCCATTTCCTGCGTTCATGTAATGTTCATACATTTTTTCAGCAGAGTCTTCAATACCATTGGCTTTTTGAACGGAAGTGCCCGCGGCGTAGTAAACACCACCGCTAACAGCCGTACTACCGCCCATCACCGCCTGTTTCTCAAGAACGATTACTTCGGCCCCTGCTTCACGCGCAGCGATTGCCGCTGCAGCACCAGCGCCACCAAATCCGACAACTAAAATATCTGTTTCTTTATCCCATTTCTCAGGTAGGCCAGATGCTTGTTCTGTCTTGGTTGAGCATCCTGCCAACACACCAGTTCCAGCCAGTGCTACTGCACCTAGTGCAGTACCTTTGAGGAAACTCCGACGACTCATTTCTTTCTGTTGGTTATCCATTTTTTCTCCTTGGAATTAATAATTGGTTTCACTCACGGCTTATAAGATTAATGGATCTTGTGAATTCGGGGCTCTGATTATTGATCTCCTTTTCTACAGAATTAGATACCAGCCGGAACGGTTAATCGAATTAACCGATATTGCAATCCTGATCCCGTTGAAGGTTTTACTTTGTTTCTTAAGTTATGTTGCGGGTAAATTAATAGTTACATTTTATCAATTCGGGGAAAAAAGTCAACGATTAATTTTGAGGCACCTATCCATTAACCAACGATCCATGAGGTTCCTCAATATGGGGAACCTCATGGATCGTAACTCACCATTGTTTCAGCGCTAGTTATTCTGCCTTATTCGCTTTTTCTCTCCCTGTGTTTCTTGACACGATACGCGCTCTCGGTTAAAATCTCCCTTACCCTTGTGAACGGGCCTGTAGCGCAGTTGGGAGCGCGCTTCAATCGCACTGAAGAGGCCGGGGGTTCGAATCCCCCCAGGTCCACAAGATTGACAGGCTCGATCGAAAAACAAGCAGTACCTGGGCCCATAGCGCAGTTGGG
>DIWL01000041.1:3081-3321 GCA_002428455.1 Anaerolineaceae bacterium UBA6107 | reverse complement strand
CCGGTGATCGGGAGGAGCCTCATTCCGGCCATCCTGGCGTTGATTACATTCGGTTGGATGGGTTATGCGCGTATCATCCGCGGTGATATTCTTTCGGTCAAGCAACGCGATTTTGTCCTTGCCGCCAGAGTCTCCGGGGTTAAGGATGGTCGCATCCTGTTCCGGCATATCATGCCCAACGCGATCTTCCCGACAATGGTGCTGGCTTCCCTCGGTATTGGCGATGTGGTGCTCAGTTTT
>DIWL01000041.1:884-2992 GCA_002428455.1 Anaerolineaceae bacterium UBA6107 | reverse complement strand
GCGACGCCCTGCGCGATGTGCTCGATCCGCGAATGCGCGGACGCTCGTAGAATTGTTTTGCTCGATCCTGCAGCCCCTTCAAACAGGGGCTGTATTTTTTCTTAATTACAATGCTTTATAATTGGTTCATTGTTAGAGCAAAGGATACTATATTGATGACTCACAATCGACGCTTGCTTTCCCAAACGGTGCTGCTTTCACTGCTGATCGGCCTGCTGCTGCTCAGCGCCTGCGGCCCGGCTGCACCCGCAGTTGAAACGCCCGCCCCAACTGCAACTCCGCTCCCGCCAACGCCCACCCCTATTCCACCCAAGACGCTGGTGGTGTGCACCGGGGCAGAACCGCAGAACCTGTACCTGTATGGTGATGCTTCGCGGGCTAAGTGGAGCGTGCTGGAAGCCATTTACGACGGTCCGATCGATACGGAAAACTTTGAACCCGCGCCGGTGATTTTACAGAAATTGCCCACGCTTGATAACGGCGGTATCACATTGCAGGCTGCCGCGGTGAGCGAGGGCGACCCGGTGGCGAACGTGACCGGAGATATCGTGGCTTTGAAGAAGGGTGTAAAGGTCTTTCCGGCGGGCTGCACATCGGCAACCTGTGCAGTGGAATGGGATGGTCAAACAGAATTGGAGCTATCCCAGATGGTGGTCAACTTCAAATTGATGGAAGGTGTGACCTGGTCTGATGGCGAGCCGTTGACCGCGGAGGATTCAGTCTTCAGCTTTACGGTGAGTACCGATCCGGCAACTACCGTGACGAAAACAAATATCGAGCGGACGCTTTCATACACCGCGCTGGACGCATTGACCGTGCAGTGGACCGGACAACCCGGTTACCTGACCCTGAACCCATCAGCGTTCTTCTGGTCGCCGCTGCCGCAACATCAACTGGGCGAGCTTAGCGCAGAGCAGTTAAACAGCGACGCACTGACGAACCTGACACCCTTGGGATGGGGCGCTTACCAGATCGATGAATGGGTGAAAGGGGATCACATCCGGCTGGTGAAGAACAACAATTATTACCGCGCCGGTGAGGGCCTGCCATACTTTGATGTTGTGGTCTACCGTTTTATTCCCTCCACACCTGAAGCCGACCTTTCCATGATGGTGACGGGCGAATGCGACATCATGGACACGACGGTTGGGCTCGAGACACAGTTATTGGGGGTGCGTGAACTGGCAGAACAAGGTAAGTTGAAATCATTTTCCGGAATGGGACCCGAGTGGGAAGCATTGACGCTCGGGATCAAACCGGCTTCGTATGATGATGTTTACAACCCCTACGAGGACCGCCAGGATTACTACGGCGATGTGCGTGTGCGGCAGGCGATCGCCTACTGCCTGGACCGGGAACGGATCAAGTTCGAGTTTACCCTGAGTCAATCAGTCATTCCGGAGACCTACCTGCCGCCGAACCATCCCTTTGCCGCAACGGGATTGACGGCATATGAGCGTAACGTGGTGCTGGGCAACCAGCTCCTCGAAGAAGCCGGCTGGCTGGACACCGATGGAGACCCGGCAACACCGCGGGTGGCAATGACCATCCCGGGTATCTTCTCCAATACCCAACTGGTGCTGAATTACTACACCACTGAGAGCGTGCTGCACACAGACGTCAGAAAGGTGATCTTTGAATCCCTTGGTGATTGCGGCATTGGCGTGACCACCAATTACCTGCCGGTAACGGATATGTACGCCGGCGGACCGGATGGGCTGGTTTTTGGACGCAATTTTGACCTGGCGGAACTGGCCTGGTCGACCGGACGCCAACCGCCGTGTTTTCTTTTCACGTCCTCCGAAGTTCCCAAGGCGGCCAACAAGTGGCTCGGAACGCGCTACGGCGGCGTGAACATCAGCGGCTGGTCGAACAAGGAGTATGACGCTGCCTGCGAAACCGCGCTCGCGGCGGGACTGGACAGGGAATTGGCGCTTAACCAGCATCAGCGCATGCAGGAGATCTTATCGGATGAATTGCCGGTAATTCCGTTGTTCTTCCATGTGAAGGTGATGGTTGCCCGACCTGACTTGTGCGGGTTGGACCTGGATGTTACCTCACGCAGCGCGATGAAGGACATTGAAAACTTCACGTTGGCGCAAACCTGC
>DIWL01000041.1:564-812 GCA_002428455.1 Anaerolineaceae bacterium UBA6107 | reverse complement strand
CCAGGCGCCCCAGCCTTGGCAGTAAAAGTAATGAAGAAAAAACCTAAGCCTGATAGACCCGATCTGTACTTTAGTTTGCGAGCGTCGCGCATGGATGACATGTGCGGGGCTCGTATTTCTTTCGGTGTAGAATTGTTAATAAGGGATTTATTCTAAGTGGAGTCAAAAATGAAGATCTCAACCATTGTCCTTGCTGCCGGTCAGGGCACCCGGATGTATTCGAGCCTGCCCAAAGTACTGCATCCGCT
>DIWL01000041.1:0-550 GCA_002428455.1 Anaerolineaceae bacterium UBA6107 | reverse complement strand
CAGTCGGGGATGCGGCTGAGTTCGCCCTGCAGAAGGAACGACTGGGCACAGCCCATGCTGTGCAGGCAGCTGAAGCGTTGCTGGGAGCCGAGGATGGCCTGATCGTGGTGATCTCGGCTGACATGCCGTTATTGACTGTTGAAACCCTGCAACTCCTGGTGGATAAACAGGTTTTCAGCGGGGGACCGTTCACCCTGCTGACCGTTCGCTCAAGCAACCCGCGCGGTTTCGGGCGCATCATCCGTGACAGCAGCCAGGGCGTGATCGGCATCATCGAAGAAGCCCAGGCCACCCCGGAACAGTTGAAGATCAATGAACTGAACGTCGGCGCGTACTGCTTCGATAGCCNNCTGGTTGTGGCAGGCGTTGAAGAAGATCGGCATCTCACCCAAAGGCGAGTACTACCTGACGGATATCGTGGCTGTGGCGGTGAGCGAAGGACGAACTGTGACAGCACTCACCACCGAGGATGAAGAGGAAACCCTGGGCATCAACAACCGGTTGCACCTGGCGGAGGCGGAACGTATTATACGGCTGAGGATCAACCGCG
>DIWL01000076.1 GCA_002428455.1 Anaerolineaceae bacterium UBA6107 | reverse complement strand
CCCGAGCGAGCCCGTGAAGCGATCGAAGCCGCATGGGCAGAGGTTCATCCATTGGCTCATCAGATCGGAATTGAAGGAATGGTGCTGCTCTACACCGCTCGTGATATGCAGGAGCTGGATGTGATTTTCCAATTAATTGTCGATTCTTACAACTATGTCACCGGGGCATCCATCCAGCCAGACGAAATCGTGAAGTCGCTTCAGGAGATTAGCAAATGAATACCAGTCCTCAACCGGTAGCCATTTCCAACGTTCGCATTCATCCGGATTCAAAACCGGGTTTCGTGCATCTGACGGTTGCCAACCTTGACCAACAGATTGCCTTTTATCAGAACACCATCGGGCTGCAGCTTCACTGGCGGGAAAGTGATAGTGCCGGATTAGGAACGGGCCTGGCAGACCTTTTGCGCCTGACGGAAGTGCAGGGAGCTCGCCGCTTTCGCGGCACCAGCGGATTGTATCACATGGCTTTCTTGCTGCCTGACCGGCGGGAACTGGCGCGGGTGGTCAGGCGATTTTTCAATCAACGCTATACCAACTACCCTACGGATCATATTCTGACGAAAAGCGTTTACCTGGATGATCTGGAAGGGAATAATATCGAAATCTATACTGAGTCGCCTGAAGACGGCACCTTTGGAGTTGAAAATGGCAATATCGTCGCCAGGCGAACGAATGGCTCGTTAAGTGATGGGCGTGAACCGATGGATTTGGATAAGTTGTTTTCCCATCTATCAGGGGAGGATCGGCTCAACGCCCCCATGCCTTCCGAAACAAAAATAGGCCACGTCCATCTGTTCGTTGCCAACTTGAACGCGACCAGACACTTTTATCATGATCTGCTGGGCATGGACGATATGGGCGTAGCGCGAGCTTTTCGCATGGGCATGGTTTCAGCAGGAGGCTATCACCATCATATTGGGTATAACACCTGGCAGGGTGAGGGCGCGCCGCCTTCGCCGCCCAACAGCCTTGGGATGCGCTATTTTTCTTTCTATCTACCCAATCCTACCGAACTAGAACGCATGGCAGAACACATGCTGCAGATAGGCGTTACNNACACCTGCCCCTGATTTTCATCTCATAGCGAACACTGGCCAATAAATAAGGCTGTCCGAATACAAAGGGTCAGCGCACATCGTTCTATTCTTCGTGCGCGAGTATAACTGAATACAATGCCGAACGCATGTCGCCCAGTTGGGGCGAATCTACAAAGAATTTCAAACAGCCAATACTGAAGTGCTCGTTATCCTTGGAGAGACGATTGAACGTGCCAAACAGTATGCCCAGACCCTTAAAACCCCCTTTCCGGTTCTGGCCGATCCTGACCGGGAAGTGTATCGTCGCTATGGTCTTGAAAAAGCCTTGTTCGTGATTCAAAGGACATCGTCGGTAGTGATTGATCAAGAGGAAATAGTTCGTTATAGGAAACGTTCTACCAATCCTATGCTGTGGTTGCAGGAAAGTCGTGAAATATTATTCTTTGTAAATAATCTTGAAAAGAATGCTTAACTGCGATAGAGGATTGTTATAGACCAATGAAATTGGCCTCACCCGTAGGTGTGAGATAATCTCTGGAAAGGCGTTCAGAAATGAAAGAATTACGGAAGTCTGATCTGGAAATCAATGCACAGGGCATGCTGGAGGTGATTCTAGGCCAGAAAGTCTTGATTGTGTAACCCCAGTTCGGTTATACCGTAAATGTGTGGCTGAAGATTCTGACATTCAAGGAGAAAAACTAACAAACCAACGCGGCAGCGCTGGAAGATACCGAGACTGCTTACAATTGGCTGGTTTCAGAGGGTTACGATCCATCCACGATCGTGATTGCCGGAGATTCCGCCGGAGGCGGCTTGGCTATTGCAACTCTCCTATCACTTCGAGATAACAAGATTCCCCTGCCCGCGTGCGCCGTGTGCATCTCCCCCTGGGTAAACCTTTCACATACCGGCGAGAAGAACCATAACAATAACGACCCAATACTCAATCCTGAATTGCTAAATACTTTCGCCCTCTATTACGCTGGTGACACCGATACCACTGACCCGCTGATCTCGCCATTCTTTGCAGATTTGAAAGACCTGCCACCCATATTAATTCAAGCGGGCACAAATGAGATTTTGGAAGACCAAATCAAACAATTCATTGAAAAAAACCGCCTTACAGGTGTTGAGATCGAGCTGGATCTCTGGGATGGATTGTTCCATGTTTTCCAAATCATTCCGATCCTGCCGGAGGCAAAACGCAGCCTGGAAAAAATCGCGGTTTTTGTAACGAACAAGTTGGCCTGATTCCTGATGTGCTAAGCATAAATACTGCGGCTCATATGGATGCACTTATCCAATGAATAGATAGCCCAGATCCTCCGGTTCTTCAATACAATTCATCAATTCACACGAAAAGACGGCCATTCCCCGCCATAAACATTCTCGGTTGAGTTCTGGTACTTAACGTCCACTTACAAACGAAAAAAGCAGCCCGAATCAACCACCTGGCAGAGTTTTCACCCCAAGGATCACACAAATTTTAGAATTCGGCCTAAACAATGTCACTTTTCTCGAGTGCGAGCATCTAACACTACTGGATGGACACAAAAAATGCAAACTGATAACGATACCAATACAACCTCAGAAAAAAATCCGGTCACCGTTTACGATGTGGTGATCATTGGCGCGGGACCAGCCGGTGCCAGCGCAGCGATCTACACCTCGCGGGCGGAGCTTCGCACACTCGTAATTGACAAGGGTCTGACTGCCGGAGCGCTGGGCATTACCAACAAGATCGCCAACTACCCCGGACTGACCGAAGAGATCAGCGGTGAAGAACTGTTGGACCGCATACGCGGACAGGCGCGATCATTCGGTGCGGAGTTTATCTCGGACAAAGTGATCGGTGCGGATGTCCTTTCTGAAACCAAGACCATCTATGGCAACCAGGGTGTTTACAATGGTCATGCAGTGATCATCGCCACCGGGTCGATGGGACGCGGTACCCGCGTGAAAGGTGAAGATGAACTGCTCGGACGCGGCGTGTCCTACTGCGCCACTTGCGACGCGGCCTTCTTCCGCGCTCAGGATGTGGCCGTAACCGGCAACAGCGATGAAGCGATAGAAGAGGCTCTCTTTCTGACCCGCTTTGTTAACCGTGTGCATTTCCTTTGCCCGACCCCTGAATTAAAAGCACCTCAACACCTGGTGGACGAGATCAAGGCTAACGAAAAGGTGACGCTCTACCCCGCCGCGAGTCTCAAAGAGATCATCGGGCAGGAAAAGGTGGAAGCGGTGCGTTACGCCCTGCGCGGGCAGCCCGAACAGACCCTAGCGGTGACCGGAGCCTTCATATATCTGCAGGGTGGTAAGCCGATCACGGATTTCCTCAACGGACAGCTCGAATTGAACGAGAACGGCTGCCTGAGGGTGGATGAGGAATACCACACCGCAGTCCCCGGCGTATACGCAGTGGGCGACCTTCTATGCAGTCATGTGAAACAGGCTGTGGTTGCCGCAGCGGATGGCGCGGTGGCAGCCATGGCGGTGGAAAAAACCCTGCGCGGACGCAAACAGGTCACCGTTGATTGGTCAAAATAATTAACAAAAATAATAAACATACAAAATGGAGAAAAAAATGAACGAACCCGTACATGTTACTGATGCTGCTTTTGAAAAAACCGTACTGCAATCCACGCTCCCCGTCATTGTTGATTTCTGGGCGCCCTGGTGCGGACCCTGCCGCATGGTGGGTCCGATCCTGGATAAGATCGCGAAAGAGTATGATGGAAAACTAATGGTTGCCAAGGTGAACACTGATGAGCATAATCAATGGGCAATGAAATTCGGTGTTCAGGGCATTCCGACCATGCTGTTCGTCGCTGATGGCAAACTCGTTCACAAGCAGGTGGGTGCTTTACCTGAAGCGGTGCTCAAGGACGTGGTCAACCAGTTCCTGGAGATTGTGACCGAAGGGAAAAAGGAGAACGTACCCGGTTGATACCACCGGTGAAACAAGCCGTAACAACACAGTAAGGACTCAAAAAAGACACCTCAGTGTGTCTTTTTTTGTTCGGCCTAGTCCATCAAGACCTCAAGTTTTCACGTCCACTGCCTGAACAAAAACACTGAACATGATAAGATTAACCTGCCATGCAAAATCCACCTTTCCCTGCCCTGCGTGAACTTTTGGAGATGATGGGTGAAGCCGGCCGCTACCTGGCGGAGATCGGAACCTGTGAAGGCGCGGCGGGTAATCTTTCTGTTTGCGCGCGCTGGCCGGTCGAACCGCGCGAGTCTTTCCCGCTGGTCAGTGAGTTCACCCTGCCCCAGGCAGTACCGGATCTGGAAAATGCGACGTTGCTGGTGAGTGGATCCGGAATGCGCTTGCGCGAGATTAAAAATGATCCGCTGGCAAACCTCGCCTGTATCGTAGTGAAACCGGGCGGACAGTCTGCCCAGTTGTACACATCCAAAGGTTCCCGTTTCAGCCGTGTGACCAGCGAGTTCAACTCCCACCTGGCGGTGCATTATGACCAGGTGCTCGCCAGCGGCACCAATTTCCACGCGATTGTGCATGTCCAACCGGTTCATCTGACGTTCCTCAGCCATATCCCCCGCTACCAGGATGAAACGTATCTCAACACGCACCTGCTGCGCTGGCAGCCTGAAACCATCCTCAACCTGCCGGAGGGGATCGGCTTTATGCCCTTCCAAGTGCCCGGATCAACGGAATTGATGACCGCCAACGTGGTGTGGGCGCGCAACCATCGCCTGGTGGTGTGGGCAAAGCATGGTGTCATGGCACGCTCCGACCAGTCGCTAATGCATGCGGTGGACCTGGTGGAATACGCGGAGACAGCCGCCAGGTACGAGTACCTCAACCTGTGCGCTGGTGAGCCGGCGAGCGGGTTGTCACGCGATGAGATCCGCGCGATCTGTCGGGCGAACAATGTCCAACAGTCCTTCTTTTAACCTACGTTGTTTTGCCGGTACTATCATCTTCTAACAGATCAGACACCCGTATGGGCGTGACCTATGAGGGTTCAGAATTTGGGGGTTTACATTTATAATTCACTTAACCAAGCAAGTTTTCAGGTTATTTTCGCCTGAATAATTACGGAGGGAAAATGCAAGACACTTTTCAATTAACTAGCGATCAGCTATTACAACGGTTAACCCCCAGCAAGTTCTCAAAACAGAATGAGATCGAAGCGCAGCGCCGGCGCAAGGGATCCGGAACGCCGCAGGGCAGAGTGGATCGTCCGGTTTACCGCAAAATCGGCAGCAATACCGGCGGAAGCGGTAGCGGGGGTGGGGGAAGTTACGGTGGATGGCAGCCCACCTCAGGCGGTAGTGGTGGAAGTAGCGGCGGTATTCCGGGCTGGATGATCATTGCCGGCATTGTTCTGCTGCTTGTTTTCGGCGGCGGTGGCGCGTTAAGTTCCATACTGGGAGGCGGTACGCAACAAAGCGCACCCGGTGGCGGGCAATCTGATCTAACAGGGCCGTACCTTTATGGCGATGTCGCTACTCCGGCTGCCGTCGAAGAAGCAAAACCGGCGGTTGGTTTCACACCCGTGGTTACTTCAAAAGAAGGCAGCTGGACCGTTATGCTCTACCAGGACGCGGATGACCAGGTGTTGGAACAGGATATCGTGCTTGACTTCAACGAGGTCGAACTGGTGGGTTCCACTGACCAGGTGAACATCGTCGCGCAGCTTGACCGCTTCCGCGGCGGCTATACCGGAGATGGCAACTGGACCTCGACCCGGCGCTATTACGTCACCAAGGACACCGACCTCAATGTAACCAATTCACAGCTCATCGCTGACCTGGGTGAGACCAACATGGCGGATGTCAGGACCCTGGTCGATTTTGTGGTCTGGACAGCCAAGAATTTCCCGGCGGATCATTATGTGCTGATCATGTCAGATCACGGCATGGGCTGGCCTGGCGGCTGGACCGATCCTTCTCATACCAGTTCCATTGCACAAGAAGCGCCGATCGCGCAAAAACTGGGGAACGCTATCTATCTTGATCAACTGGACATCGCTCTCGGCGAGATCCGCAAACAGACCGGCATTGAAAAATTTGACCTCATCGGCATGGACGCCTGCCTGATGGGTCAACTGGAAGTTTTGAGCGCTCTTGAACCGCATGCGCGTTACACAGTCTTCTCTGAGGAGAGTGAACCTGCATTGGGTTGGGCTTATACCTCTTTCATCAAAGCCCTGACCGAGAACCCTGGGATGAGCGCGGCAGACCTCTCAAAACTGATCGTTCAAAGCTACATTGTTGAAGATCAACGCATTACAAACGAACAAGCCCGCCAGGATTACCTTGGTCAAATGGGGCGCGGTTATTACAGTGCCAACCAGGTGATCAGCATGGTGGGTAAGGACGCCACCCTGTCGGCGGTCGACCTTTCCAAGGTTCCGGCACTAATGGACAGCCTGGATGAGCTGGCATACGCATTGCAAAACACCAACCAGCAAACCGTAGCCACCGCCCGTAATTACGCACTTTCTTATACCAGCCTGTTCGGGCGGCAGGTTCCACCTTCCTACCTGGACCTGGGCAGTTTCGTCCAGATATTGAAACAGGAAAGCCGTGATAGCACGGTCAGACAACTCAGTGATAAGGTCCTCACCGCGATCAATCAGGCGGTAATCGCTGAAGTGCATGGCGGTGGTAAGCAGGGGTCCACGGGAATCGCATTTTACTTCCCCAACTCCGCCCTCTATAGCAATGCTTATGCTGGTCCGAAGTCTTACACGGTCATCGCCGACCGCTTTGCAAAGAATTCATTGTGGGATGACTTCCTCGCCTTCCATTACAACAATCGCACCTTCGAAACGGATACCCGCGAGGGCGTGATCCCCTCATCCGGCTTCCCCTCCCGCGCACCGGGTGCGGGGCAGGTTAACGCTTCGAACATCAGGCTTTCCTCCAACACCGCCTCACCGGGGCAGCCAGTGACCATGCGGGCGGACATTACCGGCAGCAATATCGGCAATATTTTCCTCTTCATCGGTTACTACGACCAGGGCAGCAACTCCGTCTTTGTCGCGGATACTGACTTCCTTGAGAGTCCGGAGACCGTGCAGGTGGATGGTGTTTACTATCCCAAGTGGGGGGATGGTTCACCCTTTACCCTGCGTTTCGATTGGGATCCCAAGGTCTTCACCATTTCAGATGGTATGAATACCGCGTTGGCCTTGTTCACTCCGCAGCAGTACGGTGCAACGGTTGAGAATGCCATTTACACCGTGGAAGGCATCTACACCTTCGCTGATAGCGGCGAGAGATTGAATGCGTTTATCAACTTCCGAGATGGTGAGATGGTGAGCGTTTTCGGCATTACCGGCACGGATGACACCGGCGCACCGCGCGAGATCACACCAAAACTCGGTGACACATTCACACTGCTCGATAAATGGCTGCAACTGGATGCAAATGGCAATGTCACTGATACTGAACTCCTGGAAAGCGAAACCGTTCTGCAGTTCAGAAACCAGGCCTTTACCTGGGAAGAAGCGTACGCTGCCGAGGGAGATTACATCATCGGGTTCATCGTCACCGACCTGGACGGAAACAGCCAGCAGGTGTTGACCCAGGTAGTTGTTCAGTAAATGGTCAAGGCAACTCGACTAAACTGAAACACAGACCAAAGGAGCAGATCATGATATTCGATGAAATATTTAACGAGGAAGTGACCGGGTTGGAATTGAAATCCCTGGTAGCTAACAATTCTTCTTTCGCGCTGGAGCTGTACCGGCAAGTACAAACAACAGAAGGAAACCTCTTTTTCTCTCCATACAGCATCTCTTCCGCCCTCGCCATGACCTGCGCCGGGGCACGAGAAAACACCCGCGCACAGATGGCACAGGCGCTGCGGTTCGGCGAGGATGACAAGGTACTTCATGCCGGTTTCAAACAACTGCGGGAAACACTGGAAGAGACCGGAAAAGAAGGCGATATCCAGTTGATGGTCGCGAATTCCCTATGGCCACAAGCGAATTACCGCTTACGCCGCGCGTTCCTCAACCTGGTAAAAAAGTATTACGGCGTCAGGATCACCCGGGTGGATTACGGCGACGGAGAAGCTGCCCGCGAGAAAATAAACACCTGGGTGGAGGAAAACACCGCAGAGAAAATACAAGACCTGATCAGCCCCGGCGTGCTGGACAGCCTGACACGCCTGGTGCTGGTGAACGCGATCTACTTCAAAGGTACCTGGGAGCACACTTTTGCTGCCGACCAGACACATGAAGAACCTTACCATCCAACTGTGGGGGAAGCAATCCAGGTGCAGATGATGCACCAGAAAAACAGTTTCAGATACACTGAAGACGAGAACGTACAGGTTCTGGAGCTGCCCTACACCGGCAAAGATCTCTCCATGCTGATCCTGCTGCCCAAGGCAAAGGACGGTCTGGGTCAGATGGAGGCCTCACTCACACTGGAAAATCTTGAACGTTGGGAAAGTGCCCTGGAGGAAACTGAGGTGAACGTTGCCCTGCCCAGGTTCGAACTTACCTTCCCCTTCAGGCTGGATGACGCGTTCCAATCCATGGGTATGACCGACGCTTTCACCGGTATAGCTGATTTCTCCGGGATGGAGCAGACCCGCGAGCTGTACCTCGGCGCGGTGCTGCATAAGGCGTTTATTGCAGTCAACGAAGAGGGAACCGAGGCGGCTGCCGCGACAGCGGTCATCATGCAGACCAAGAGTATTTCTTTCATGACAGTCGATTTCATCGCGAATCAC
Organism: Anaerolineaceae bacterium UBA6107; assembly: GCA_002428455.1. GTDB lineage: Bacteria > Chloroflexota > Anaerolineae > Anaerolineales > Anaerolineaceae > UBA6107. Next base: position 17,990 of record DIWL01000076.1, on the reverse strand, counting down.
CCCTTTATCTTCCTCATCCGCGAGACTAAAACTGGGACCCTACTCTTCCTCGGCAGGATGGCTCAGCCGCAAGGATGAGGTGCGTACGGTCAAATTAATTGGCTACAAAGAGAATCCCGGCATTGGCCGGGATTCTTATTTTTATACATTGCGAGTGACTATTCCAGATCAGGTGCAAAGTAGTTGGCTGGCAGTTTACGCTGCGCACGCACCTCAGCGTTGTACGCCACGCGCAGCAACAGGTGCTCCTCCCAATGGCGCCCCATCGCCTGCATCGCCACCGGCATGCCGTTGCTGTCGTATCCCACCGGGAAGGTGATCGCCGGCAGTCCGGTGAGATTGCCGGGGTACACAAAGCGCATCATCTCGGTATCTGTACTCAGATCTGACCAACCGGCACTGAGCGCCTGGGGTGGAACGACAGGGGCCGTCAGAGCCGTCGCGGGTGTAAGGATCACATCCACCGTCTGGTACACCTTTGCGAAGATCTCGAGCGCGCGTGTGCGCATGCGCTGCGATTGGATATAGTCGAATGCACTCACGTTCTGTCCAATGACGAGGCTCAGGCGCGTGCTGGCTGCAAAGTCATTCCAGTGCTCGGGGTAATTTTTCATGCAGGCGGCCATTTCGCTCAGGATGGTCACTGCGTGCGCCACACGCATGGCATCAAGTTCGGGTACGGTGATATTTACCACGGTTGCACCGGCTTTTTCAAATTCAGCTACCATTTTCTCATTGAGCGCAACGATCTCACTGCTGGCATGCTTGAACCACTCCGGGTAGATGCCAATGCGCACACCTTCAAGATTGGCGGTGTTCCAGCCTTCAATGGTGACCGGTGATTGCTGCTGGGATAGCGCTTCCGCCGCGTCCGGACCGGCGATGACCTGGTAGGCCAGTGCAACGTCTTCAACCGATGCCCCCAGCGGACCCACATGCGCCACGCTCCAGCACAGGGGTGCTGCGCCGGTTTCGCTCACGCGTCCGAAGGTCGGCTTGAGACCCACTACCCCGTTCAGGCTGGCCGGCACCCGGATCGACCCGCCGCCGTCTGCTCCCAATGCCAGCGGAACAATCCCTGCTGCCACTGCTGCGCCGGACCCGCTGGAAGAACCACCTGTATCACGGTTTAGATCATACGGATTGGCAATGCGTCCGTGATGCACGTTTTCGCCATTGGTGGCGATGCCGATCTCGTGCATGTTGGTCTTGCCCACCAGGAGCGCGCCAGCGGCGCGCAGCCTGGCTGCCACGTAGGAGTCCTTGGTAACTGGTTTATCGCCGATGAAACTGGTGCCTACAGTAGAAGGGTACGGTACGAGGTCCAGTTCATCCTTGATCGCCACCGGTACACCCTCAAAGATGCTGCGGGGATGTCCCATGGCAATCAGGTCAGCGGATATTTTCGCCTGTTTGCGAATATCCTCCGCATAAATGGCAGTGAACAAGTGCATGGCGGGCGACGTTTGATCGGATTTCTCGATCGCTCTGATCACTTTGTCTGCCACCTCCTGCGGGGTGATATTGCCCCGGCGGTAGGCTTCAGCATAATCACGCACTGTCGTGAAAGGCATGCGTTCCCGCGGCGTGCGCTCACCCGAAGGTACCTCTTCCGGCATTGGAAGGTGCCCTGTCGCATGCTCCGTTGGGATGACAAGCGGGAAGTAAGTGGGCTCTTCGCTAAACTTGATGCTGCGAATCTTGGGGATCCCGCCATTTTCCAGCAGGCTGCCTAACAATAAGGGCTGGGTAACCGGGTTGCCCGCCGCGCCGGCAAAGGTTTTCAACATTCCACCGAAAAGTTTGGGCAGGTTTAAAGATTTAAGATCGTAAGATGTCATATCCGTCTATTGTTCTCCTGATGATAGGCATATATTCTAAGTTTATCTTCTCAATTATGGCACCGATGCTGTAATTCACGCAAGTTGACCCGCCACTACGAATCCATAAAGATTCCAGTGTACGAATCACCGCTGCAGAAAAAACATTCAATTCCTTTGTGATTAAGGGAGTAAAGGGTATTTACGGTTGCGAGTGGTAAACCTACCGCGGCTTTTTACTTCGCCGCCAGAAGAACCCCCAGTACATGGTGATAGATAAGGCATAAAGGATGATCGTCAGGATGAACGCGGGACCGAAGCCAAAACGCACCTGGATCTCCCCGCTGATGGTGGGGCTGAACGCCCAACCGAACGAGTTGGCCATACTCACCAGGCTGGCCACAGTCGCGCGCGCCGAGGGTTCCACCTTTTCCATAACAAAGGTCTGGTAAACCGGTGAGCTCATGTTCATCAGCGCAACACGTATGTAATAAGCCGATGCTGAGAGCCAGTATGCCGGAGCAAAACCGAGTAACACCAGAAAGGGGATCGATAACGCCTGGGTGATCACCACCAACTGGATCTTGCCGTAGCGCTCGGCCAGCGGCGGGGCAATGAGCAAGCCGATCCCCATGGCGAGGGAACCGAAAGCGAAAAGCGTACCGATCGCGCTGTCGCTCTGCCCATGCACCTGCCTGAAGAAGATGTTCATGAACGGCATGATCAACCCCGCACCGATGGAGGTAATTAGCATGGGCAGCACCAGCTTGCCCAGGAGCGCAGGATGATCTTTGAAATAAGTGAAGGGGGCAAAGAGCGATCTTTCTGAGACCTTGCCCTTGCGCATGCCCAGCATAAAGAGCGGGATCACAGAGAGGCTGGCGATTACCACCACGGCCGTCAGGGAAAGGCGGTAAGCCGCTGAACTGGTCGCCGCACCTCCAGCCAACCCGGCCAGCCAGGTGGGTAGCAGCCCGCCAACCCAATTACCCACCGAAGATGCGGCCATCGATAAACCGGAACTGAAACTGAACAGATAGGTGCGTTCCTTTTCGCCGCTGTTTTCCATCAGGAAAGGCCCCATGGTAACCCCCGAGATGCTCTGCCCCAACCCCATCAGGATGTTCATCAGGATGAACACCAGCGGAGACGGGAAGATCAACATTCCGGCAATGGCGAGAATGGTCAGCACACCGCCGCCTATCAGGGAGACTTTGCGCCCCAGCACATCCGCCAGGTAGCCCATGGGTATCGCGGCGATCAGGGCGGTGAGGCTGCTGGTGGTGACCAGGTTGCCTACCAGTGCCTGGTCATACCCCAGGCTCAATACATAAAAGTTAAACAGAAGCCGGAAAACACCAAATGCGGCGGAACTGATAACGGTGCTGATCAGATACAAAGAAGCGTTGCGGGAGAATGCGCGCACATTCTGAGCGTATCCGCGCAGACCTCTGGCGATCTTGCTGGCAATGTTGCTAGGTCTTTTCATTCAAGTATGGCGATCTGTTTAGAAAGTGGAGGATATTATAACCGTAGATCTTAAGACAGAAGACGAGAAAAAAAAGAGGTTTTTACCTCCCCTTGCGAATGCACATTTTCACGGGCTGGCATATAATTTGATTCAGTTTATTCGTACGCACTCATTACGATAGGAGAATTTTTCATGCTCAACCAGATCAAACAACAAATCGAAAGACTCAGAGCCCGCGGCGCAACTTATGTGGATACCCGCTGGTACCCCTATGAGGAAACCAACTCTTTATTGATGTGGAATGGCAACCTCAAGGACGCATCCTCCAGCAGCGAAAGCGGAGTGGGTGTACGCGTCCTTTACAAGGGAGCGTGGGGGTTTTCAGCCTCCTCCGACTTGAGCGACATTAGCGCGCTTTTCGACAAAGCCTTTGACAACGCCAGGATCGCCGCAGAACGCGTTACTTTCCCTGTAAGACTCGCCGAGAAGGAAACCATCGAAGCCAAATTCGAAAGCCCGTTACGTATTAATCCGTTTGAGATTCCACTCACCGAAAAGATCGCCTTCCTGCAAGAGATGGATAAACGACTGGACCAACCGGGTGTCACGCAGCGCGTCTGCAGCCTCAACTTCACCCGCAAACAGATCATTTTCGTGGATTCGGAAGGCAGCCAGATCGAAAAGATTATCACTGAAGCTTTTGCTGACCTGGAAGTGAATGGACTGGATAGCGAAGGCGGTATGCACGAACGGAAGTTCAAACCACCGCGACGCGGAGAATCGAGGGGCTGGGAAAATATCGACCTGCAATACTTCAGCCAGAATGCTGAGCGTATCGTTCGGGAATTGAACGATACCTTGCAGGCTGAACAGTGCCCGGTCGATGACCGTGCGGTGATCCTCCTGCCTGGCATCATGTACCTTCAGACGCATGAAACGATCGGTCACCCCCTTGAGTTGGACCGCATATTGGGCTACGAACTGGCCTTCGCAGGCGGTTCATTCGTCACATTGGATGACTTTAGTAAATTGCGCTATGGTTCAGAAAAACTGACCGTACGCGCCGACGCCACCCTGCCCAACTCCCCCGGAAGTTTCGGCTTTGACGATGATGGCATCCCCGCGCAGGATAACCTGCTGATTGATAAGGGTATCCTGGTCGGCGCGATCACCGGACGCCAGATGGTGGAGGAAGCCAACGCCAAAGCACGCCGCACAATTTTCAATGGCAGCAGCGGTGCCAACCGTGCCACTTCGTTCTACCGTGTCCCCATCGAACGCATGACGAATATCAACATCGATGCCGGACAGGATGGAACGCTGGAGGACATCATCCGCAATACGGAACGGGGTATTGTGCTGGATGGAGACCGCAGCTGGTCGATCGGCTCCAATCGTGAGCAATTCCACTTCGGCACGGAAGCGGGCTGGCTGGTGGAGGACGGACAGATCACCCGGCCGGTGAAGAATGCCACCTACAAAGGATCAACCGTTGCTTTCTGGAATTCCCTGACCGCTGTCGGCAATCAAAGTACCTGGGAAGTGTGTTACGTGGACAATTGCGGAAAAGGTCAACCCAACCAGATCATGCAATTAGGGCACGGTGTGCCCGTCTGCCGTTTTGATAATGTACGGATCGGAGAATGATCATGAGTGAAAAAATATTGCAGACCCTGGGCGCCCTCCGTGATTACTCGCTGGAAAAGGGCTACGAAATCTCGCTGTATTACCATGAGGAGGACAGCTACCTGATGCGGTTTGCCAACTCCGCCATCTCACTCAATACAAACGAACATCTCATCCGCCTGGAGGTCACGGCTTACGAGGGGAGCAAACGGGCCAGCTATGCCATGATCACTGACCTGGCGAAACTTGATGACATGAAAAAGGGCATCGACATCGCCAATGAGATGGCCAAACACGCCATGCCGCTCACCTACCAGACCACTGTTCCAACTTATGAAAACACCTTTATCGATGTAAGCAACTTCGATCCCGACCTGTCAACGATCAGCAACGAAGAAAAACTGGCTCTTTTCAACCAGGTCGTCAGCGGATTGGAGACTGATGAGATCAAATTATCGGGTATCTTCTCCTGCGGCGCGAACACAGTCGCAGCCATCAGCACCCGTTCAGAACACTCGATCCTGATGAAGACATCGGATGCGCAGGTGACCATAGTGCTCTCCCACAACCGGCTGAAGTGGGAGGTCCAGGCGGAACAATCCGCCCAACAAAAAAGTGACCTGGATCCGGCTGCCCTGCGCGCTGAGTTGACCGCCCTGCTCCATCACTACACGCACGACAGCCCGCAGCAGCTCCCGCTTGGCCGCTACAACATCGTGTTCGGTCCCGCGGCGATCGCTGATATGCTCAACTTCACCCGATACATCGCCTTTAACGGCGGCTTGATGAAACGCGGTTATTCCTTCCTCAATGAAGAAAATATCGATCAGAAAGTATTCTCAAACCAGTTCTCATTCTTCGATGATCCTGAAAGGCGTGAGACTTTCCCCTTCCGCCGCGATATCTATGGTATTGAACGCAAGCGATTTGCACTGGTTGAGAATGGTGTTTTCAAAGCCTTCGCCTGGTACCAGGATGACGCGGATGAATTTGGCCAACAACCCACCGGCCACACCGTACCGCATCACAGTCTGTGCATGGCAGGTGGTTCTCAGCCTGTCAATTCACTCGGGGAATTGCTCAACCTGCCCCGCGAAACGGACATTCTCTACATCCCCTTCCTGCACTACATGAATATCGTTAATCCATCCAAGGGCATCCTTACCGGAAGTTCACGTTTCGGTGCGCTGCTGCTCAAACAGGACGGCACGGTTGTAGTTCCTTACAACGTCAGGCTCACCCAAAGCCTGCTGGATATCTTTGGAGACAGACTTTCGTGGATCGCGCAGGAGATCCTGCCTTACAACACTTCCTTGAGTTACGGTGCCCGGAATCCAACCAGCATCATCGTGCCTCGCTTCATGCAGGTGAATGACCTGGAGATCTCCCACTCCAATTCATCCTACTAGAATACACAGGTTGACATTAAAAATTAACAAGCCCATCATAACTGAAGGGCTTGTTGATTTAATCTTTGGAATAATGGATTTACATCCAGTTCTGACCTTTGGCGAATGAGGTAATGACCGGAATCTCCACGTTCACACCCTTGTTCGCCTTGATGGCGAAGATAATATTGATGATCCATATGAGGGGCGTCAGGCAACCGACCACCGGGATCAACTGAAGAAGCCCGACAACGACCACCTCAACCACACCAAGGATCAGGGTGGGCACAGTGTGATACTTGATAAAAGGACGGTTCTTTTTATCTTCGAGGAACAAGGTGATCAATGGGATTATGGGGGTAAATAGAAAACACAATACCACCCACAAACGGTCGTCACCTGAAACAGCAGGACCCGGAAAGGATTCCGGCATTACTTCGGGTGTGGGTTCCTGATCGGTCGGGATTGTCATGAGCTTCTCCTTGTGGATTAGATTAATTCCTACTTGTGAGTATAGCGTATTTTGGGTTAAATTCAGCACATACAATTGTTTGAACGGAATAATTACCCAATCAGTTCGATGTTTTGCGAACAGGAAGTAAAATTTACAGCCCCGGATTTCTTTTGATCATTGGGTGCGTGGATTGAGCGCATCGTTTAAACCATCCCCGAGCAGGTTCCATCCGATCCCGAACAGGATCAATGCCAGGGTTGCGGGAATAAACACCCACCAATAGGTAAAAATACCGCCCTGGGTGATGATCCAGTCGCGTCCTCTGACAAGCACCATACCCCAGGGAGAATTTCCACCCATGCCAATGAAAGTGAAGGTCGCCTGAAGCAGCACCATCCCACCCACATCTTTGGCAGCCAGGACGATCATGGGAGTGATCGAGTTGGGGATCAGGTGGCGGAAGATCAAGCGGTTATGTCCGGCACCCAACGCCCGGGCGGCTTCCACGTAATCCGCATTCCTGGTGCGTCTGACCACGGTGTTCATGATGCGCGCGTAAGGCATCCAGGAGAAAAGAATAAAAGCGATCAGAACCGGGTCAAGGTTCATAAGCATTTGCAAAAATGGAGGAAGTTCCTCCTCCAGGTAAAAGCTGCTGGTCGCGTTTGAGAAGATCTGTTGACTGGACACGTTCTTGAAAAACCGCAGCCCAGCCTCGTGCAAAGTGGTTGTGATCAACTGGCTGATCAATACCACCCCGGCAATGATCGGAAACGAAAGGAATGCATCAGTGATGCGCATCAGCAGGCTGTTAACAAAGCCGCCGAAGTAAGCGCTGACTGCACCGACCAGAGTTCCGATCAACGCCGTGAAGATCGCAACAATCAACCCGAACACGACTGCAGAACGCGCACCCCACACAACAGCATGATAAACACTGATCTGGCTGGACAGGGTACCAAGCGGCGGAACTTCTTGCGGCGAGCGCGGCTCAAAATCGATTGCGCGACCCACCTGTTTGATCGGACCCGGATTCTCCGGGTCTTGCGGAGATAGCCAAGGTGCTGTGATGGCCACTACCACAAAGATGGTGACCAGAAATAATCCCAGAAGGTTCTGCCAACGCGAGAAGAAACGGCGCACGGGGCTCATCAAGCCCGCTCCCGCAAGCGTGGATCAAGGCTTGCCTGGATAAGATCCAGCACAGCCATGAGGATCAATACCACCACAACACTGTAGATGGCAAAACCAAGCGCCGCCGGTGCGTCGGGGGTATCAGCCATGCTGCGTACCGCAATATCTGAAACACCATGGAAATTGTAAAGGATCTCAACGATAAACACCCCGGTCAGCAGCGAGGTTGCTGAAAGCAGGCTGCTGGTAAACGCCGGTGCCAGGACATTACGCAGTGTGTGGCGCCAGGTGATCCTTCCTTCAGGGATACCACGCGCGCGTGCGGCGATCACATAATCCTGGTTGAGCTCATCGATCATGGTCGCGCGGGTCACTCTTCCCAGGGTTGCCCAATGGACAATGGCGAGCGTAAACACCGGCATAGCCAGGTGACGCAATGCGTCGATGGTTATATCCGGCCGTCCATTGATCAATCCATCCAGTGTCAACAATCCGGTGACCTGCCGGAAATTATCGGAATTAATAAAACTGCCAAAGCTGGAACTCGTCCTGCCTGGTGCAAACCAGTAAAGTTCCACGTAGAAGAACGCCATCAGGATCAAGGCAAGGATGAAAGGCGGTAGCGAAGTAGCCACATAAGCGGTAAACCTGAAGCCGTGATCCGCCGCTTTGTTGCGCCGTGAACCAGCGATGACACCGCTGAGCAGTCCCAATGGAATAAAGGCAAGGATGGAATATAGGGTAAGTTCCGCGGTAATCGGTGCGCGCCTGATGATCGCGCTGAGGATATCCTCCTGCAAGGTAGGGCTGTAACCCCATGTACCGTGCAGCAGGCTTGAGATCCAGTAATAGTATTGTACAGGGTAAGGATCGTTCAGGTGATGTTGTTCGATGATCCGATCCAGCATTCTCTCTAATTGTTCTTCGGTCATGCGGGGTGAGACATTGCGCGGCATGTATAGGGTCGCCCGGTTTTCTGCCGGTGTAAACATCACTGTCGCATAGAGCAAGGCTGTCACAATGAAAAGAGTGACCAGCATGGAAAACAATCTGACAATAAGTGTACGGAGGATCGTTTTCATTTAATTGTTTTTCGAAAGCATAAAAACAAGTGGGGATAGTGAGCATTATACACGCGAAATCCCGCTCAATTAGGAGATTGATCCACAGCACTCAAACTATAAAATGGCTCCGGTGATAAAATAATCTTGTCAATCATTACTTACAAAGGACAATAATATGCAACCTGTAGAGATTCGCCCAAACATATACTGGGTGGGTATGAATGACCGCAAGACCGAGCTCTTCGAGGGACTCTGGTCGATCAGGGGAGTTGGAGTTTCGTACAACAGCTACTTGATCGTCGACAAAATGAATGTATTGATCGACGTGACCAGCAAATTGACCACCGATGAACTCTTTGACCACATCCGGTCGTTTATCGACCCTTCAGAACTGGACTACATCGTTATCAACCACATGGAACCCGATCATTCGGGTGCACTGAAAGCGCTGCTGATGCTCGCTCCACAGGCGATAATGCTTGGTTCAGCCAAAACAAAGGAAATGCTGGCCTCGTTCTATGGGATTACCGAAAAGGTCCAGACTGTTGCGGATGGAGAGGAACTCAACCTGGGTCAGCACACGCTGAAGTTCTTTTCCACCCCCTTCGTTCATTGGCCTGAAACAATGATGACCTATGAGACCACGGAGAAGATCCTCTTCTCGTGTGACGGGTTTGGCGGGTACGGTACATTGAACGGCTCCATTTTTGATGGAAAACTGGTGCCCATGGCCGTGTACGAAGACCTTGCGTTGAGTTATTTTGTGCATGTTGTTGCCACATACTCCAAACCGGTCAAGAACGCCATTGCCAAACTAAGCAGCCATCCGATCGAGATCATCGCGCCATCCCACGGCCTGATCTGGCGGGAAAACCCAAAACGGATCCTAGACCTTTACAGCAATTGGGCAGATTATGCAAGTAAATCAGGTGATCCAGGGGTGACCATGCTATACGCCTCTATGTATGGGGATACTGAAGAAATGATGGAGGTAATCACACAGGGGATCAGTGACGAAGGTGTTCCCACCTTTGTATTCAACGTCATTCACACACAGGTCAGCGAGATACTTCCAGCGTTGTGGTTAAACCGTGGTGTGATGATTGGCTCACCCACTTATGAAGGTAAATTATTCCCCGACATGGTTCACGTGCTTGAAACTGCCGACCGCAAGCATATTTATAACAAACTCGCTGCCGGGTTTGGCAGCCAGGGGTGGTCAGGCGGGGGGCAACGTGAACTGAACGAGCGTTTCGAATCAATGCGCTGGAAACCACTCGGAAATTTCGAGTTCACCGGTTCCGCCTCCCCCGGAGAGTTGGACAAAGGACGGGAATACGGCCGGAACTTCGCCAGGCAAATCCTGGCTGGTTAAAAATCTGAGAGAACCAACAAAACAGGTGCCCATGTGGTACCTGTTTGTTTTACTAGCAGCCCTTGTTAAAATATTCAAATGACCTGGCTCAATGACCGGCTCCATCGCTTTATAAAATCCCAGTCCCTGTAGTCACCGGGTTTGCCCTGTACGACACCCAGCACGAACAAAACCTGCCACCACTTGAGACGCCGCAAATCCAGTTTTCCGTTGAAAAACGCCACGCTCACCGGTTTGAGATCAGGAGCGCTATTAAGCATTGGGGTGAGGTAGTGCCCGATAGTGGTAAAGCGCTCTTTGATATTCAGAGATCCCGTCTTTTGGGGTTGGCTGACCAAACCGGGATCGATGAACAAGGGAATAGAATTTGTTGTTTCCTTCTGATCTTTGGTCAGACGGAGGGCACAAGCAAAGTAAGCCAAATTCTTACCCGCCAGCAGCTTCCTGTTGCGCCGGATGAACCTGCGGGCGACTGCATGCCAACCAAAGATCATTGGTGCACCGATGACTACACTATCGTAGTGATCAAGGATGCCAACCTCTGAGAATTTCCGGATATCCACCTGCTACCCGCCCTGCGTCAACTCAGCGGCAATTCCTTCAGCCACTTCCCCGGTCGATCCGGCGTTGGTCGAATAAAGGATCAGAATGCGGTGCATACTTCCTCCGGGGTATTTCAAAAATTGTTGTGAAAAGCCCAAAGATTATTGCGGATCTTGTCTTGATCAATAGGATCCAAGTAAAGTATCGGCAACCTTGCTTCGGCTATCCCCGCAGCAAGCAGACGGGGCATTACGCCTACGCAAGTACATCGGTTGCCTCTAAGGGCTATGAACCCACCGGCACCTAACGCCGGTTGCGCTGCAAGCAGCGCGGTATTCTACTTCGAATAAATTTTGAAATATCAGTCCAAATTTCAGAAATATCTTACCACTACTTGAGCATGTACTTTGAAGTGAATATGCTAAAATCTCCCTGTAAGTGGTATCACCCGATTTGTTGAACAGGAATTTTATTACTGAGGAGATTAACAATGCGGCCTGACTGGGATTCCTACTTTATGAAAATCGCGCATGCAGTATCTGAACGCAGCACGTGCGACCGCGCCTTTGTGGGTGCTGTGCTCGTGCTCGAAAAGCGCATCCTGACCACCGGTTTCAACGGCTCTCCTGCCGGTCAACCGCATTGTGATGAGGTGGGGCACCTGCTGGTTGAAGAACATTGTGTGCGCACGATCCACGCGGAAACCAACGCGATCATCCAGGCAGCCCTGCATGGCGTCTCAACACGCGGATGCACCTGTTATGTCACACACTTCCCGTGTATCAACTGCACCAAAGCATTGATCAATGCCGGGATCACCCGCCTGGTGTACAACATCGCCTACCGTATTGATGAGAACGCGCTGGAGTTCCTGCGGACTGCCCAGGTTGAGATCACAAACCTGGATTATGACGCAGCCTCAAATTCATTCGTGAACTCTCAGCCCGGTTTATTTGGCTCAACATCCATTTAGCTCGATTGCATTAGAAAGGTAGTTGCTATGCGCAACGTACTCCCCACCCGCTACCAGGACCTGCCGGACCTGCGCGTCGCCTATTGTGAGAGTGGCAGCGGTCCCACCCTGCTGTTCCTGCATGGCAACTCGGAGAGCAAGAAGCTCTTTACCGCTTACCAGACCGAACATTTCAGCGATTATCACACCTTCGCGCTGGACAGCCGCGGGCACGGTGAGAGCCGTTCTGTGGACACCGCGTATACCATCCCGCAATTCTGCCAGGATGTGATCCGTTTTTGCGCCGCGCAGGGGATCGAGCGCTGCCACCTGGTCGGTTACTCCGACGGCGGCAACATTGCCCTGCTGCTGGCAAAGTACGCACCGCAGCTTTTCGATCGCATTGTTGCCATCTCTCCCAACTACCTCGCCAGCGGTACGGATGAGAAGACGCTCAGATTATTTACCCGGCTGTCAAAACTGTGGAAATTTCTGCGCAAGCTGGGCTTACCCACGCAAAAATACATCATGCGCTTTGACCTCATGCTAAATGATATCGGCATCACCGCAGATGAGCTGCGTACGATTCGAACCGGTATGAAGATCCTCTACGCGGAGGAGGAGATGATCAAGCCGGAGCATATCCGTGAGATCGCGGAACTTGTTCCGAACTCGGAACTGGAGATGATCCCAGCATGCACGCACATGAACATTCTCCAACAACCGCGCACGGTCGCTGCCATCCGGGACTACCTGGAAAAATAACGAAAAAAACTCCATTACATTTGTATAATGTGATTACAAACCACCGGCCTGGTAGGGTTGCCGGACGGCAGGATTTAAGTAAAAGGATCCACCATGAATGAGCTGGTTCGATCAATCGATTGGGAGCCTTTGGGGGAGGTGCCAGGGTTAACCTTCCGGCATTTTACAGGGGAACAGGACCATCAGATCCGGTATGATATTGCAATCGCCACCAAAGAAGTGAACGGTGTCCAATGGAATATCACTCTGGAGGATATCGTGAACGACGAGAAATGGACCGCCAATTACGACATCCACGAGCAGCTGGTGTATGTTGACTTCACAGGAAAAACTGTCGGGTATTTCGGGTATTCCTGGGATACTGAACTGGATGGAAAAGTGCTGTTCTTCCCATTTGGCATGCTGCTGCCGGAATATTGGGGACGGGGGATCGCCAGTTTGATGCTCAAATATGCCGAAGGGAAATGCCGGGATATCGCCGCCAGAATTCCCAAAGATGTGGAAAAACGTTACCGTATATGGAAAAAGAAAAAAGCCACTGAGATCATCAGATTCCTGAAGGCGAATGGTTACCAAATCGAACGTTATTTCAACTGCATGAAACGCCCGATCGACCTGCCCCTTGGTGAACACCTGCTGCCGCCGGGATTGGAGATCCGTCCTGTGCAATCTGACCAGTACCGCAAGATCTGGGATGCCAATTGGGAAGCCTTTAAGGATCACTGGGGGTACACCCCTCCGACTGAGGACATGTATCAGGTATCACTCACTGACCGGTATTTCCAGCCTCATCTATGGAAGGTGGCCTGGGAGGGCGAACAGGTGTGCGGAATGGTGCATAATTTTCTTGATGAAGAAGAAAACAAGCTCTACAACCGTAAGCGCGGATACACAGAAGAGTTTTCAGTTTGCCGCCCATGGCGTGGAAAGGGCGTGGCCAAAGCACTCATTGCGGAAAGCATTCGCATGTTCCGTGAAATGGGTATGGGTCACACCTGGTTGAGCGTTGATTCACAGAACTTGAGCGGCGCGCACAGACTGTATGAATCGTTGGGGTACTCGGTCGTGGAGGATGAAGCCAGTTACAACCTGGGAAAACCACTGGTCTGAGACGTATATTAAGAATCCACGTAACCCATCGCCGTATGATGACGATGGGTTAATAATTATTATGAGGTAAGGACGCGAGCGGGCTGCCGGGTTAAACAACCTGCAATGGCAGATGTTATATAATAAATGGGTTCTTCTAGAGCAGTTAAACCATTGGCGGATCCTGCCGCCCCACGTCTCCCAATATTCGAAGGAGTAACATTTTCATGGAAAAAATCGATGTGGTCATCATTGGCGGAGGGGTGGTCGGCTGCATGACCGCCCGTTTCCTCTCCAGATATAAATTGAACATCCTCCTGATCGACAAAGAAGCGGATGTTGGCAGCAGCACAAGCGCAGCCAATTCGGCTATCGTGCATGCCGGCTACGATCCCCTGCCGGGCACCCTCAAAGCCGAAATGAATGTAAAGGGCAATCAGATGTGGGATGTCCTTTCCGGCGAACTGGGATTTGAATACGACCGCAGTGGTGATTACGTTGTGGCTGTGGGCAAAGAAGAACTGCCCATCCTGGATGAACTGCTGGAACAAGGCCGCCGCAACGGCGTGCCCGGGATGCATATTATCCCGGCTGATGAAATGCGCGCGCGTGAACCTGAGATCAACCCGGCAGTGAGCGGTGCGTTGTGGGCACCCACCGGCGGCATCTGCGACCCTTTCATGGCGACGATCGCTGCGGCTGAGAACGCGGTGGAAAACGGCGTCACCGTGATGTTGAACACCAGGTTCCTGGACTTCCGAATCGAGAACGGCCGCGTTACCGGCGTTCAAACCAGCCGCGGCTTTTTTGCATGCCGCTGGGTGGTCAACTCCGCCGGGTTGTATTCCGATGAGGTGATGCACCTGGCGGGCGTCAGACCCGAATTCCAGATCACGCCCCGTCGTGGTGAATACGTCGTGCTGGATCGTGCCAGCATCCAGGTGAACAATGTGCTCTTCCCGGTGCCAACTGCCAAAGGCAAGGGCATCCTGGTCACCGCGACCACGCACGGCAACACTATCGTTGGACCAAATTCGGTTTGTGCAGCGCACAAGAAAGATGAAGAAGTCACCCAGGAAGGTCTCGCGGAGATATGGGAAGGTGCGCGTAAGCTCTTCCCACACTTGCAGCCCTCTTCGACCATCGCCATGTTCGCCGGTCTGCGTGCCACCGGCAATGCACCCAGTCCGAATCCCCAGGTCTCCTACGGGCACGATTTTGTGATCGAGGCGGCGGAAAAACCACGCGGTTTCATCAACCTGGGCGGCATCGAATCACCCGGATTTACTGCCGCACCAGCCATTGCCCAACGCGTGGTGGAATTGATGCAGGACCAGGGGGAAAAGCTGGAAGAAAAAACCGGTTGGAATCCCATTCGCGCGCCGCGCCCGCACTTCCGCAAACTTCCGCTTGATGAGCAGAAAAAACTGATCCACACAGATCCGCGTTACGGCAGGGTGGTCTGCCGCTGTGAAATGGTCACGGAAGGGGAGATCGTGGCTGAGATCCACGCCCCCATCCCGGCGCTGACCTATGACGCGATAAAACGCCGCACCTGGCTCGGTACCGGCCGCTGCCTGGGGTCATTCGACATGCCGCGGGTCGTGGAGATCCTCGCCCGTGAGACGGGGCTGCCCCCGGAGCAGATCACCAAGCGTGGTCCCGGTTCTGAATTTCTTTACCGCCGTACAAAGGAACTGGAGGTGCTGCATGATCAAGAGTAAATATGATGTGGTGATCATCGGCGCCGGCCCGGGCGGTTTGGCGGCTGCCATAGCAGCCAAGCAGCAGGGTGCGCAGGACGTGCTGATCATCGAACGCGATCTGGAGCTGGGGGGCATTCTGCAGCAGTGCATTCACAACGGGTTTGGACTTGAAACATTCAAGGAGGACCTGCCCGGCCCTTCATATGCTCAACATTTTATCAATGATGCGCTGGCGCTGAATGTGGAAACCCTATTGGATACCATGGTGCTGGACATCACCCCGCAACGGCGCATCTACGCATCCGGTGCACGCAGCGGTTTCCTTGAGATTGATGCCAGGGCGATCGTACTGGCCATGGGCTGCCGTGAACGAACGCGCGCCCAGATCCGCATCCCGGGGATGCGCCCCAGCGGCGTTTTCACCGCAGGAACCGCGCAACGCTGGGTGAATGTGGAAGGATACATGCCCGGTAAACGCTACGTGGTGTTGGGCTCCGGAGACATTGGCATGATCATGGCACGCCGCCTCACACTGGAAGGTGCGCAGGTGGAGGGAGTGCTTGAGGTCATGCCCTTCCTCACCGGTCTCACCCGCAATTATGTACAATGCCTGATGGACTTCGACATACCGCTCCATCTGAGCCACACGGTGAAACGGGTGATCGGGCGCGGCCGGGTCGAGTCGATCGAATCCGTGCAGGTGGATGAGAAGTGGAATCCCATTGCGGGATCGGAAAAGATCATCCCCTGCGACACGCTGCTGCTTTCAGTGGGGTTG
Source organism: Anaerolineaceae bacterium UBA6107 (assembly GCA_002428455.1). GTDB lineage: Bacteria > Chloroflexota > Anaerolineae > Anaerolineales > Anaerolineaceae > UBA6107. The sequence continues at coordinate 1,825 of DIWL01000076.1, read as the reverse complement.
ATCCCGGAAAATGAACTTTCCAAAAAAGCCGGGGTGCTCATCGACCCCATCACCGGCGGACCCTTTGTGGACGACCGCTTTGAGACAAATGTGCCCGGCATCTTCGCCGCCGGCAATGTTGTGCATGTCTACGACCTGGTTGACTGGGTTTCGGAAGCCGGCCGCCAGGCGGGCGACAGCGCAGCCAGGTTTGCGTTGATCGAACGCCGCAAGGAAACCAGGCACGTTCCGGTTAAACCCGGACCGAACGTGCGCTACATCGTCCCGCAAACGATCGATCGTGAAAGCCTGGCCACCGGTAACGTGCGCATGCAGCTGCGCGTCAGGCAGCCTATCGAAAGCCCGGTATGGGTCGAGATACGCGGCAATGATAACCTGATCACGCGCAAAGGCGAACTTTATGCCAGACCTGGTGAGATCATCACCCTTGAAATACCGATGAAAGCCTACGATGAAGTCCAGCTGGTGGATGAACTGGTCATCGATGTGGTAAAACGTTAGGAGCACGCCATGGAAGAGAAGATGAAAATACTTTGTATCACCTGCCCGAAAGGGTGTTCGCTGGAGGTCACCCGCGACGGTCAGACAGTCGTGGAGGTCAAAGGCGGATGTAAGCGCGGACATGAGTACGCCCAACGCGAAATGACTGATCCGCGCCGCATGGTGGCGACAACGGTAAAAGTGAAAAACGGCGTGCACCCGCTGCTGCCGGTGTACACCTCAGAACCTTTCCCCAAGGCAAGGATTCCGGCTTTGATGGCAACCTTGCGCGAGATCAACATCGATGCACCGATTGAGATGGGATCCATCATCGCGGAAAACATCCTCGACAGCGGCGTCAACATCATCGCCAGCCGCAACATGAATGCAGGAGTGTAAACCCCAGCGATCAGGCTGTTTTCAAGGAACGACTAAAGACATACGGTGAGTTCATGTTACATCCGGACTCTACAAAATCAAGTCCCACCAATTTCGGTGGGACTTTTTTAGTGAAAATGCTTAAGACCTACAGAACTGACGCGCAGGTTCGTTCGTTACCCAAATTTGTATGCCACACCGAAGCCGCCGCGCGGGTTCTTCCACTCGATGTTGTCCTTTTCGCAGCGGATACGGCAGCTGCCGCACTCGATACAGCTCTGGTACGATACCTGAATCCTGCCATCGGCGGACATCTGGTACACACCCACAGGGCAGAAATACAGGCAACCTTTACCGGAGCAGGTTTTACAGACATCGTGCGACTTGATCTTAAGATGGGCCTGACCTTCATCCACGTAGTATTTTAGTGACATCAACATGTCATCCACAAACACCGCGGGCAAAGACTCACCCACCTTTTTTGCTTCCAATGTCTTCTGGATATCTTTTTCGCTTTTCATTGTCTCACCATCCTGTAATGGTCCGGCCGAAGGCCACGATATCGCCCACCGCCTTCAACAACGGCTTGCGCGAAGTCAGGGAACCGAGAATTTCCTTATACAACTGCTTCTTAGGTTTGCCAAAACCGCTGAAGAATTTTCCCAGGGCTTCGTTGATGAAATTGGGGTAAACATCCATGAAATCATGGTGGGTATTGAGGAACCTGGAGAAATTCTTGTACTGACGCAGGTCCTTGAGAATGAAGGAATCCTCGAGCTTATCCTGGTAAACCTTCAGGGTGCCAGCCGTGAAATCTTTACGCTTGTGCGCCGCAACAGCAGCCTCACCGGCAATTTTGCCGGCGATGATGGCCATGTTGGTGCCTTCCCAGTGCAACGCGTTGACCATTGCCGCAGCGTCACCGGCCACCAGCACGCCATCGCCGTAGAGTTTGGGCATCTGCGAA
>DIWL01000075.1 GCA_002428455.1 Anaerolineaceae bacterium UBA6107 | reverse complement strand
CACAAGCTTCGTTGTAATAGACCACTGCCTGCCGTCCAGTATTATCTGCGTTGACAGGCATCACGAATAAGATGAGTGCAATTAGTAAGCTGGAAATTAATAGAATTTTTTTCATGTTTGTTCCGATATCCTTTTCTAGCAGCAAGTTAACGTTTTAGGTAACTCGCCCTCGGCAAGCGGCCCGAAGGGATTGCCGTAGGTGCGAATATTGGCAATCATCAGTTGATTGGCTTCTGTTTCAATACCAGCTGAAATTAATCCTGCCCGTAAGGTCTCACCACTTGGGTCGTGCTCAACCGGGCAGATAGCCCGACAAGCGCGACATAGGGTACATTGATAAAAGACCAGGGTCTGAAGACCGGCGTAACCTAGTATCGCGCGACCGCGGGGGCTATATTCTTCCTGTCGTTGGGTCTGAAAGACCGGGCAGACCTCCCGACAAAGTCCACACTCGATGCAGGTTGGGTTTTCGGTAAGGTCGGTCAACATTGCTTGCCTCGATTAAAAATATTGTAGGGATCGAACTGTGTTTTCAATGCCTGGACGTCTGCCTGAAATGACTCACTGGCCCACTGCCGCTTTTTTAACCCCATCCCGTGTTCCCCACTGATTTGCCCACCGGAGACAGAAACCCGGCGGTAAAGCTCCGCGATCCGCGCATCATTTTGCAGGAATCGGGGGTGAAGGATACCAACCCCCAGGTGACCAAAGGTTGGGATACGCTGTGTTGTTAGCCAATCAATGCTTTCTTCCAGCGCGTCAGGAGGAAACTGCGGATCTTCGGATATGGGGAATCCCGCCTGAGTTAATCGGGCAGACAGGCTTTCTCGTGCTCCCCACAGGTTGGCCATCCCAGCCGAATCCCGGATCTTCCCTTCCGCGCCATGGAACTCAGCCAATACACTATGCCTTGCTGTCCAACCAACCAGTGCAGCCGCCAGGGGATTCAGATATTCCAACGCCGAAAGAGCAGGATTTGTTTTCAATTCTTCGACTTGCTTCAGCATTTCCTCGAGATTTTCAAACGTGAAAAGCGTGAGCGAACGGATCTCGGGAATCTCCGTTAGGTGAAGTGTTGCCTGAACGATCATCCCGGTGATCCCTTCCCGTCCTAAGGATGCTTTTCGGTCATCAGCGGTCAGTTGATGAACCTCACCCTTCCCATCCACCAACACCACTTCCTCGACCCAATTACTCATTCTGCCGTAACGGACGGCGTGCAACCCGGCGGCATTGGTGGCGATCATTCCCCCGATGGTCGCCGAGCGATGGCTGCCTGGGACCACCGGCAAGAACAACCCATCCTGGCGAAGGGTTCGATTGAGCAAGTCCAGGGGAACGCCGGCATCAACCATCACTTTTTTGGATTGAATTTCACCAGCACCGATTTGCCGTAGCCGGGATGAATCCACAACGACCGAGTTTTGTGGGGTTGCTCCGCCACACAGCCCTGTGCCTGCGCCCCGAGGTACCAGATCGATCCCAGTTTCGGCAGCCCACTGCGCCAGGCGGACAACGTCGTTAACAGTTTCCGGCCAAACAACCCCTTGGCAAGGACCTTGAATTCGTGATGCGTCCCGGCTGTAGACAACCATCGTCTCTTCGCGTTTGGATACCTGACCTGGTTGAAACAATGCTTCAAGGGATATCATAGGTTATCGCCTCGCTTCCGATGCCTGCATCAAGGCTTCACTGAACTCCATTATCTGAATATCGCCGGCATTTTCTTTGAAATGAGCGTAACACAGAGGGCAGGCGGTACATAATCGACCATTATTTACTTGGGTCAGGCGAGCCTGAGCGATCGAATTGGCCAGATCTGGATAATTTGATTTCACTCCGCCTCCCGCACCGCAGCACAGGCTCATAGTCCGGTTATCTGCCAGTTCGACCACTTGCCAGCCGGCTTGATCCAGGAGACGGCGTGGTTCTTCGTAAATATCTGACCAGCGGCCGAGATGGCAAGGATCGTGATAGGTTATTGATTGCTTTCCATCCGGTTCGAATTGGCCGGGCGAGATCCTGCCTTTTTCAGACAATACCTGTGTCGTGTGATAGACATCGAGCTGGTACTCGTGCTTCAGTGTGTGATAACAGCCAGGGCAGTTGGTGATGATTTTATTGACGCTAAAACGTGCAAATGTTTCCAGGTTTTTAGCTTTCAACTGTTCGAAATCCTGTTGATAGCCAGCCCGCCGGACTGGACTGCCACAGCATTGAAGCTCCCCGGGTAGGACAATGAAATCGACTTTCGCTTGCCGAAGCAATCGTTCGTATCGCTCCTGTATTTCGGGTAGTGCATAGCGGGTAACACAGCCCGGATAGTACAGGGTATTTCCACCGCCCAACTTATTCAGCCATTTTTTGAGCATTCGATTATCCTTCTGGCTTTTGGATCGTAGCGCGAAATTCTGCTTCAGCCTCCGGTTGGTTCGGATCATTGCTGCGCAGATAAATGATGCGCTGGATTTCGCCAAACAAGTTATCTTCAGCCGGGTCAAATTTAACCCGTAATTCAGCTGATTCACCGGGCGGGATAGTGCTCTTTTCCAACTCGGCTGTCGTACACTCGCACGAAACGCTTACTTTTTCAATAACAAGATCTGCGTTGCCAGTGTTCCTCACTTCAAAAACAAGATCGATCAGTTGCTGAGGTTGAGTCCCTAAATCCTGCAGAGGAGGCTGGATGCTGATCTGCGGAGTCTTATTGTTACAGGATGAAAGAAGACCTGCGACGAGCAGCACCAGGAGGTACAGAATTGGTCGCAAACGAGATAGTTTAATTTGCATAATATGCATTTAGTAATCCTTTGTAGGCTAAGGGCTGGTTTCCACTGGATAACCGGCTTTTTCCCAGGCTCGAAAACCGCCCAAAATGGGAGTAACCTTCTTGAAACCGTTGTCCAACAGAATGCGCGCCGCACGGGCGCTCGATTCTTCGGCCGGTCAGGTACAGTA
>DIWL01000038.1 GCA_002428455.1 Anaerolineaceae bacterium UBA6107 | reverse complement strand
TCAAGGATCACACGCGAATCGATTGAGGAAGCCATGGCAAACGAAATACGTGCCGGGAAGTTCGCTTTGATCAGTCCGGTAACTACATCGGTGCTTGGGCGCTGGGTGGCCACGACCATGTGAATACCCGTGGCGCGTGCCATTTGGGCTAACCTGATCAGGCTGTGCTCGGTCTGATCAGGAGCACTCATCATCAGATCTGCCAGCTCATCGATCACAATAACGATCCTTGGCAGGGGCGGTTTCCTCTTCTGGCGCATTTTCTGGTTGTAACCTGCCAGGTTTCGCGCCCGTACCTCAGCCAGCAACCTGTAGCGTCGATCCATTTCCATCTGCGCCCAACGTAATACTGCCAGCATCCGCTCAAGTTCGGTCTCGACCTTGCCCATCAGATGCGGCAATCCATTAAAACGCACCAGTTCAACCATTTTCGGGTCCAGCATCACCAGGCGAAGGTCGCGTGGAGAGTTACTCATCACCAGGCTGGTCGTCAACGCGGTGACACACACGGATTTACCGGAATTGGTTGTCCCGGCGATCAGCAGATGCGGTAGTTTTTCCAGGTCGGTTTTAACAGGTTCACCTGAAACATCCCGTCCCAGGGCAACCGAAAGTGGAGTGAGATTTTTCTGATATTGATCCGATTCCAGAATCGGCCTTAACCGGACAAAAGCATTGTCCTCGTTAGGCACCTCGATACCCACATAGGATTTCCCCGGAACCGGGGTTTCGATTCGCAAACGTTCTGCAGAAAGTGCCAGAGTCAGATCGCGCGCGAGGCTGGAAATCTTGGAAACCTTTACCTTCTGCCTTGTCACACTCCCGTTCGCGGCAATCCGCTCTGTATAGCCCGGCTCCACCGCATATTGCGTGACCGTCGGGCCAACCCGAAAACCGATCACCCTCACGGGAACCCCGAATTCGGCCAGTTTTTGTTCGATGATCAAGGCATTCCCTTTGATCAGGTCCTGATCTGGCGGAACGATTTTTTCCTCGAGAAGAAGATTCAATGGCGGGAGCAAATTACCTGAACCTTGTTCAGGTTCTGGTATTTGTGCAGTTTTGGCAACACCGGACCCCGCAACACTTTGCTTTATTGGTTGAACCGGGGTTTGCCGGTTTTCCTTCAGTTGATCACTGGTTCTGACAACTGGTTTATGTGACCTGGGTTTAGATTGAGAAACCTGCTGTAGAAAACCCGTGAAAGCAGCGACCACACGCTTGTATCCACCCCCAAGGTACACCAATAGGATAAGAAACAGGATCAGGTAGAAAAAGAATGTTCCGATTCGTGTAAATACCGGGATCAGGAACTGCGCCAGGCCCCAACCGAACACACCTCCATCCAATCCATCAGTCGAACGTTCAACAGACACCCCGCCGAGAAAAGACAACAAAGGGAAGATGACGATCAGTAAACCCTCAAGTGCCATCAATTTGGCAAATGAGAATGGGAGTTTTGTTCCGGCGCTCTGACGATAAGAGAGCAGGCTCAATCCTACCAGCAGCAGTACCAAAAGATAGCTGCCGTACCCAAAACCATGCCGCAGGAATTCGATCCACGAGTTGATCAAGGTTCCACGGCTCAAACCCAGCAGACCGAGCAGTGTCAGTACTGCTAACAGTGCCAGGAACGTTCCCAGCAGGTCCCACCCAAACCGTTTCAGGTTGAACAACGCCCCTTTGGATTTCTCAAGAATTACAGGCAGGATATCGAGTTCATTTTTACCGGTATTCGCACCAGCCGTCTGACGCTCAATTCTACCGGGAGATTGATTTCCGCCGCTTGTGGCTTTCCTCTTCTTTGCAGGATCTTTTGAGTTCGTTCCGGGTCTGGTACTCATTCTTCCGATATCAATCCCAGGCCTAGCCTACGACGTTCTACATCCACATGCAGTATCTTCACCTGAACCCTGCTCCCGGGTGTAAAGAACTTGGCTATGTCCTTACTGCGCAGATGATCCGGGAGTGAGGAAATATGGATCAATCCTTCAACGCCTTCATCAAGCTTCGCGAACACCCCAAAGCGCATGACCGTAGTAAGTTCAGCCGGTACGATATCTCCAGGTTTATAGATCCTTGCCAACCTGTCCCATGGATTTGGAGTGAGTCGTTTGATACTTAACGCGATCCTTGCATTGGTTTCAGTGATCTGCAGCACGATAACTTTTACTTTTTGTCCAATTTTCAAGAGGTCAGCCGGATTTTCCACCCTGCCCCAGGACATCTCTGAAACATGTACCAACCCTTCAACCCCGCCCAGGTCAATAAAAGCCCCGAAATCAGTCAGGTTCGTCACAACCCCGCAGGCAACAGCGCCCGGCTTCAACTGGTCAAAGAGTTCCCTGCGTTTCCCATCACCAGCCTGGGCAGCCCGTTCTGAAAGCACAATACGTTCGTGTTCCATTTCACATTCGATGATCTTCAGGTAGAGGGACTTTCCAACGTAATCAGCCAGATCCTGTGGACGATTATCTTCGCCAACATCAACCGGAAGGCTAATAAGATGCGAGATTGGAACAAATCCCTGCACACCAGCAGCCTGTACCAGTAATCCTCCCCGGTTAAACCCTGTAACATCCATCAGCAGCACCTGGTCTTGTTCAAAAATCGATTTGACGCAATCCCAATCGATCTCGTGTGAATTCTTTTTATCACAGGGTTGGCAATTGATGGCTTTCTCTTCGTGATAGACCTTGGGTTCATCCGCAAGGACAGAAGCCCACCACCCTTCATCAATATTCTGATCGGATGTGTCGTGCATTTGTTTCTCGATAGCGTCCACTATGTAAGTCCCTCCCAGCCCAATAAAGCCAATAATTAAAACCTAATCCGGTTCTCTCCCCGTAGTTCTCATTTCCATTTGAACCAGTATATCCGCGATCTTTTCTATCGCGACTTTCTGCTTCCGATAAAGATCAGCCTCTGATACCGCCAGTTTAATGGCGATCTCCCGGACCTTTTTCCCCTCCATAAACTTCATATCCAAAATATTATACAATAACCACTCGCCTGTGTACTTTCTTTCGCCAGCCGGTTTTAATTGCTCAAGCGCTGTGCGCAGTACACTGCGCAGGGCATTGACTTCGTTCCCGTCATTACTTTTCAGCGCAGCTTTCACCAGCTCCAGTTTTATTAATGGACTTTCAGTTAGTTTTGGCCCACCCCAGTAATGTGTCAGAGCGCCTTTTACCCAGGTGGACAACTCTTTTTGTTTGAGCCAGTCCACATCTTCCAATAATGCTTTCTGGTCGTATCGGCCGGCTGCCCGCAATCTCTGTATGAGTTCCTCCTGCGGGTCTAGCCGTTCCAGGGTATCAAATACCTGCTCAAGCATTTCCCGGTCGCGTAAAGCGACGCCAGCCCTTTCAGCCAGGCGGTGAATTGCCTCTGCAGCTTCAGGCTCCAGTGGTAATCGATCCTGCACGCCCACAATTCCCAGGTACCCGTAGATTCTCTCACCCTTGCCATTGCTGCCATTCCGCAGCGGGATCAGCAGATCGTTTTCGCTCATTACATAACTTACGTCATTGTCGACATCTAGTAGAGTCTTTTCAAGCTGATCCAGTTTTTCAGCTTTTGGTGCAGCATCCTGGGTGTGTTCCACCAGGTTGAGACCATCCTCTTTCAACTCCAGCAGATAAGCCCCTGCCGCCTGAACCTGGTCTGTCACCGCCGAAAGTACCATTTCGATAAATTGCTTCAAATCACTGCGGGTGATGATCCGCTCTTCAAGTGACCGGATGAAGCGGAAGTCATGCTCATCTTTGTCGTATACCAGCCACCTTTCAATATATGGGTAGAACAATGTGATGGCATATTCACACACCAGCACCGTGACCACCATCATGATCAGAGCCAACGCTTCAAAGGATCCACCTATCGCCTCATTGGCTCTGCGGATGATCGTCATAATACCCAAAGCCAGGCTGGCGGTGATCGGTCCCCTGAGCGTCCACTTGATCAACCGGCTTTTCACAACGCGGTCCGGCCAGGGTACTCCGAAGAATGCGACCGCATAGGCCATGAGAAAGATACACATTCCCAAACCAGCCGTCACAACGATGGTGATGAACCAGAAGAGCAGGGTACGTACAGCCGCAAATCCTGAGCTGTACAGCAGAAACGGGAAAGCTCCTACCACCGGTCCAATGGCACTGATGGCAAGATAAAGCATGCGGCGTTTGCTGGTACGTGTAAGGGTCCGTTGATATGCCCTGTAAAAATTGATCCAGGCGAGAACCAGGATGACTGCATAATAGATCGTAAACAGTGTGGTTAAAATTGTGGGTTGGTGATGCGGCGCAGGAGGTTTTCCGGTGACCAGTTCACCCAGGAACCAGGGTGAAAACAACAGGAAGACCATCACCACAGATGCCAGGTAAGTAACACGAATCGCCCATTTACGGCGCCAGCGGGAGGGCAGCCCCGTTGTCGCCAGCAGCGCGTCAGAAAAATTCAAGTACATGGCCGGAAGCAGGATGATACCGATCCACTGCACTCGCAACCAGAAATCGATCACATAAGGTTCCCTGCTTGTTGCTCCAAATGATTCGGTAGAAAAAACGATCACCAGGCACAGCATGATCGCCATGAAGGCACGGGCAACCCGTTCGCGCAGATTGAATGTGAGACTGTAGAGCAGGAGAGAGAAAGCGGTAATGGCAATGCCGGCAGTCAGGATCTGACTGATCGTCCTTGCCACGGAAATGACTTCATTCATCCAGCTGATCAAAACCGCCCTCTTATTTCAGCAAGCTCACGAAAAAGAAAGCCATATCGTGGTTGGCATAATAACGGTCAGCCATGCCCGAAAACTCGAAACGCAGTTTGCGCACCAAAGCGATCATTGGGTGATTCTTCGCCGGTATTTCCAGTATTAACCGTGTCGTGCCGCGCTTCTTGAGCCAATCCTGTGCAGCAAAGAGGAGTGTGGTGGCAATCCCCTGGCGGCGTAGAAGCGGTGTCACCACTACATCCCGAATTACCGCGGATTCCTGGTCAACGTTCTCATCCAGAATCAGGTACCCCACCAGGTTGTCTTCACATCGGGCAACCAGGAATAGCGTGTGCTTTGTCCATGTATCTTTTAAAGACTCCTCACGGCGTGGATAAGCCAGGTGTAATACCCTCGGCAATCGAATTTCCTTGAGATCAACATTGATGTGGTCTTTGTTGATAATGTTGGTGAGTTGCCAGACGTGGGTGGTTTCGCAGGAATGGTCAAAACTCTCCAACACAGCGATGTCATTCGATATTGCGGGTCTGATTTCTATCTCGGCCATTTTTTACTCCGGAGCCTCAATGGTTACCTGGATCACGCAGGCAGGCAGGGGGTTATTTTCATTATCGTTCACGACCAGCCGTAGTTCATAATCCCCCGGAACAAGTGCGCTTGTATCCCAGGCACCACCCAGCAGATCATTTTTAACGATCATATTACCGGCAGCGATTGTTGTCCAGGTATCACTACCCATCGGGGCAAATTCATATTTGTAAAAACCAAGGTTTTCCACGTTGACCGTGCCCTTCAATTCCACCGTTCCACTGATCGTATCACCGTTGCGCGGATCGGTCCAATCCAGTTGATCAGGAAAACAGCCGCGACTGAAATACGAGGTGATGGTGGGGATGAATCCCTGTGCCGTGATTTCTGCGGTCGGTGCCGGGGTGACTGTCGGTGGCTGCTGGGTCATGTCGATCGTTGGTGTTGGTAATTGTTGAATGCCTGGTACGGTGGGAGTAATGAACGTGTTGACAATGAACAGACCGGCCATCAGCACAACACTAAAAACAACCACGGTCAATCCCTGGTTAAACCTTCGCTGCGAATGCTCCTTCTCCAGGCCAAATATACTTCCCGACCACTCACGCCAGGCAATAAATGTTCTGCGTGCCGAGATAAGGATGATTAACCCTGAAATTGCATAGAACAGGATTTCATAATTGGAAAGGAATCGCAGCAGACTATTCACGAAGACTCGCCATCAATAAATCTGGCCAACGGGCTATCACTTTGCGAGAGATTCCAGCACTCCGCGGATGATGGTTGTTATCTTGGGCACGATCAGGATCCCGGCTTCGAGCACTTCCTCGTGAGTGGTAATTGTGCTGCCGTCAAGGTTAGCCTTATTGCTGATCCCCGAAAGACCCAACACGCGTGTCTTCCCATGCCGCGCAACGATGTTTTCAGGAACGGTTGACATACCAACTGCATCCGCCCCGATCCTTTGCAGAAAACGCAGATCGGCTGGTGATTCAAAAGAGGGACCTGCCAGGCAGACATAAACTCCTTCGTGTAAGCCAATTTGATTGGTTTTGGCCGCTTCCCGCGCTTTGGCGATCAGGTCATAATCATAAGGTCTGCTCATATCCGGGAAGCGCTCACCAAATTCAGCCAGGTTTGGACCCCGTAACGGGTTTAACCCGCCCATCCCGATCATGTTAATGTGGTCCACGAGCAGCATCACATCGCCTGGCACGTAATCCGCGTTGATTGCACCAGCTGCGTTGGTCAGAATAATTATTTCGATCCCCAGCCTTTGCATCACCCTGATCGGCAGCGTCACATGGTCCATTGGATAACCTTCATAATAATGGACACGGCCTTGCATTACCAGGCTGGGCACCCCAAAAAGGTTCCCGATCACTAAACGACCGGCATGACCGTGGATGGTGGAGAGTGGCCAATTGGGAATTTCAGTGTAATGGATAATGGTCGGGTCCATAACCGAATCTGCGAGTTTTCCTAATCCTGAGCCAAGTACCAATCCAACCCTGGGAGTGATCGTGATACGGTTACGGATGTGATCTGCCGCAGCATCTATTTCATTTAAAGTAATAAAAGGTTCCATGGGCACCTCTATCTGAAAAGCAATATTTGGAAGTTAAAAGAATTATATCAGAATGAATTTTGGCGATGGATCACCCGATCATCCAGCCAGCACCTGCTCAAACGCCCGAATGGTGTATTCAACATCCTCCATGGTGATCCAGTAATGCATCACCAGTCTAAAGCGTCGACTCGCCACCGCCCCCAGTTTTACGCCCAGCGCGTTGAGTTTCTCAACCACCTGCTGGGTGCTCAGGGTGACCTCATCAGTAAGCGAGGGGAAGACCATGTTGGTCTGTGGCAAACCCATTTCGAATTGGATCCCGGGGATATTCGCCAGTCCCTGCGCCAGCCGGGTGGCTTTTTCGTGATCTTCGTGCAGCCTGCCCGTCATTTCCTGCAAGGCAACGATCCCAGCCGCCGCAAGGATGCCGGCCTGGCGCATACCGCCGCCCAGGATTTTGCGCGTTCGCAAACCCTGCTTGATGAATTCACGCGAACCGCACACCACGCTGCCAACCGGCGCACATAACCCCTTGCTCAAACAGAAAGTAACGCTATCGAAAGGTTCAGCCACCTCAATGGGTTCAACACCCAGGGCAGCCGCGGCATTAAACAACCTTGCGCCGTCTAGGTGCAGGTGCAGAGCGTGCGAATGCGACAGTTCGGCAACTGCGTGGGAATACTCCAGGCTCAACACAGTCCCACCGCAGCGGTTATGCGTATTTTCCAGGATCACCATGCGCGTGATCGGGTCATGAATATCATCCGGTCGGATGGCGTGTTCAATGTCAGAAAGCAACAGCGAGCCATCCGCCTGATTGGGTAAAGTGTGCGGGAAAACCCCACCCAGCGCTGAGATCCCACCAGCTTCGAACTGGAAGGTATGTCCCAAATTCCCCATGATGACCTCGTCACCACGCTGACACACGTTTAATACAGAAAGCAGGTTGCCCATGGTACCAGAGGGTACAAACAAGCCGGATTCTTTTCCCAACATCGCGGCAGCCATTTCCTGCAACCGGTTGACCGTCGGGTCTTCACCATAAACATCATCACCCACCTCAGCGGCTGCCATGGCGGCGCGCATTTTATCAGTCGGCTTGGTGACTGTATCAGAACGCATATCAACGATCTTCATAAGGTACTCCATGTTGTCGGGATAAATATACAAGTACAGCCTTCAAGTCAGGTGGCATAGCAGCTTCAAACGTGCTCGGTTCTTTATCGCCAGGAAGGATTATGGATATCCTGGCAGCGTGCAAGAAATGCCGATTGATCTCTAAGCTGAGTTTTTTATGACCGTAAACGAGATCTCCCACGATCGGACAATTTAAAAAAGCCATGTGCAATCGGATCTGATGGGTGCGCCCCGTGAATGGATGTGCTTCAATCAACGAGTGTTCGGGATATTGGGTCAACGTTTTGTACTCGGTTACCGCCGGCCTGCCCCGCCCTTCTGAAACAACCGCCATTTGTTTGCGGTGCGCAGGGTCACGAGCGATGGCAGCCTCGATCCTCCCATAAGGGGTGGGCGGTTTGCCGTCTACCAGGGCTATATAAACTTTTTCCACCTTACGCAGCCTGAACTGGTCCTGCAGCCAGCGGTGAGATTGGTCATTTTTCGCGATGATGATCAAACCGGAAGTATCCTTATCAAGCCGGTGAACGATACCCGGTCTTATCTCTCCGCCAATCCCCTGCAAATCGCTAAAGCTGCCCAGCGCAGCGTGAACCAGTGTCCCGCTGGAATGCCCCGGCGCCGGATGAACAACCATCCCGGCAGGTTTGTTGATGATCACCAAGTCATCATTTTCATACACAATGTCAAGGGGTATGTCTTCTGCCTGCAACTCAACCGGTTCCGGGTCAGGAACGTTGATACTGACCCGCTTTCCCGCTTCCAACACGAATCCGGTCTTTGTAACCGGCTGTGAGTCAACCGAAACTGCTCCTTCATGGATCAACGCTTGCAGACGTGTTCGGGAGTGCTCAGGCAGTGACTGAACCAGGAATTTATCCAACCTGGTTTCCTGACCTGCCTGAACAATGAAAATCTTTTCCTGGCTGCTCAATTTACATTTCCATCCAAAGTTTGATCCTGGGTGGCTGCTGCCCTGCGGGTTTTTTCCCGTTTTTCCTGTATCCACACACCGATCAGCAGGATAATCACACCTACTGTAATGCAACTATCGGCTACATTGAATACGGGGAAGTTGCCCACAGAGACAAAATCGATCACATGACCGTATTGGATCCTGTCAACCAGGTTGCCAATCGCCCCGCCTAATTCCAGCATAAGCGCTAACTTAATCAGTCCATCCTGCTTCTCAAGCTTCTGGTAATAATAGATGATCATTCCGGATACTACGACCGCTAACCCGATAAAAACGGGGTTCATCCCCTGCAGCATTCCGAAAGCAACTCCGGTGTTGCTCCAATGGACGATGCGCGCGATCGGCGTCAGCCATTCCCATGGTGACCACATCCCACCGTATGGGATGTTGGTAACCACCAGCCACTTGGTTACCTGGTCTACGACGACAATGACCGCGGCTACAATGAACAACCAGTAAGATCGTTTAAAAAATGCTTTCAAACGCTGCTCCATTTTTAAGATGAATGAATTTTACCGCACTATTGCTTTGAAACTTTTAGGGGCTCCAACATGGAGCCTCTTCGATTTAAATTTTCTTGATACCGATCAACACCTTTTCTGTATCAAAGGCATCCTCAGCCGTAAACATCTCCTCAAGCGGCATTTCGTTGACCAATTCTTTGGTCAGTGTTTCCGTCATGATGTACTCCCTGAAGTCTTCAACTGCATTTTGCAGCACAGGCGATGCGGTGTAGTACAACTTGATGCGGTCAGCGATGTCCAGGTCTGCTGACTTGCGCAGGTCCTGCACACGCCGCACAAACTCACGCGCAAATCCTTCCGCGATCAGTTCAGGTGTCAGTTCGGTGACCAGGGCTGCCAGGTAAGCTCCCTCTGAAGCCACCGAGTAACCCTCCCTGGCTTGCAGCCTGACTTCAACTTCCTCCGGCAGGATCTCCAGCGTTTGGCCGTTAATCTCGAGTGGAATATTCTTTCCTGCGAGCAGTTGCAACGCGGTCGCTTCAGCCTCCATCGCTACGATCTTCTTGCGGATCTCAGGGAAAAGACTGCCGTATTTCTGTCCCAATTGTTTGGGGAGCGGGTTTAGGGAATAGCTCACCGCTTCTCCAGCGGCATTGAGCAGCCTGACCTTTTTTACATTTAATTCATCGGCCAACAGTTCTGCGTAGCTTTCAACTACTTTCTCCTCTTCAAGATTGCTAACCGAGAATGCTACTTCAGAAAGGGGCTGGCGCACCTTGCGGTTGGCCTTGTTGCGGGCGGCGTGCCCGAGCGAGGTCATGCGCATCACAAGGCTCATCTCCGTGTTCAGTTTTTCATTTATAGCCACTGGATCGTATTCCGGCCAGGCTGCCAGGTGAACGGACTCCGCCACCGCTGCGTCCACCGAACCGACCAGGTTCAGGTAAAGCTCATCCGCAATGAATGGCATGGTGGGAGCCAGCAACTTACTTAATGTAACCAGGCATTCGTAAAGGGTGGAGTAGGCTGCATTCTTATCACCATCTGATTCGCTCTTCCAGAAGCGCCGGCGCGATCTGCGCAGGTACCAGTTGGAAAGTTGTTCCACAAATTCCTGTACCGGTCTTGTCGCCCCCAGCACATCGTAGCTCTCCATGGCTGCTGTCACATCCCTGGTCAATGTATGTAGAGAGGAACGCACCCACTTATCCAGCGGGCTGTATTCCACTTCAACTGAAGGACCCGGTTTCCAGTTATCGAGATTGGCGTAAGTCACAAAAAATGAGTAGGTGTTCCACAAGGTCAGGGTGAAATTGCGCAACACTTCTCCCACCAGGTCACTGGAAAAGCGCCGTTCCTGCCCCGGAGGGCTGGCTGTGTAGAGATACCAGCGCATTGCGTCAGCACCATGCTGGTCGATCACAGTCCAGGGGGTCAACACGTTGCCGCGGGATTTGGACATTTTTTGCCCGTCCCCATCTAGGATCAAACCCAAGCAGATCACATTCTTGTAACAATTGGTGTCGAAAAGCAGTGTACTGATGGCATGCAGTGAATAGAACCATCCGCGGGTCTGATCGACTGCCTCGCAAATGAAATCAGCCGGGAACTGGTTTTTAAATGCATCCAGGTTCTCAAACGGATAATGCCACTGGCTGACCGGCATTGAACCGGAATCGAACCACACATCGATCAGTTCCGGTACCCGGCGCATCCTGCCGCCGCATTCACCACACACTATGGTGATCTCGTCCACATAGGGTCGATGCAGGTCAGCTTCAGCCAGGCTCTTACCGCACCGTTCGGACAGTTCAGCGATGGAGCCGATGCAATCCTGGTTGTGGCAGCTTTCACACTCCCACACCGGCAGCGGAGTTCCCCAATAACGTTCGCGTCCGAGCGCCCAATCAACGTTGTTTTCCAGCCAGTTGCCAAAACGGCCTTTGCGGATGTGCTCCGGATACCAGTTGATCTGGTTGTTTAGTTCAACCATGCGGTCCTTATACTGGCTGGTGCGAATGTACCATGTGGGTCGTGCGTAGTAAAGCAGCGGAGTGTTGCAGCGCCAGCAGAAGGGATAGGTGTGCACATACGTACCTTCTCTGAAGAGCAATCCACGATCCTGCAGATTGCGCGTGATGAGTGGATCGGCATCCTTTACAAACAGACCCGCCCAGGGTTGTACTTCCGAGATGAAGCTGCCATCTTCGGCGACGGTATTGAGGATCGGCAGATCATGGTCCAACGCCACCTGCATATCATCCGCACCAAAAGCAGGAGCGATGTGCACCAGTCCGGAACCGTCTTCGATGGTTACGAAATCACCAAGCACAACATAATGAGCCTTTTTCTCAGTGGGCAGGAAGGTGAACAGAGGTCGATATTGCTTGCCTTTGAGCTGCTTCCCCTTCATCCTGTTGACAATCTTTACGGGTTCATCCCCAAATACCTTGGTCAGCAGGGATTCCGCCAGGATGAGCTTTTCTAGCGAGCCATCCTCCATGTTTCGCTCAACCGTCACGTAATCAATCTCTGCGCCGGCTGCTATCGCTACGTTTGCCGGTAAGGTCCACGGGGTAGTCGTCCAAACCAGCAGCGATGTACCGGGTGAATCTACCAGCGGCATGCGCACGAAGACAGAAGGATCAGTGGCTTCGCGGTAACCCTGCGCCACCTCGTGATCTGAGAGCGGCGTCCCGCAGCGCGGGCAGTAAGGCACTACTTTGTAACCCTGGTAGAGCAGATTCTTCTCCCAGAAGTTTTTCAGGATCCACCACACAGATTCAATGTAGTAATTCTCATAAGTTACATACGCGCTTTCCAGGTCCACCCAGTACCCGATGCGGTCGGTCAGTCTCTCCCATTCCTGGATGTACGCGAAAGCGGATTCACGGCATAGCGCGTTGAATTTTTCAATACCGTACTCTTCGATCTGCTGCTTGTTCGTAAATCCGAGTTTCTTTTCCACTTCGATCTCAACCGGCAGGCCGTGTGTGTCCCACCCTCCACGGCGCGAGACGTGGTAGCCGCGCATGGTCTTGTAACGCGGGAAGATGTCCTTGAACGCGCGGGCGAGCACATGGTGCACACCGGGTTTGCCGTTCGCGGTCGGAGGTCCTTCAAAGAAAATATATTCAGGCATCCCTTCACGCTGAGACATGCTTTTATGAAAAATATCCCGGTCCTGCCAATGGCGCAGTACTTTCGATTCCATCCGGTTTACATCTAGCTTGGGCGAAACTGATTTGAACATGCTTCCTCCTTAAACAAAACTCCCATCCCTGGCCAGGGACGGGAGAAAATTCCCGCGGTACCACCCTGTTTCTCTTCGATCAGAGCGCTTTGTCAGGTGCATTCCAAGGAATATACCTGATCCAGGTTAACGGTTGGATTTCCGGCTCACTTACTCGCTTGCAGCTTTCAGATCGCAGCTCCGGAAGGATATTCGGCTTGTTATCCCCACCGGCTCACACCAAACCCGGTTTCGCTGAAGGAATTACCAAGCTTACTCTTTTCCATCTAAGCTTTTGTTGCCAGATTATATCACAACAAGTGTTCTACTCGATTACTTCGTAAAATAGCGGCAGCGGCGCACAAGCTCCGTCCTGCCAGCGGCAAGCAGAAAGACACAACTCTTTCGTCATTTCAAAGGATTTTTCATCAGCGGCGTGCAGCGTAAACAACACATCGCCCTTTCCAACGTAATCCCCAACTTTGTGATGCACCATAATGCCCACGCGGTGGTCAATGGCGTCCTCTTTCCTGCTGCGCCCTGCGCCCATCTGTACCGACGTCTCCCCAATGGTGAGTGCATCAATCTCCGCCAGGTATCCTTCCCGGGGTGACAGCACATCCCGAATTACCGGTGCAAGTGGAAACAACTGCAGGTTATCCACGTAACGTGGATCACCACCCTGGTTCTGCACTAGCTTGCGTAATTGCGCCAGACCTTTACCGCTTGCCAGGGCTTCTTCTGCCATCTTTCGACCATCCGTTACATTTGCCGCCTTTTCACCTATGCGCAACATGTGAGAAGCGACCACCAGGCAATGTTCGGTAAAATCTGCCGGTCCGTTCCCTTTAAGGGTTTCGATGGCTTCCTTAACCTCAAGCGAGTTGCCCACTGCCGCGCCAAGCGGCTGGTTCATATCAGAAAGCAGTGCCACAACCTTCCTGCCACTTAACCTGCCAATTGCGACCATCAGCCTTGAGAGTTGCCTGGCTTCCTCGAGGTTTTTCATGAACGCGCCGGTGCCCACTTTTACATCCAGCACGATCCCTCTCGCGCCGCCAGCGATCTTTTTGCTCATCACCGAAGAGGCGATCAACGGAATCGATTGCACTGTGCCGGTCACATCACGCAAGGCGTATAGTTTCCCGTCCGCCGGAGCCAGGTCTGCGCTTTGCCCGGCCAGCACCAGTCCCTCCTCTTTGAGCATGCGGATGAACTCCTCCCGTGTAAGATTCGTGCGGAAACCCGGGATGGATTCGATCTTGTCCAATGTGCCACCGGTAAACCCTAGCCCCCGGCCTGACATTTTACCGACTGGTAACCCGCAAGCTGAAACAATTGGTTCAACCACCAGGGTGGTTTTATCTCCTACCCCTCCAGTGGAGTGTTTGTCCACTTCAAAAGGGACGATTTCGGATAGGTCAAGTACCTCACCGGTATTCGCGATCGCCAGGGTGAGGTCAGTTGTTTCCTGGTCAGTCATCCCGTTCAGTAGAACTGCCATCGCCCAGGCAGAAATCTGGTAATCGGGGATCTCGTTATCAGCAATTCCTTTCACGAAGAACTCGATCTCTTCTTTTGATAGCTCGATCCTATCCCGCTTTTTGATGATGATGTCCACTGCTCTCATGTGCATCTCCTGTTCACGCGTTCACTTGATGATCAATTTTACTACAGCAGATTAACAAAAAAATCCAGGTCCTGGTGAACCTGGATCATGCATGAATTCCTTAATTAAGGCTGATTCTTGAGCGAGATCGTAACCTTGCGGTAGGGTTCCTCGCCAACACTCTCAGTATAAACCTGGGGGTGGTCGCGCAGTTCCAGGTGGATCAACCTGCGTTCGTTGGGAGGCATGGGCTCAAGCGTCTGCTTGCGGCCGGATTGGATAGCCTGTTCTGCCATTCGTCTTCCTAATTGCCGCAATTGGCGTTCCCGGCGGTTGCGATATCCCTGCACATCGATCATCAGGGGAACCCAACGACCCAAATCCTTGTTGACGATCAGGCTGGTAATGTATTGCATCGCATTAAGCGTTTCAGAACGGCGCCCGATCAGAATGCTGAGATCTTTACCTTCTACATCCACCAGCACAACGCGCTGATCCTTGCTGTCCTGCGGCTCAATGTATTTGACTGAAACCTCTGCCCTTACGCGCATCCGCTCCAGCAATTCATTGACCACTGACTTGACCGCTTTAAGATTCTGCCTGTCCTCTTCACTCAATTTGGCGTCGTCGATCTCCTGGACAAGGTCTTCTTCAAAATCCTCTGTCTCGACACGGTCAATATCCGCCTGTTCAGGCGTGTGTTCGTCAATCAGAGACTCGAAAGATTTTACGGTCAGCCGCACACGCGATTGCCGGCCGCCAATTCCAAGCAAGCCTCTGGAACCGCTATCAAGAACTTCGACCTCAACCATATCTTCTGTCAGACCAAGTTGTTCAAGTCCTCTTTCAATGGCTTCTTCCGCGGATGGGGCAATGATCTCCAGATTGGTTTTTTCAGCGCTCATCATTTACCTCGCTTCGATGGGGGCAGAACGCTCGGTTTAGTTGTCTCATTTTTCTTCCAGAAAGCAATATTGTCCCAGTGTACATTTCCGGCAATCGCGTATTGGGCGATCTGGACCAGGTTGGTAACCACAAAGTAAAGTGCTAAACCAGATTGCAAAGACCACGCCAACCAGCCCATCAGGAATGGCATGTAGATGTTCATCATCTTTGACATCATCGCTCCCTGGTCGTTCGCTCCAGGTGAAGGAGGCGGGGCAATGATCTTCGAAGAAATGTAAGTTGTGATCACCACAACAATCGCCAGCACCGGGATCCCGAAGTTTATTCCCGGGATGAATAACCGTTCTGGTGCGCCTATGTCCATCCATAGAAACTTGCTTGTCAAAGGCAACACATCAGCCAGGTTGAGGAAATTGGGGTAAATGTGACGCGACAACTTCAACAGGTCGATCGGTCCGGATGCCATCGTTTGGATCAACGCCTGGTAAAGACCAATGATGATCGGAAACTGGATCAGGGTGGGCAGACAGGAGGACATCGGATTGATCTTCAGCTCCTGGTAGAGCTTCATCTGCTCCTGTGCCAATCTTTCCTTGTCACCCTTGTACTTGGTCTGGATCTCAATATACCGCTTGTCCTTTTGCAGTTCCTGCATCGCCGTGGAACTCTTGATTTGCTTGGCTGTTAATGGATAGAGCACGATCTTGGTGAGGATCGTGAATAGGATGATCGCCACCCCGAAATTGCCCACAAGCTTCGAGATCCATAGCAAAAGGTTGATAAAAGGCTCAATAATAATCGTATCCCACATGTAGGTCCGTCCTTACTTTTTGTCAGACTTTATAGAGAAGTTCCAGATCTCGTTCCCGTTGAGATCCACAGCAAGCAGTGGCTTTTCGCCCTGCGTTAAGGTGAGTAGTAGATCTTCACCATTTTTTTGGATGTTGGAATAAAGACTTCCGTCAAAAGTCCGCGTCCACAACCGCTCGCCATTGAAACCGATCACGATCAATTCACCGGCTTCGTTGCCAAATGCCACACCGTTCTCCAACAGCACACCAGCCCCGAGGATCGCTGATTCTGTTTCAATGTACTGGATTACCTTACCGTCAGTGCTATCCAGAATGTTGATCCTGCCGGACTGATCACCAAGGTAAAGCTTGCCCTCGTGCAGCAGGGGCGCTGCCCAGATACCGCCTCCAACCTTCTGTTCCCATAGGATGCTGCCGTCGGCAGCATTGAGCGCGAACAGCGTGCCATCCAGGTTGCCGACGTATAGCGTACCGTTGTCCAGCAACGCGCGGGCGACTGCTGAGATCTTGAGGTCGGTCTTCCAACTCAACTCACCACTGGTTGCATTGACTGCGTACAGATTCTTATCCATTGATGTGAAGTAGACAGTTTCTCCGTCACTGACCGGTCTGGCCCACAAAGCGTGTTCAGCTTCGAAGGTCCACACCAGGTTTCCAGACAGGTTGACCGCGTACATGGATCCATCCGCATTAGGTGCGACAATCAGATCATCGAGGACCAACGGGCTGTCAATGTAGCGTCCCTTTGCGTCTTCAAAAGACCAGGTTTCTGCACCAGTTTTTGCATTCAGGCTGGTCATGCCGTGCGCGTAATCGACAACGATCAATTGCTCACCTGCCAGTGCAGGTTCCGCGTAAAATAAGCGCTGCGCGGATGCCTTTTGCGGATACTCCCAGGTTGTGTTGCCACTATCACCGTTGAGTGCGTAAACCAGGTTGCCATTCGCAAGATAGACATACTCGTCAGCTACTGTCACTCCGGCCCAACTATTGGTTTGACCGGCTCCGGTACACGCACTTAATAAAAGCGCGGTCAGGCTAAACAGCAGTATCAGGATCAATCGGTTATTTTTCATTCGAATCGGTTTTCCTTGTTAATTGACTAAGATAATTCCAGCCCAATCACGGCACCGGGTCAAAACCGCCCGGATTGTAAGGATTACAACGTAATACCCGCCAGATCGCCATGACTGTTCCCTTTACCGCGCCGTGTTTATAGATCGCCTGGTAACCATAATGCGAACAGGATGGATAGAAACGGCACGTGTTGGCAGGTAGTGTCGGTGAGACCAGTAGCTGATACGCCCTGATCAACGCAAGCAACGGCATGCGCGGAATATTCCACAAAGAAAATGGCAAATCCCTTAAACGGGGTTCGTCAATATGGATGTGGTTATCTTCCTGGGTCATTATTGTTTGCGACAATCAATCCTGCTCTTCCCAACAGACTTACAACTGCTGACTTAATTTCCTTGTAAGATGCCCTGGAGGCGGGTTCACGTGGAATCACTATTATGTCTACGTTCTTTTTGATCTCCGGTAGCAATTCAGTGATTATGACTCGTAACTGGCGCTTGATGTGATTGCGTTGTACTGCACCACCCAATGCTTTTGTGACCAGTATTCCTGCCCGTGAGTTCTCTGCCTGTCCAGTTGCCACAACAATGACTGAAAGCGGGTGCGCGTATGATCTACCAGTGTGGCGCACCCGCTTGAAGTCATTTGATTGGGTTAATCGGAACTTCCGTTTCACCCGTCATCCCGTCCAAATTATTAATGAACATGCCTCTACTTGATAATCCGGGATTATTAGCCTAATTACCAGCTCGTCTTCTTGACGTGGTTATTCATTGTAACGGTCAACTTTTGACGGCCTTTGGCGCGTCTCCGCTTCAAGACCTCGCGGCCGTCGGCTGTGGCCATTCGGGCGCGAAATCCGTGCACACGCACACGGCGGCGAATTCTTGGTTGATAGGTCCTCTTCGTCATTCTTATTTCCTCTCAAATGTATACTGATCGCTAAAATTCACAGGGTTGAATTATACCTTAACAGGGGTTACCGGTCAAAGGTTATTTTCATTTACAGGCACCTCTAATAAGGCGGCGATCTTTTTGGCACCCTCGGGATCGGTGATTGCCAGCACCTCATCACCGGCTGACAAAGTGGTCACTCCCCTCGGAATCATCAGGTCCCCTGCACGGATGATACCGGCGATCACGCAATTGGCAGGTAAATTAAGATCCTTGATCGCCACCCCGACAGCCTTGGCATTCTCAGGAACTTTTTCCTCCACCAATGAGAACTTCCCTCTGCGCAGTTTTAAGAGGGTCATCATGTCACCCATTGACATCTCCTCTTCGATCAACCGTGAAAGGATATCAGCCTGGTTCACTGCAACATCCACGTAAAAACGTTCGTTGAAAAGCCAGGCGTTTCGCGGATTATTGACCCGGGCAATCGTACGTTTTACCTTGTAACGTTCTCTTGCCAGGTAGCACAAAGCCAGGTTTTCCGCATCATTGGGTGTGGTCGCCGCGAAAACCTGGGCATGCTGAATATCCGCCTGCTCTAGGATGTTGACATCCAAAGGGTTGCCGGTCACGATGGTTTCGGTCGGTAATTCCTTGTGTATGCGCGCCAGTATTTCCGGTCTATGTTCCACCACCCTTACCTTATGATCGATCGCGATCAATGATTTTGCCAATTGAGCGCCAGTGCGCCCGCCGCCCGCAATGATAACGAACATGTCAGTCCTCCTGCCTTCGCCTTAGGTTGGCGCGGGTATCCTGAATACCTTCCATTGTGGCAGCGACCGCCAGAATATCACCCGTGTTCATGACCGTTTCCGCCTCAGGCAGGAATGCCTGTCCAGCCCTGGTGATGGCGATCCACTTGCATTCACCGCATGTGATCAGATCACTGATCCGCATCCCGTTCCAGACAGCTGGTATCTCAATTTCGTAGACTTCCACTTCCCCGTTGCCAGCCGAAAAAACGGTTCGCCCTTCAGCGTCCAGCAGTAGCTCTTCAATACGCTGAGAACCCCAGCTGGTGGAACTGATCACCTGGATATTGAAAGACTCAAACAGGGGGCGCAGATGTGGATCGTAATTCCTTGCCACAATATTTGTAATATTAAATTCCTTCTGCGCGATATGACAGATCACAACATTCAGCGTGTCGCTATCTGTTACCGCCGCCAGACCGTCACATTTTTCGATTCCCGCCCGTCTTAACACCTCCTGGTTCAGGGCGTCCCCCTCCTGGATCCTTCCCAAAAAATCAGAGGGAAGATTGTTAAAAGAGGTCACATTTTCATCCACTACTGATACCTGGTGCCCGCGTTTAAATAAACTGTACGCCAGTTGTGCGCCAATCCTGCCGCATCCAATGATTACGATTCGCATTTTTCCTCTACCCTCTTAATCCACCTGGTATGGCACTTCCAGGATCACAATCCCATTTCGTGACAACAAAACCTTGCGCAAAGTTTCTGCAGTTTGCGCGTGCAACGCGTTGGTAATTGCCTGCCGCGGAATGAACTGCGGAACAACAATACTGATGATCTCATTCGCTTTACGATTTCGATCGATCTCTTCAATGTATTCAAGCAGTGGTTCGATGAACAAACGGTATGGTGATTCAATCACGACCAGGCGGTATCCCTCACCCCACATTTCCCATTTATCCCGCAATTTTTGCGTCTCCACCGGGTCGATCGATACATGCACGGCCGTAATATCAGAAGATTGGGTCTTCGCGTACCGTAACGCATTTAGTGTACCCTTGTGGACACTGCTCACCAATAGCAGCACCCTCTGATGCGCGATGCGAGCCATGGGTTGATACTCATCCAAAGAAAGGTCTTTTGCCAGGTTGCTGTAATGCTTATGAATGGCAGAGAAGACAAATACCAGTCCCGGAATGAGGATGACGACGATCCACGCCCCATCAATGAACTTGGTGATGGCAAAGATGATCATAACAATGAAAGTAACAAATGCACCGAAACCGTTGATGATCATCTTATGCAACCAGTGTGGATCGTATTTGAGCACCGAGCCTTTTTCCACGATCTCCTCACCCGCTTCTAATTTACCGGATTTCCACCAGCGTCGTGCCATGCCCGATTGAGAGATCGTAAATGACAGGAACACCCCGACAGCGTAAAGCGGGATAAGCCGGGTTACACTGGCATTGAACACGATGATCAACAGGATCGCCATGCCAGCCAGCGCAACGATTCCCCTTGAATAAACCAGGCGGCTTCCCCTATAGGTAAGCTGCCTGGGAAGATACCCATCAGCAGCGGCGATGGCGCTTAAACGCGGAAAATCCGCGAACGCCGTATTGGCAGCCATTACCAGGATGATAGTGGTGGCAGTAATGGTGCCCAGGTAAAGCAAACCCCTGCCGCCCAACACGGTTCGCGCCAGTTGTGAGATCAGCGTTTCCTCTTCCGATGGCATTACCCCGACATGGTTACCCAGGAATGTGATGGATAACATCATTGAGCCAAGGATCAAAGCCATGATGATAAGCGTGGTGCCGGCGTTCTTGCTGCGCGGTTCCTTGAAGGCTGTAATGCCGTCGGAGATCGCTTCAACACCGGTCACGGCTGTTGTGCCGCTGGCGAACGCCTTGAGGATCAGGAACAGGGTGATCGGCTGCAGCGTAGTTTCAGCGAGTATGACATCCATCGGTGGCGCTTCAACCATCCCCAGGGTGCCGGCAAGCATCCGTACAAAACCAATGATGATATTGATATACATCATCACGAGGAAGAAGTACGTGGGTATGGCAAATGTGATCCCGGATTCCTTTACACCACGCAGGTTCACTACCATGATCAGAAGGACAAAGAAGATCGCAATCGGTACTTTCAAGAACTCCAGCGCCGGAAAAGCAGAGATCAGTTGCGCAACACCCGAAGAAATGGAAACGGACACGGTCAGGATGTAATCGGTGAGCAGCGCGGCAGCAGCGATCTGCGCAGGGACTGCACCGATGTTATCACGGGCTACGATGAAGGAGCCGCCGCCGTTGGGATAGGCGTGGATGGTCTGTTCGTAGGAAAAGATCAGCACTGCCAGCAAAGCGCAGATTCCCAGCGCGATCGGCACTGAGAGGTGGAAAGCGCTCATTCCGGCTGCCGCCAGGATGATCAGGATCTCTTGTGGCGCATACGCCACGGATGACATGGCATCGGAAGAAAAAACTGCCAGACCAAGTACCTTGCCGATCGTTTGATGCGGTGCATCAGCAGTCGACAGTGGTCTGCCAACCAATAACCGGCTCCAACTTCTCCCGGGTTTATACTCAGTCGCTCTACGGATTACTGTAGATTCGTCTTCTTCATCGATCTTCATACAAGACTTTTACTTTCCTCGATCCATTA
Source organism: Anaerolineaceae bacterium UBA6107 (assembly GCA_002428455.1). GTDB lineage: Bacteria > Chloroflexota > Anaerolineae > Anaerolineales > Anaerolineaceae > UBA6107. Next base: position 10,440 of record DIWL01000038.1, on the reverse strand, counting down.
GCGCCAAATTACCTGCAGAATGTGCAAACCGAATGAGAGAATCATATCATTTTTTTGTCAATGTTCTTAAAAATGTCCGCTTATTAAGCTGCGATGTAAATGACACCCTGGTACGGTTGCAAGGTTGGTTCAGGATCTTCGATGTGTACCCAATTCTTCATCGTATTGATCAGGATCTGTTTTACTTTAAACGGCAACCTGACCCGTTGGATTTCCGGGCTCATGTTTAACACCACCAGCAAAGTTTGTTCTGCATCTGACCTGCTGTAACAAAGAATATCCGCGCTGTCAGTGGAAATCTCCTGGTACTCGCCTGTCTGCAACGCCGTGTTCTGACGCCGTACATGTAACATACGCCGGTAAAAATTGATCATCGAATCAGGATTGCTCACCTGATCGTCCACGTTCACTCCTGCTGCGTAATCCGAGTTTACCGGGAGCCAGGGTTCCGTTTCAGGCGGACAGAAACCGCCATTGAGCGCGTTGGACCATTGCATTGGCGTTCGATTGCGATCGCGCCCCATCAGGGCACCTTTCAGTACTGTGGTCCGCTCATCGGACCCATTCACCCGTTTTTCCAGTTGGTAATAGAGCACGCTTAACGGATCCCTGAATCTCGACAGGTCATTAATGATGTAATCCGACATCCCGATCTCCTCGCCGTTATACAGGAAAGGAGTGCCTTTGAGCGTCAGCAGCAGCATGAGGTAAAGCTTGTTTTGTACATTATTGTGCGTGCCATCACCAAACGCTGTATAAATCCGCGCGGAGTCATGGTTGCCGAGTGTATTGCACGGCCACGCCATCGGCGGCAGTGCCGTCAGTCGTTCCAACTGGTTTTGGCTCACGTGCTGCGCCGTCAGGTGATTTGTGCGCATCAGGGGAAAATTAAAAATCAAATGCAGTTCGTTGGTGCCGTCACCGTAAAAAGCGATGTCGTCTGTCTCCCCGATCAGCACGCGATCATCATACTCATCGATCACTTTGCGCAATTCCTGCATAATAAGGTGTACTTCAGGCCGGTCCACCTGGTGTTTGAACATTTCCTCGTGATAGGAAACGACCGTCTTCTCACCTTTCGGTTGCACATATTGGCTCGCCATTCGGTAAAGTTCTTCCTGGCTCATTCCCTCGGGTATCGCAGGATAAGTTTCATCCTCAAAGATCGTGCCAACCGCATCCAATCGAAAACCATCTACACCCATATCCAGCCAGAAGCGTGCTGCATTGAACATCGCTTCCTTCACCGCTGGGTTGTGCCAGTTCAGATCCGGTTGTTCCTTGAAAAAGTAATGATAATAATACGCTGAAGTGTGCGCATCATACTCCCAGGCGGATCCCCCAAATGCCGAAAACCAGTTCGTGGGCGGTTCACCGGGGTCACCATCCCGCCAGATGTACCAGTCGCGTTTGGGGTTATCCCGGCTGGACCTGGATTCAATAAACCAGCGGTGCTGGTCTGAGGTGTGGTTCAACACAAGGTCAAGCACCAGCCGCATTCCCCGCTGATGTATTTGGTTCAGGAAATGCTTGAATTGTTCCAGGGTGCCATATTCTGGACCCACATCCTCATAATCCGAGACATCATATCCGCAATCCACAAACGGGGAAGGAAAATGGGGTGAAAGCCAGATGGCATCAACCCCCAGTTCCTGCAGGTAGTTCAGTTTTGAGATCATTCCAGCCAGGTCGCCAATCCCATCGCCGTTGCCATCTGCAAAGCTCCGGGGATAGATCTGGTAAAAGACGGCTTTCTGCCACCATTTTGTTGATTCTTTAACGATCATTTATTCTCCAGTTTCAAACGATAAGATAATCTCGGCTCGAAGTATGTCAACATTAAGTTTCCGGATTTTAACCCGGTCGATTTTATTACATCGATCGATTTCTGCCAATCCATCAATTTCCAGGTAATTATCGGTCAGTCCATGCATCAGCCAGTCACCGCTGTCAAGTTTTCGCCCGGTTTCCCACAGAACGGACAATTCTTTTCCTATGTGGCTCAAACGATAATCTTGAGCTGATTGTTCCAGTACGCTCCGCATGGCACAGCTGCGTTCCTGCGCGATACTACCATGAATCCTCCCGGGCAAACGGGCGGCTGTGGTACCCGGTCGAGCTGAATACTTAAAGACGTGACCCGCAGCGAATTGGATTGCATTGACAAAGGCCAGGCTTTCCGTGAATTCTTGCTCTGTCTCACCTGGGAAACCAACAATGACATCTGTCGTGATGGCAACACCCGCGATCTTCTTCCGCGCAAGTTGGACCAACTGCCAGAATTTTTCAGGTGTCGTGTGCCGTGCCATCCTTTTCAACACGCTGGCCGAACCGGATTGTAATGGCAGGTGCAAATGCCGGCATACGCGCGGATCCTCCCACAGATCAAAGAACCGTTCATCCAGGTCCCAGGGTTCGATCGAAGAGAATCTTAATCGCTGCATGGTGGTATTCGCCAGGAGGTAAGCAGCCAGGTCGGTGATCGTTTCCCCGTTCCCCTGGTCGCTGCCCCAGGAGCCCAGGTGCACGCCGGAAAGCACAATCTCCTGCGCGCCCCCCTCCAATGCCGCCTGCGTGTCCTGCATCACACGCTCTACAGGGACGCTTACCGCCTTCCCCCGCGCGATTCTGGTTACACAGTAGGTACACAGGTTGTCACAACCATCCTGCACTTTTAAGAAAGCCCTCGTACGCTTGCGCGGTCCGGGTAGCGGTTTCCTCGCTAGTACTTCTGTATCAAAGTCATCCGGATGATGCAGCACGATCGCGGGGATGCGGGATTTTTCAGGATTGCCAACCACACGGCTTACCCCCGGGAGTTGAGCACTCTGCTCCGGTTCGAGCGTAGCCAGACAGCCCGTCAGCAGAACTTCAGCCGCACCTGCCCGGAAAGCCTGCCGGGCTTTCTGCCGTGAATCTGATGCTGCAGCAGCGGTCACCGCACAGGTATTAATGATCACCAGGTCAGCTTCTTGCGCCGATCCAACGATGGAATGACCCGCAGCGCGGAACTCGCCCGCCATGCGTTCTATTTCCGCCTGATTCAACCTGCACCCGACGGTGTCAAAATAAATATTCATCTTATGGCTGATATACCTTGAAATTGTCGAACAACACCGACACACCCGGCTCGGTGTAAGCCCCGGCGATTAAGCCAACCTTGCCTGACGCGAACGTATCATCTTCAACAGCCGCCAGTAAGGTGTCGTTGACGGTGAGGCTGAGCGTACTCCCCTGGCAGGTGGCTTCAATGTGATTCACCACCCCCCCCTGATGGATCACCTCGCTGTATGCCAGGTTCCCTTCCGCGGATGTCATGATCATGTTCCCGTCCATGTACTTGAAGATCCCGTAGTAACCATCATGGCTGAGCAGGAAGCCGTAAAAATTCTCTTCGTCCTGGTAACGGCAGATCACGCCAAAATTATCGTTAACAGGTCCCTCAACGAGTACAGCGTCTACAACTACGCGGGTATCCTGATATTCACCACTGTTAACTGACCAGAACATGAAATTGGGCAGGTAAACGGAAAAGATCATCCCGCCGTACTCGATTGTGATGTCGCCGCCCGCCCGTTCCATTATTCCCCAAAGGTTGCTGTTGCTGGAAAAGTCATCTTCAAGCAGCACATCGCCAGGCTCCGGCGGATCGATGCCGCGCATCAATCCAAGGATTTGCCCGCAAGCAGTGAGCAGCAAAATGGAAACAATGATCAGCGTTATCAGGAGCAGGAGGTTTCTTTTCACGTAATAATTCCTGAAAATATTATACCTGTTCATACCCTAGCGGGCATTGTTTTCCTGCAAGAGCCGTTCTGCCATCTCCTTCAACCTGTCATTACTCGCAGAAGCTGAAGCCCGCCGCCAGTAGGCGAAGGCTGCCTCTTTTTGACCGCGTGAATAGCTTACCTGTCCCAGGTGTATTAGGATGGCAGCTTGCTCGGCGTCGGGTTCCAATGCCTGTTTGAAGAAACGTTCCGCGTTATCCAGATCGCCAAGGATCATATAAGCCGACCCAAGCAGATCAAGATAGACCGGATTGTCCGGTGATAACACCACCGCCTGACGCGCTGCGCCAAGTCCGCTTTCCTGTACCATGTAATTACGCCCGATCGAGAATTTCGCCAGCGCGCTCCAATTTTCAGGATTACTCCGGTCTATTTCTACACCTGCCTGGTACTGGGTCAGTGCTTCCTCCAGTCGGCCTGCGTCCGCCAACGTGCCCCCCATCTCTATCCGCCACACAGCCGCTTTTGGGTTTGCACTCAGCGCGCGTTCAAGGTAGACCAGAGCCTGCTCAGTGTTGCCCTGCCGGCGGTAATACAATCCCATCAGGGCATTAACCAACTCACCATCCGCATCCAGTTCGATCGCCCTGTCCAGGCTCACTTTACCGCCTTCGTTGTTCTGTTGTTGTACTTCACCCAATAATGCCCACGCGAGCGCGTTTTCCGGATCATCCTCCACCACAGTTTGAAAAGCCTGCATTGCCACATCCCATTCTCCCACTCGTGATAAAGCCTGCCCCGCGAGTAGGATCCAGTCAATATTTGAATTAAATTCGTTTTTGGAATTGATCGTTTCCACCAGATACTGTGCATTAGCCCGCTTTGGACTGCCCGCCTGGATCTTTTGGAGTTGGAGGTATGCTTTATCCGGTTCTTTGACCAACATCAATACGCCAATTTGATAGTTCACCTCATCATCTTCAGGATCCAACTGGTTGACTTTTATCAGAGCTTCCATGGCACCCTCCAGGTCACCCGCCTTCCTCAGTAAGGCAGCCGCCTGCATGAGCAAAAAATAATCCTCCAAACGCGCCGAGTTGATGCTGTTGCGTGCATCGATCAACCGGCCGTCTGTGATTAAAGCATCCGCCAGCCAAATATGCCCTTGCGCATCCAATTGACCAAGTTCACCTGAATGATCGAAAGAGGAAATTGCAAGTTCCACCTGCCCGGTATCCAGGTACAACCGCCCTGCCCGCTGCCACAAATCACCCCGCCATGGGGAAAAACCCAGGACTTCCTCGATCGCGGCAATTTCCGCACCCGTGTCCCCCGCGTACCTGGCCTGCTGTAATTGGTGGTTGGCCCTGGTATGCTCCAGCGCGGCGGTGATCGGATGCCCCGTCAATCCCACCGCCAATGGCACAAGGATGATCAGGAAAACTGCAAAACGCTGCCACTTTCTCATCGTTTTTATTATATTCCACGCAGGTATTCTTTTTCATGCCCCTTTTGCGCTTGACAGCCACAAAATGACAAGTTTATAATTTAAGCATCGCAGGCGCTGAGGGACAATCCACACCGCCAAAAAAATATTAGAGATGGAGAGTAATAGTATGGCTGAACGTTTTGTTGGAACTGTTAAGTGGTTCAATCCCGCTAAGGGGTACGGTTTCATCGGCCGCGAGAATGCTGAAGATGTCTTCGTGCATTTCTCCGCAATTGAAATGGAGGGTTATAAGGTCCTCAAGGAAGGTCAACTGGTAGAATTCGCAATTGAAAAAGGTCCCAAAGGTCTGCAGGCAGCCGATGTGAAGGCGAAAGAATAATCTTTTTAAAAACTGAATAGACCAGAGCAGAGCCAAAATAGGCTCTGCTTTTTTATTGCTTTAAAGCGCGGCTGATTCGTTCAAGCGCTGCAGTCAGGATTTCGCGGGAACAGCCAAAGTTCAACCTCACATGCCCCCTGCCCGGTTCACCAAAATCCTCACCATTATTCAAGGCGACCCTGGCCTTTTCCAGGAAGAATTGGGCTGGCGGTTGGGACAGGTTGAGATCCCGGCAATCCAGCCAGGCAAGGTAAGTCGCTTCAGGCTTGGTCATCCGGATGCCCGGGATGTTCTCAGCCAGGTACTTCGTTAGAAAGTCTCGGTTGCCCTGTAATAATTGAAGCACCTGCTTCAACCACTCATCTCCGTGTTTGTATGCCGCCACACCGGCCGTCATCCCCATCAGGTTGACCCAGCCCAACAGACCGCGCCGTGCTGCCTGGATGCGTCCGCGCAGTTCGGGGTTCGTGCAGATCAAAGCTGAGCATTCGAGACCGGCAATGTTGTAGGTCTTGCTTGGTGCGATCAGGGTCACCGTGTTGGCTTCAATTTCCTTGTCCAATGAAGCGATCGGAATGTGCCGATAACCTTCAAACACCAGGTCACTATGGATTTCATCCGAGCAGATCACCAATCCATGTTTCAAACAGATTTCCGCCATCCCGGTCAGTTCCGCTTGCGTAAAGACTCTGCCCAGCGGATTATGCGGATTACACAACAGAAAACTCCGTGTGTCCTTTTCTATCGCGGCTTCAAAGTCATCCAGGTCGAGTGTATACTCTCCTGCCGCGTTGCGGTAGATGTTGTTGAACACCGCGCGTGCACCGGCATAACCGGGAGCACTGAAGAATGGCGGGTACACTGGTGGTTGGATGAGGATCGATTCACCGGGTTGGGCTACTGCCTGGCAAACCAGGTTAAAAGCCGCCACCACGCCGGGTAGCAAAACAATGTCCTCCGTCGTGATCTGCCATCCATGCAGGTTTTTCATACGCACCACGATCAATTCCTTCAATTCATTTGATTCGCGGGCGTACCCGAATACCCCGTGCGCCACTCTCTGCTGTAAAGCCTCGATCACGGCAGGCGGAGAGGTGAAATCCATGTCTGCCACCCACAAGGGCAATACATCTTCATCGTAAAGTCCCCACTTAATGCTGTCGGTATTTCTGCGCTCTGGAGTCTGTATCATAAGAACCTCAATGGATTAACATAAAGTGCACAACGCATTATAGTGCAAACCGGTTGGGTAGTGCCAAACCAGCGGCTGATTCTGATATACTCATGATGATGGGATTCTCCAATACTCTCCCCCAATTGGAATTGCTCGCTGCTGAAGGCTGGCAGGATTACGCACTGGTGGATAGCGGCAACGGCCAGAAGCTGGAACGTTTTGGTCCGTATCGCCTTGTCCGCCCGGAAGCGGAAGCGGTATGGCAGCCCTCCCTCCCTCCCAGTGAGTGGAAGTCTCCTGATGCGATCTATAAACCTGCTCCCGAAGAGAACGGTGGTCATTGGCAGTACCAACGCAAGTTGCCGGAACGCTGGAAGATGTCTTACAAGAACCTTTCCTTTTGGGTACAAACCTCAGCCTCCCGCCACCTGGGGGTCTTTCCGGAGCAGTCCTGCCAGTGGGATTGGGCAGACCAGCTGATCCGCCAGGCAGGCGGCAAACCGCGAATTCTCAACCTCTTTGGCTACACCGGTCTGGCTTCGCTCGCTGCGGCGGCTGCCGGCGTACAGGTCACCCACCTGGATGCGTCGCGCAAGGTGATTGCCTGGGCACGTGAGAACCAGCAATTGAGCCGGCTCGAAACCTCCCCCATCCGTTGGATTCTGGATGACGCGGTCAAGTTCGTTCAACGCGAACAACGCCGTGGCAGCCAGTATGACGGCATCATCCTGGACCCGCCCAAGTTCGGCCGCGGACCCAAGGGCGAAGTTTGGGAATTCTACAAGTTCCTGCCGGATCTGCTGGAAGCCTGCCGGAACATTCTTACCCCTTCCCCCCTGTTCATTCAGCTCACCGCTTATGCAGTCAAGGCTTCCTCGGTGACGATGTACTACGCAGTGCGTGAAATGATGGCCGCGTTCGATGGAGTCACCACTGCCGGCGAGATCGGTCTGATCGAACAATCCGCGGGGCGTTACCTTTCAACGGCGATCTACGCCCGCTGGAAATCTCACCGGCTTGTTCAAAACACCGGTTGAGGAGGAATCATTATGTTCAAGCGTTTTCCTTTTGCCCACACTTTTTCCATTGTCGCCCGTGATCCTGTCACCGGAGAAATGGGCGCAGCTGTTCAGTCTCATTGGTTCTCCACCGGGTCGGTCGTCACCTGGGCTGAACCCGGGGTGGGCGCAATCGCCACGCAATCAATGGCCGAGGTCAGTTATGGTCCGCTCGGATTGAACCTCATGAAACAGAAGAAGAACGCCCAGCAGGCGTTGAGTCAACTCCTGGAAAAGGATGAGAACTACCCGGTGCGTCAGGTCGCCATGGTGGATGCCATTGGAAACATCGCCGTGCACACCGGATCCCGCTGTATCGCAGAAGCGGGTCATAAGACCGGGCATCAGTACTCCGTGCAGGCGAATATGATGCTCAAACCCACCGTGTGGCCAGCCATGGCTGAAGCATACGAAAATGCTTCCGGCTGTCTCGCTGAACGCATGCTCGCTGCGCTGGATGCCGCCCAGGCAGAAGGCGGGGATATTCGCGGTAAGCAATCCGCTGCGCTCATCGTTGTTTCAGGCGTGGAAAGCATGCAACCCTGGAAAGGTGTGCTGATTGACCTGCGCGTGGAGGATCATCCGGAGCCGCTGGCGGAATTGCGCCGCATCTACAACATTCAACGCGCTTATGAATACATGAACATCGGGGATGATCTGTTGAGCAAAGGCCATGTAGAAGATGCCTTTGTCGCTTACGATCACGCCGCGTTACTTGCCCCGCACATCATTGAACTCCCCTTCTGGCAGGCTGTGACCCTTATTGAGACTGGCCGCGAAGCCGACGGGTTGGAAGTTCTCAAGAGGGTTATTCAAGCAGAGCCCAACTGGCTGCTGCTGATCCAGCGCTTACCCGCTGCCGGTTTACTGCGCGAAGACCCTGCACTGATGGAACGGATCAATAAGCTCACAAGCCAATAATTACCTCAATTCACAATATTTTTATCCACACATCCGTTATCAGTTGTTCTCGTGTTGCGAATTTGCGATTCACAAACACGAGTGATGAAATAGCTCAACTCTCCTTATTAATCTTTCGTATCGTCAAAACTGGTTCGCGACATTCTCTTGAGATTGACTTTTACCGTTAATTCTCCTACACTAAAAACATTCTGATACCAATGTAAAAGTGAAATCAACCCTAATCATTCGTCCACATATCAGAAATCCAGAGAAATCAACCGGACGCGGACCACTGATGATTAACCCAACCCCGAGCCAACCTCCAATAGATGCAGATCCATTACCACCAATCGCTGCAGGCGTTGCCCCGGATCAGAAAAAGCGGGTTGTAAATAGAAACCTCGTTGCAGTCTTGATTGGCATTTGCATTTACATCCCATTCTTCTTCTCAACCCAACCAGTACGGGTTGGAGATGGCAGTGAATACTATGCCATGGGGGTGTCGTGGGCTGAAACGCACCGTCCATACATGACCGGCACCGGTTGGGACCATTACGACCTGCTCTACCAGTCCAACGCTATCCCCGGGATCAACAGCACGCAGCAGCTGCGCGATTTTGCGCCGCACTTGATCGCAACTGGCGGACAGGACTTCAACCACTTCTGGTTCTACAGCCTTGGTGCAGCAGTCCTTGCTGAATTGGGTGATTATTCCGGACTAACCATTCCGATACACACAGCCTTCCTGATGCTGCACTGTCTGCTCCTCATCTCCCTCCTCCTGGTCGCAACTCACTTTTTCGGTTGGCAGGGATTACTCACCGCCCTCCTGATCACGCTCCTCTCCCCCATCTTCTGGTATCTGGATAAGGTACACACGGAATTTTTCACTTTTGCTTTAACATCGATTGCTGTGATCTATTTCCTCAAGCGCAGGTATTTTGCGTCCTCGTTCTGCCTTGCCCTGGCTGCCACGCAGAATATAAGTTTTCTGCTCATCAGTCTGTTCGTCCTGGCAGTGGGCGTCTTTCGACACGGCAAACGAAAATTGAACCTATCCAGCATCCTGTTGATCGGCGCGACCATCGCCCTTAACGCCCTGCACCCGCTCTACTACCTTTTGCGTTACGGTGTGCTTTCCCCGCAATTTCTATCCGGCAGCGCCCGGGCAGGATTGCATCTTTCACGTTTCTGGATCTGGCTGCTCGACCCGGATGTTGGCTTGCTGCCCAACTGGTGGATCGGCTGCGTGATCCTACTTGTTGCCCTTTTTATCGCAATCAAGTACAAATGGCATTTCGCCGGCTTACGCAACTGGCTCCTTTTCACGCTGGTCTTCCTAATGGTCAGCCTGCTGGCGCAATCTTCAACCATCAACCTGAACTCCGGCGCGTCCCCCGGTCCGTCACGTTACGCGTTGTGGTATTTGTGCCTGTTCTTCCCCGCCCTCCTGCTTATCGTGCGCTCGATCCGGCAGCCACTTTGGATAAAATTGAGTTTTATTGTTCTGGTATTGCTCGGTGGTGTCTACAGTGTGGAATATTTCCTCCCCACCGGGGGCGGCACCGCCCACTGCCAGCCGTCGGCGGCATCCTGGTGGCTGCAAAAGTATTTGCCCGGTCTGTATGATCCCCCTGCGGAGGTCTTCAGCGAGCGTTACGGCGGCGTTTGCGAACCTATCGCCTCGCGTAAGCCGGTCGCCGTCCTTGGCCCGGACTGCCGCAAAGTTTATCTCTCCGGGTTTAACA
>DIWL01000024.1:45494-46755 GCA_002428455.1 Anaerolineaceae bacterium UBA6107 | reverse complement strand
ATTCAAATAACTGCCAAAGAAATTCGGCCTACTGACCTTGACCCGGACCTGTGCCGCAAGATCAGGGCCTCCATCCTGCTAGCCGGTCCCATGGTCGCAAAAACCGGCGAATTACAGCTACCCCCTCCCGGGGGAGATGTGATCGGCAGGCGCAGGGTGGATACTCACCTGCTCGCCCTGGAAAAATTGGGCGCCCAGATCGAATATGATCGGGCTTTTAAATTTCATGCCAACGGGTTAATTGGGGCGGATATTTTGCTCGACGAAACAAGTGTTACAGCCACAGAAAATGCCATTATGGCCAGTGTACTGGCGAGAGGAAGATCCACGATCCGCAATGCAGCCAGTGAACCGCATGTCCAGGAGCTTTGTCAACTCCTCAACACGCTGGGAGCAAAGATCGAAAATATCGGTTCCAACACTCTCAATATCGAGGGTGTAAGTTCCTTGCATGGTGGTGAGTTCGAGATCGGTCCGGATTACCTGGAAGTGATCAGTTTTGTTGGCGCGGCAGCGGTTACACGCGGCTCGATCACGATCAAGAATGCCGGGATTCAATATCTGGACATGATCAAATTGGTATTTGCCCGCCTGGGGGTTACCTGGGAGGAGCGAGGTAAGGATATATTTGTCCCTGAAGATCAAAAACTGGTCATCGAACCAGACCTGGGAGGGGCCATCCCGACCGTCAACGTGATGCCCTGGCCGGCCTTTCCGACCGACCTGATGAGCATCGCCATCGTACTCGCCACACAATCCAAGGGTACGGTCCTGTTCCACGATTGGATGTACCCATCACGCATGTTTTTCACTGATAAACTGGTGGGAATGGGAGCACAGATCGTACTTTGTGATCCTCATCGCTGCATAGTTCAGGGTCCTACCCCGCTCACCGGGGAAAAAATGGAAAGTCCAGATATCCGGGCGGGTATGTCACTTGTGCTCGCCTCCTTATCTGCTCAGGGTAATTCTGTGATCCGTAATGTTAATCAAATCGACCGGGGTTATGAAAAAGTGGACAATAAACTACGGAAACTTGGCGCTAACATTGAAAGAATTTCTGGTGAATGAAAGTAAAAAGCGCTCAAATGAGCGCCTTTTTTAGTTAGTTCTGAGTGATTACTTCAAGGAATTGGTCTATCGCTTCCCGAATATTTGGTTCGGGTAAGGCACCTACCTGCCGATGAACAACTTTTCCATCGGCTATGAATAACATTGTGGGGATTCCTTGTACCCCGTATTTCAAAGCATATTCAGAATC
>DIWL01000024.1:45341-45489 GCA_002428455.1 Anaerolineaceae bacterium UBA6107 | reverse complement strand
GGGCCGCACCACGGAGCCCAGAAATCCACAATCACGGGTAATTGTGATTGCAGAACACTTTTCTCGAAAGCCTGGTCAGTAACATGTATAGGTTCAGTGATCATTCCGTTCTCTCCATTTTATTGATGAATTGATGTTATTCAAGATA
>DIWL01000024.1:43657-45185 GCA_002428455.1 Anaerolineaceae bacterium UBA6107 | reverse complement strand
CATCGTCCAACCACACTTCGCGGCGGCCGAAGTCGATTCTCAGGTGCTCATCAACTTCAATAAAACCGTCACCTGATGTCGAACCCTGTTCATTCCTGCGCAAAACAGCTCTGACACGACTGACGAGTTCACGCGGGCTAAAGGGCTTGGTCACATAATCATCTGCGCCAAGCTCCAGCCCTTTCACTCGATCATCTTCTTCCCCTTTAGCTGTCAGCATGATCACAGGAACCTGACTCGATTCACGTACCAATTGAAGTACTTCAAATCCATCCAGGTCTGGCATCATCACATCCAGTAAAACAAGATCCGGCATTTGATCACGGATCTGCTGGATCGCTTTCATCCCGCGGTTGGCTTCAATTACCTTAAAACCATCGTGTTCCAGGTTTAAACGGATGAACCTGGACATCCTTTCTTCATCATCTACTACCAGAATAAGTTTGTTTTTATAGATATCTTCAGCCATTGTTCTACTCTCGCACAAATCCAATGATCTCTTCTTCATCACCACCGGGCAGTATTTCGAAGAAGGTTAATCGGGAAACCGGCCAGGCAACGCTTGTTACATTTTCCTCCAGGTAAGGCAAGTCTTTCCCATCCCGCCTTCTGGGATTTTTTAAGAAGATGAGCGTATCCGTTTTTATTGGAATTTCATCAACTTCTCCTACAATCGGGTCTTCATTTTGCATGTGTAAGACAAGAGTTGGCATTATCCCTCCCCAACAACATTATATTATGGTTTACCAGATTCACTTGTGCTTCCGGCTATACCCGCGACAATTACACTAATGTTGTCTGGTCCACCGGCACGATTTGCTTCATCCACCAACAATTTGCAGACAAGAATTGGGTCTTTATTTTTCTGAAAAATACTCAGCATACCTTCGGCAGGTACAACTCCCCATAAGCCATCGCTGCATAGCATTAACCGCCAATCTCGCGGAACCTGCAGTGTTTTTGTATCGGAGTTGAATGGTTCAGTTTGACCCACCGCTTTGAGTAGAACGTTCTTCTGCGGATGTGTATTTGCCTCTTCTTCCGAGATCTCTTTTAAATCTACCAAGCGTTGAACCAACGAGTGATCCCTGGTAATTTGCTGCAAACTTCCATCTGGTAGCACAAAATATGCACGGCTATCGCCGACATGTGAAATAGTTAATTGCTCTCCAAGAAGTAACGCAATCGTTAAAGTCGTCCCTCCACCGGGGGCATGTTGCAGAACTGCTTTTTGAGCTTCGTTCACCGCACCGGTCAGTATTTCCTGTATCCCAACAGCGGGCGCTGGGTGCCGCGGATCGAGCAGAACTTTGTACAATTGATCCAACACATACTTAACGACTACACGAACTGATACGCTCGAAGCCACCTCTCCATTGCGGTGCCCCCCCATGCCATCGGCTATGACAAAGAGACCGAATAGTTCCTCTGACTTGCCGTCAGACAACACACTGGTCAAAGCGAAAAGAGCATCTTCATTATGGTCACGTTGCATGCCAACGGATTGACCACTACCTACTACATACTG
>DIWL01000024.1:26815-43649 GCA_002428455.1 Anaerolineaceae bacterium UBA6107 | reverse complement strand
GGGTAAGGCGTAAACGTGATTATCATGCGACCCGAAGTAAACTACTTTGTCAGTAACAAAACCATTTCCAGTTATTGGTCCGAGGCTGGAAAAAGACCAGATCAATCGTCCTGTTTTTGCATCCAAAGCATAGAACTGACCATCCACTGATCCACAATAAAGAACGTTATTCTTAATGACGGGAGAAGCTGTCACCTGATATCCGGTTTTATAACGCCACACTTCTTGGGCACGAGATTTCTCTATGCAATAGATATTCCCATCCACGCAGCCGACATAGAGATAATCCCCGTTGACCGCCGGACTTGAAATTGAGCCCTTCTCCATTCTGAAACGCCAAAACACCCAACCGGTGCGGGCATCTAAGGCATAAACGAATCCGTCCAACGACGAGAAGTAGACAATGCCATCTCTAACGACACTGGAGGAAGTGACACCTCTTTTGGTATAGATGTGCCATTCCACTTTCCCCCGATAATCGACACAGATGAACTCATTCCCTTCAGTTCCGTAAAACAAATTTGAGATTGACAGGAATGGTGTTGACCTGACGGGTCCTTCATTTTTTATTGACCAACTGATTGCATGCGTTACCGAATTTAATGCATACAATTTCCGATCATCTGATCCAAAATAAATGTGCCCTTCTGCCTTGCTTGGAGAACACCTGATCGGACCTTCTGTTTTGTATTCCCAATTCTTGTTACCGGTTTTTGGCATAACCGAATATAACCGACCATCCTCGCTGCCAAAAACCAATTGATCTTCTGCTAGAAGTGGTCTGGTCACAATCCCGCCATCCGTACCAAATTTCCAAACAAGATCGCCATTGGACGCATCGAGTGCGTGCAGATTCTTATCGTATGAACCCACAAACAACAATCCATCAATTACAGTAGGAGAACCCCTGACCTCATCCTCGCATTTGTATACCCAGAGCGGTTCCCTTCCCTCAGATCTGCCACCCTCCTTTTCAAAATAAACAAAGGGCAACACACCGGTGCGACGAGCCACTGAAACGAGTGCTGCCTTGAAATCGGCTGCGCTCCGAAAACGATCAATAGCATTGTATTCAAGGGCTTTATATATGATCGTCTCCAGTTCTGATGAAACAGCCAGATTGATCTCTCTTATTGGCTGATCTTTGAAAGAAAATGGTGGCTCCAGGCGCGGATCACGCTTGGTGAGAAGCGTGTGCATGGTAGCTCCGAGGGCATAAATATCTGTTTGAGCTGTTGCCTCTCCACGGTATTGCTCTGGAGGAGAGAAACCTTCCGTTCCGATCATCGTGCCTTTCTGCCCCAGGACAATGTTCTTGGCAATGCCAAAATCCACAAGAACAACATGGTTTTGCACATTGATCATAATATTGGAAGGTTTAATGTCACGAAAAATTACCGGATCTGGTTTGTGGTGATGCAAATAATCCAGTACATCGCAAATCTCAATCGCCCAATTAACCACCTGTTCTTCTTTGAAAGGTGTGGATGACCGACGCATGATCTCATCAAGATCCTGCCCATTAATGTACTCTTCCACCAGGTACGATTTTTCATCCAGAATAAAAAAGTCGTAAATGGTCGGTATTGAATGGTGATCCAGGCTCACCAGGATGTTGGCTTCACGTTCAAAGTTCTGGTTTATTTGCTCCCGTGTTTGCAGGTCGGTGGTTGTGTTAACCATTTCCTTAACAGCCACAATTTTTAGCGCATTAGGGAAATGAAGATCCCGCGCCCGGTAAACCGCCCCCATCCCACCGATTCCTACCGTATCAATGATCCGGTAACGATTGACCAGGACCGTACCAGTGGATAGTTGNNTTACCGGCAATACTGGAATGATTGATTGTTCTTGGAGCCGGGCTAATCCTCATTAACCGCGACAAGGTAATCCGCTGAAGCCCAACCGCTGCGGGATTCATCATATGGGGTGCTTAACTGCCACCAATACATCCCATCTTTTTCTTCCGGTCCGCCAATCACAATAAAAACCTCAGATTCGTTGGCCAGGAATACGACTTCAGCCTCCACCCCGGGGTTTCTCCTGATGCGCAATCCCACTCCCCCTGTTCCTTCGATTTTTATGAATTTTTGAAGTGTTACACCATTGACCTCTGCTTGAGGTGGCAGTGTGCTGGTTGGAGTAATGACCAGTAAGCTTGTGTCAGCTGTGGGAATCTGTCCGGCTGGAATGATCTCCAGGCTGGCTTTTTCTGTAGCAGTGACCTGCTGCTGATAAGTGATCCCATTCAATAAAAGGAATAAATAAAGCAGAATTACAAACGCAACGACAATTGCACCGATTACGACTTTTTTGTTTAACATCTCACACCATCGATAAATTGGTCATGATGGGAAAATGAAAAAAGCCAAACCAAAAATAACATAAACAACCAGCAATGCGGCCCCCTCCAGCCAGTTCGATTCTCCATCAGCGGCCACGAAGTAACTGACAATAACAGCAGCCACAAGCGCGGCCAGTTCAAATGTGTTGAAAACAAGGTTCAAGGGATTACCCATCAACAGGCTCACGAAAACAAGCACTGGTGCTACGAACAGAGCGATCTGAAGGCTCGATGAAACGGCAATCTCCATACTGAGTTCCATCTTATTTTTAACAGCAACGGTGATTGCCACCAGGTGCTCTGCCACATTACCAATGATTGGTACCAGAATGATACCAAGGAAGAATTCGGAAATCCCAGAGCCGGCTACCACATGCTCAACACTTCCCACCAGTATTTCACTCATCCACACGATTCCAGCAGTGGCAAATGCCAATACGATCAATGATTTTTTAATGCTCCAGGATGGATGCAGTGCAACTTGGTCAATAGGCGCGGCAACACTCGGATTTTTGTTATCTTTTAGCGAAAAGATGATACCCAGCACATATAAACTGATCATCACGCCCGCCACACATAAGCTCAGGATCTCCACTTTCTGATTAACGCCAGATGCAGTTGAATGGCTGAACAATGAAGGAGTAACTAGTCCTACGATGGCGATGCTTAAGAGAATGGTGTTGTTAGTCGTGTGTCGGCGATCAAACTTCTGAATACCATTTTTCAGCCCGCCTGCCAGGATCGATAATCCGAGAACAAAGAGAAGGTTACCAATTATGGATCCGGTGATGGAGGCTTTTACCAATTCAAGCAGGCCTTTGTTGATGGCAAATATGGTGATAATCAGTTCAGCTGCATTACCCAGCGTGGCATTGATCAACCCGCCCATTTTTGGACCGGTATGAGACGCAAGGCCTTCAGTACCGTCTCCGATGAGGCCTGCAAGCGGTACAACACTGATAGCCGAAAGGCTAAAGAGCAGGATCGCATTCCATTCCTGCAAAGATCCAATGATCGCCAACGGGAGCGTGATCAACAAAAGAGTAAGTGGTTTCTTCTTCAGATAGGAAAAATATGATTTCATAATCTCCGATTATATCGAATGATAAGAAAAATTGACATGTTATAATGCCATAAATGGTTGATGAAGCTTTCCAGGATCTAATCTTAGGTACGCGATACCGCTTAATACACCAGGTGGGAAAAGGCGGCATGGCTTACGTGTTCAAAGCTTACGACCAGATGCTCGAAAGACCTGTGGCTGTGAAGTTGTTAAAGCAGGATTTTTCAGGAGATCAGGATTTTCGGGAACGTTTTAAACAGGAAGCCAAATCCGCAGCAAATCTCTCTCACCCAAATATTGTTACGGTGCATGATTTTGGTATAGATACTTTTGGCGTTTACATCGTAATGGAATACATAGCGGGGACTGACCTCAAGACAAGGATCCGTGAAGTGGAGCGTTTTCCATTAGTCGATGGGATCGAATTGATGGTCCAGGCTTGTGCAGGATTAGGTTATGCCCATCGCGCCGGAATTGTTCATTGCGATGTAAAACCCCAGAATATGCTGGTAACCTCAGATCAACGACTCAAGATTACTGATTTTGGGATCGCCAGGGCATTATCGACGCTTGAAACCGAAAGCGTCCAGGATATGGTTTGGGGGTCACCGCAATATTTTGCGCCCGAACAAGCACTTGGTGAACTACCAACGCCTTCGACAGACGTGTACTCGCTCGGAGTGGTCATGTATGAGTTGTTCACCGGAAGGCTCCCCTTCGAGGCTGGTTCGGTTGAAGAATTGATTAAAATGCACCAGGAACAACCACCCCAGGATCCGCGCATCTATCGCCCCGACCTCCCTGAAGAGCTGGCACTGATCATGTTAAAAGTCCTCTCGAAGGAACCCTCTGCACGATACCGTACCGCAGACCAATTGGGACACATTCTGGCGAACCTGCTATTGAAACCGCGGGCGAACCAAACCTCAACCAACGAAATTGACGTTCCGGCTGTTGAGGACCGGATTGCATCTCCCCCATCGGTGCCTTCTCCATCGCCTGTTACTCGTGAAGATTACACTCCAACAAATCGCGGGGTGGATTGGAAACTCATCTGGCTGGAATTGATCACCCTGCTGCTTGTCGGCGGTCTGATACCGTTCTGGTTATTTATCTGGTTTAAATTAAGTACCTCGATCCGGTGAAAATATGAAGAATCTACTCGCAGCCTCAATACTCTCCGCTGATCTTGCCAACCTGGAAGATGACATACATACCTGTGAACTGGCAGGAATCGACTGGATCCATGTTGATGTGATGGATGGTCATTTTGTACCCAACCTGACCATGGGAGCGGTAATTGTTAAAGCCTGCCGGCAATCTACTTCTCTGCCGATCGACTGTCATTTGATGGTTGAAAAACCCGAAAGCCTGGTGCGGGATTTTGTGGAGGCAGGTGCAACCACAATCACAATCCACCCGGAAAATAATCCCAATATACTTCGCACATTAGAACTGATCAGAGGCAACGGATGCCAGGCTGGTGTAGCGCTGAATCCTGGAACTCACAGTACGGTAATTGAACCGTTATTACCTTTTATTGATATGGTCCTTGTGATGACAGTTAACCCGGGATTTTCCGGCCAGTCTTTTATCCCTCAAATGATCGGGAAAGTCAAAGAGGTGTCTGATCTCATCAAGCACTGTGAAAGACCCGTTCGACTGGAAGTTGATGGCGGAATAAATGTCGGGAATATTGGTTCAGCCTGTACGGCTGGCGCTAATGTCTTCGTCAGTGCGTCATCAATTTTCAACCATCCATCCGGGATCAGTACAGGAATTGCTGTTCTCAGACAGGCTTTGGGTTAAAAAAAATTACGGCCGAAGCCGTAATTGATCCAGTAAAATTTGCTGATCAGGCTGATTTCACCATTGTTCGAATGCACTTGGCACAAAGGGTCTTTGATACTTTTCGTCCATCCACGATTACAGACACCTTCTGAAGGTTCGGTTTGAAGGTTCGATTAGTTGCCCGCAATGAAAAACTTCGATTATGTCCAAACGCTGTCGTTTTCCCGCACATTTCACACTTCGCCATGACTATTTCCTTTCACTACAACCCTGCATTTATTTAGTAAAATATAGTTCCATTACATGAACACAGCGACAGATTCTATCACATACCGTATCTTTTTACAAGAAAGAATGTTATAAAACAAGGATATGAATATGACCACATCTGATAATCCATTAGGAAGCATCTTTATTTCGCACCGAGCGCTTGCGTCCATCGCCAGCCAGTCCGCCCTGGAATCATATGGCATTGTTGGACTTGCTGTAAAGAACCTGGCGGAAGGAATCAGCCACACTTTGGTAAAAGACCCCGTACTGGGCGTCGATATTAACTTTGAAGAGTCGGCTGTTATAATCGACCTTTATATCGTTATTGAATATGGCACCCGTATAAAATCAGTGGCCGACAATGTGGCTGAATTGATTAAATACCAGATCCAGAACATGACCGGGCTTACTGTGAAAAGTGTGAATGTACATGTGCGCGGTCTTAGGATCAGCAATCCAGACTAGTAGTGGATAATTCGAATGGCAAATAACAGGACAATTGTGGACGAAAAACAGCCAACTATCATTAATCAAGCAAAAGCAAACCAGAGTATTAACGGTAAAAAATTTAAACTGTTTATTGAAGCCGCACTGCGTTGGTTAAGAGCAAATCAACAGCTGGTGAACTCTCTAAACGTTTTTCCCGTCCCTGACGGCGATACCGGCACCAATATGCTGCTAACCATGCAGGCGGCCTACAATGAAATTAGCAGCATGGAAGATGAAAATATTGGAAGAATCGCCAAAAACGTCGCACAGGGCGCGCTGATGGGCGCAAGAGGTAACTCAGGTGTTATCCTTTCACAGATCTTACGTGGATTTGCCAGAGTTCTTGACAATCATCCTGAAATGGATGCCCTGCTTTTATCGCATGCACTATCTGAAAGCCGCAATACTGCGTACAAGGGAGTTGTTCGACCGGTTGAAGGGACAATCTTAACCGTAATAAAAGATATATCGATCGCTGTTGAAAACTCAGTTACAAGATCCACAGACCTGGCCACTATTCTGGAAGATGCAGTAAAAGCCGCAGATGAATCCGTCAAGTTTACGCCGGAATTACTCCCCATCCTTAAGACTGCCGGTGTGGTTGATTCGGGTGGAAAAGGTCTGTATATCCTGCTGGAAGGGATATTAAGGTTCATAAAGGGTCAATCTCTCGACGAATCTGCCGTAATTGTGAGAGATTTGTCCTCAATCAAGTTTGCTGAAACGATGGACAGTGTTGAAGACGGTCAGGATGTTGAAGTCGTGGTTGATTTTGCCCCTTACAAAACGCTCGACCTCGAGTCTTTTTACGAGGACCTCTCAAAAATTGGCACTTCCATACAGGTTGGTGAAGGCGATGGACTGTATCGCATGCACATCCACACGGAAACAGCCAAGCAGGATGAACCTGAAGCACTGATCAGGCAAATGGGTGAGATCTACAAGGTTTACAAGGAAGACCTGGTTGAGCAGATGAAGCGCATCGAGGCCAAAAAGAGCGAAATCATTTTCAACGATTTTGTTCCAGGCACCATAGCTGTAGTTGCAGTATCTCCCGGAATCGGCTTATCACAAATCTTTGCCAGCCAGGGAGCCACCGCCATCGTTGCAGGCGGACAGACCATGAATCCGAGCATTCAAGAGATCCTAAAATCATTCGAAGACCTGCCAACCGACAAAGTGATCATCCTGCCAAATAACAAGAACATTATTCTTGCAGCCAATTCAGCCAAGGCATTAAGTGTCAAGCAGGTTGAGGTCATTCCAACCCGAAATGTTGCCCAGGGAATTTCAGCCATTCTACGCTGGAATCCAGAAGGTGACTTCCAGGAAGTGGTGGATGACATGAAGGATTCGTTGTCTGAAGCGGACTGTGGTGAGATAACCACTTCCACGCGAACTGTGGAATTAAACGGTGTTAAAGTAGATAAGGGCAAGATCATTGGTTTATTGAATGGAACCCTTCTTATTACCGGTGAGTCAGTGGCTGAGGCTTGTATCAATCTTCTCGAAAAAACGGATCTCGACCAGCGTGAAAGGATCACCCTGTTTTATGGATCAGATATGTCCGAGGATGAAGCCCAAACGGTTGCTGATGAGATTACCGAAACATTCCCAGATCATGAAATCGAATTACACAACGGTGGACAGCCGCATTACCAGATCATTATGTCCTTAGAGTAATCAATGGGTCACAACTTAATCCTGACCGATAATGCCGCTCAATTTACACGGCCGAATTTTCCTGGATGTAAATTTGTCAGAATTCTGGATGAAGAGATCGAACATCTCTCAAATAAGTTTGACAACATCAGGAACGTGCGTGTTGGAGATTTTCCGAAACACATAAATTCAAACAATCCAATGCGCCTGGCGCTGCCCACGACAGATTATATTTCCAATCAGATACTGTCCCTTTATCAATCTTACGATGATATCTTCATTGCCCTCGTTTCAAAGAATTTACACCCCTCGTATGACTTGTTTGAAGAAATAATAAAAAAAATTCACGGTAAAGCCGAGATACACCTGCTCGATACCCAATCGATCGCTATCGGTGAAGGTCAGATTGTTCAAATTGCAGCAGAATTGATCGAAAAGAATATAGGCGGGTACGTAATCGAAGAAAGATTGCGGGAAGCCATTCCCCATGTATATACGTTATTGTGCACACCAAACTTTTCTTATCTTAACAAATCTGGATTTATCGATCTTGGTCAAGCGGTCAGCGGTGAAGTGCTTGGATTCCTTCCCATCTTCACGCTTGAAGACGGGAAGTTAAATCCCGTGGAGAAAGTAAAAAACATTCGCAGTGCCTTTGATTATTTCATTGAATTCATTGAAGAATTTGAGGAAATCGGTAACATCTCATTTATCCAGCCTGCATCCCCGGCGCACAATGAATCCAAAATCATCCGCCAGCATGTTGAGGAATTCTTCCCCAAAACTCAATATTCTGAGCACACGATCAATCCGTTCCTCGCTTCCCTCATTGGCCCACAAGGAATGGGCATTGTGATCACAGAATCCTATAATTCCTGAAAAAAAATTGTCTCGCGCACGACCAAGTAAACATTGAGGTTTGCTGTAAAATATAGCCATGCTCAGATCACTGGAAAAACTTAACAAGATACTTGCCCTGGAAATGCAAAGCAAGTATGCAGATAAAGCCATCATTGGCGGTTTACACAAGTTCTACCCCAATTGGATCATAGAAGCGAGATCAGAACAAATACCTGATGATTTGTTGCGGCAGGTTGAAGACCTGTTCACGAATTATTCCCAAATGGATCTTGCCAGCCGCGAAACTGCGCTCACCGCTGTAATGTTAGCGATCAAGAAACAAAATCAGGAACTAGGCCAGGCAAACGCTCAAACGATTGCTGAAATAACGCCTTCGGGAAATATTAAAAAAGCAACCGAAGGTACAAAACCCAAAGAGGAAAAGAAACCAGCACCTCAGGCAAATCAATCCCCCAAACAGGCTACCGGTTTACAATCCTCACTCACCATTCTCCATGGCATAGGTGATGTAAAAAAAGATTTATATGTGTCTTTAGGTGTACACAAGATCGAGGATCTTTTGTACTATTTTCCTCGCAGATATGTAGATTATTCCACACTCAAGACAATTAACCGCATTGAGTATGATGAGGAACTGACCATCATCGCTACAGTCCAAAGTTTGTTGACCACCCCGATTCACCGGCGGAACCAGGCTAGGGTTGAAGTGGTGGTCAGTGATGGTACAGGGTTTTTACGACTGGTCTTTTTCCGGTCACTAAAGTACGTTCAGAGTTTTGAAAACCATTTTCGCAGGGGAACTCAGCTGGTTATATCCGGTAAAGTGAGTATGTACCTTGGTCGAAAACAAATGAACGATCCGGCATTTGAACCGCTGGACGCTGCACATTTGAATACCAACCGTATTACTCCCGTTTACCCGTTGACAGCCGGATTATCACAAAAAGATGTGCGTAATGCTGTGAATTCAGCTTTGCGATTCTATGTAACTCGCATCCAGGACCACCTGCCACATGAGCTAAAACGCGCCGTTGGATTGATTGATCTTCCGGTAGCGTTGCACCAGGTGCATTACCCCGATAGTTTCGACCTCTTACGGTCAGCACAAGACAGGCTGGCATTCGACGAAATTTTCTATCTCCAATTGGGTGTGCAGCAGCAAAAACAATCATGGCAGGCCATCCCGGCAGCCAGGTACGAGATCACAGACGATCAGGTGAACTCTATCACTTCCGCGCTTTCATTCGAACTCACTGGAGCTCAGAAAAAAGTGATCGCAGAAATCAGGTCAGACTTGGCCTCAGGACGGCCGATGAACCGATTGATCCAGGGAGACGTGGGCTCCGGCAAAACGATCGTTGCAGCCATCGCGTGTGCCACTGTCAACACACACGGAGGACAGGCAGCCTTGATGGCACCCACCAGCATTCTTGCCGAACAGCATTATCAATCCATGCTAAAGAACCTGGCTGGAGACAGCAGCAGCAACCTGCCACTTCAGGCAGAAGAGATTCGTCTGCTAACCGGTGATTCATCAATTCAGGAGCGTGAAGACATCTCACAAGGCTGCCAGAATGGAACGATCAAGCTATTGATCGGAACCCACGCGCTCATCGAAGACCCGGTATTTTTTATGAATCTGCAACTGGCCATTATTGATGAACAACACCGCTTCGGCATTGCACAACGGGCTGCTTTGCGGTCAAAAGGAGAGAATCCTCATCTGTTGGTTATGAGCGCTACCCCAATTCCGCGCTCATTGGCTCTGACCTTATTTGGTGACCTCGATATTTCGATCATTGATGAAATGCCTGCCGGTAGAAAACCTGTGGATACTCGTATCATTCATCCTTTCGCGCGCGAGAAAGCCTACCAGTTGATCAACAAAGAGATCCAAAGTGGTCACCAGGCATTCATTATCTATCCTCTGATCGAAAAAGGTGATGATGAGGATCAAAAAGCGGCAGTCAATGAGCATGTCTATTTACAGAAAGAAGTGTTCGCTAACTATAAGTTGGGTCTACTACACGGCCGGATGCCACCCGATGAGAAAGAACGCATCATGCGCGATTTCAGAGAAGGTAAACACGAGATACTGGTTTCAACAACGGTGATCGAAGTAGGAGTGGATGTTCCAAATGCGACGGTCATGTTAATCGAAGGTGCGAACCGCTTCGGTCTTGCGCAACTGCATCAGCTTCGCGGCAGGGTTGGACGTGGAGGAGATAGTGCTTACTGCCTGCTCATTCCGGAAAATGAGGATTCACTCGAGAACGAACGACTGGCTGTGATGACAGAAACGACCGATG
This sequence comes from Anaerolineaceae bacterium UBA6107, assembly GCA_002428455.1. Classification (GTDB taxonomy): domain Bacteria; phylum Chloroflexota; class Anaerolineae; order Anaerolineales; family Anaerolineaceae; genus UBA6107. The sequence goes on along the minus strand of DIWL01000024.1, from coordinate 32,860 downwards.
GTTTTATTTTGGCCGAGAAAGACCTGGAACAACGGGGTCCTGGTGATTTTATCGGATACCGCCAATCAGGCTATGCAGACCTCCGGATGGCGAGTCTGTCAGACATTCACCTGATCGAAAAAGCCCGAAAATCCGCTCAGGAAATTTTACGGGATGATCCGTTGTTGGAAAAACCGGAGCATCAATTAATTGCTGCCAAGCTTTCGGAATTATGGAATACCGAAGCTGGAGATATCAGTTAGGAGGGTAAGATGATCAAAGCTGTATTCCCGGGTTCTTTTGACCCGATCCACAACGGGCACATTGACATTGCCAGGCGGGCTTCCAGGTTAGTGGATGAACTTGTCATCGCTGTGTATGATAAACCTTTAAAGAACTTTCTTTTTAGTCCTGAAGAAAGATTGGACATGGTTCGGTATGTTTTCCAAAGTGATCCAAATATCACTGTCACAGGATACAGCGGCATTACAGTGCACTATTGCCGGAAGATCGAAGCCCAGTTAATGATTCGTGGTTTGCGTGTTTTCTCAGATTTTGAGTATGAATTCCGCATGGCATTGGCAAATCACCGCCTTGAACCAGACATCGAGGTGATGGCATTAATCACCAGCGAAGAACACACCTTTTTATCATCCTCTACTGTTCGGGAAATTGCGTCATTGGGCGGTAATGTCACCACGATGGTGCCAGACTATGTGAAGAAAGCCCTCGACGCCAAGTTCCTGACACCTGGCAGCGACCAACAGGTCATCCCTGCCCAGACATTCCGTGATTAATAGTTGAATTGCGTATACATAATTCGTATTTTTCGCTATAATCATAATTAGTTAGTAGGAGAATGGGTATGGACATATTACATCTTGTTGACCGTTTGGAAGAGTTATTCAACGAAAGTAAACCGATCTGGTTTACGCATAGCGTCATCGTCGACGAAGACCGCATGCTGGATCTGATCGATCAGATGCGCGTCACGATTCCTGAAGAGATAAAGAAATCTCAACAGTTATTAGCACAAAGGGATCGCATTCTCGCCCAGGCTCAGGAGGAAGCGAGCCGGACGATTGCTTTAGCCCGCGAAAAGGCCGAAAAAATTGTTGAGGATGAACCCATCACCTCTGCTGCAAAAACCCGTGCTGAAGACATCTTGGCTCAGGCGCAAATCGAAAGCGAAAAAACCAAAAAAGATGCTGACGACTATGTATTACAGACTCTCGCTGCACTGGATGAGGAATTATCCAAGGTTACCAACCAGGTCAAGAACGGTATTCTGGCATTAAAAGCAACCCGACCAGAAGATACATCACAGGATAAGGCATAAACCTAGAATATTTTTTTATAAGAGCGGTGAATCCAACGATTTCACCGCTCTTTTTTTATGATTCTTTTTTAGCCGATCGTTTTTTCTTTCGACCATCCCGATGTAAAGAAGAATTGGTTTTCTCAGGTTCACCATACAAGGCGATTTTGATCACTTCGTCCATGTGTTTTACAAACCTGATATTCAGATCATCACGTACCTTTTTGGGTACTTCCACCAGGTCTTTCTCATTTTTCTCCGGCAACAGGATCGTCTTTAGTCCACTGCGATGCGCTGCGAGTATCTTTTCTCGCACACCCCCTACCGGTAAAATATTACCGCGAAGCGTAATCTCACCGGTCATACCGATTTCCTTGTAAACCCGCCGTTCAGTGAATGCAGAAAACAAAGCGGTCGCCATGGTAATCCCCGCGCTGGGGCCATCTTTTGGAATAGCGCCCTCAGGAATATGCAAATGCACATCCACCTGTTCGAATATTTCCGGATCGATCTTTAGCGTGGTTGATTTCGATTTCAAATAAGAAAGTGCGGCCTGGGCAGATTCCTGCATTACATCTCCGATCTGACCGGTGATCTGCAAATTACCTTTACCTTCCATGATCAACACTTCCACTGGCATGATCTCGCCGCCGTTCTCGGTCCACGCGATGGCAGTCGCCACCCCCACTTCGTCTTTCCTTTCGGCTTCGGTCATGAAAAATTGAGGAGGTCCCAGGAATTTTTCAACCGACTTGACGGTAATCACCGGGATAATCTTCTTTTTCTCCGATTTCAAGCGAGCTTCTTTACGGCATAATCGGCCAATCTCCCGTTCCAGGTTTCTCACGCCGGCTTCGTAGGTATATTCTCTGATCACCTTCTTCAGTGTTTCATCCTCGATCTCAATCTCACCGGGTTCAAACCCGCTCTCTTCCATCTGGCGCGGAATGAGGAATCGTTTTGCGATTTCTACTTTTTCCTCTTCGATGTATCCGGGAAACTCCAGAATCTCCATCCGGTCCAGTAAGGCAGGGGGAATACTATTGAGGCTGTTGGCAGTGGTGATGAACATCACCTTGGAGAGATCGTATGCCAGCTCAAGGTAATGATCAGAAAATGAATTATTCTGTTCCGGGTCGAGCACTTCCAACAATGCCGACGATGGATCTCCACGAAAATCCGCGCCCAGTTTATCAATCTCATCAAGCATGAAGAGTGGATTGATCGTTCCCGCACGCCGCATGGTTTGAATGATCCGTCCAGGCAGAGCACCGATGTATGTACGCCTGTGCCCACGTATCTCAGCTTCATCACGGACACCACCGAGAGAAAGACGCACAAATTTGCGACCTAACGCAGTGGCAATCGAATTACCGAGCGATGTTTTTCCTGTCCCCGGAGGTCCGACAAAACACATGATTGGTTGTCTTTCCTTTTTGGGTTTGAGGCTCTTTACCGCGATGTATTCGAGGATACGATCCTTTGCTTTTCCCAGTCCATAATGATTTTTTTCCAGAACCCTTGCTGCATGCCTAACATCCAGGTTGTCTTCCGTTTTATCTTCCCAGGGTAGGTCCAGGATCCAATCCAGGTAGGTGCGAATGATCCCAACTTCCGGAGCCATGGAAGGCATTTGGGTCAGACGTTCGATCTCCTTTAATGCCTGTTTCCTGGCCTCCTCAGGGATTTTTTTCTCTGTGATCTTTTCCTTTAGCTCATTGATCTCTCGCGACCAAATATCGCCTTCACCAAGCTCGGTTTGGATCGCCCGCAGTTGTTCCCGCAAATAGAATTCCCGTTGTGAGCGGTCAACTTCACTTTGGACGCGGTTTTGTATCTCATCTTCCAACTGAAGCACATCCAATTCCTGTGCCAGCAGCCAGTTCACACGTTTTAGCCTGTCTTTTGGCTCTGTAATGGTGACCAGCTTCATGCGCTCATCAAAAGGCAGAGAGATCGCTGTAGCGACCATATCTGCCAGCCAACCCGGCTCGGTAATGTTCACAGAAAATAGATGTGCTTCGTCCGGTAGACTGCGATCGAGCTGGATGCAGCGTTCAAATAGGTCGCGTGCTGTGCGCATCAGCGCTTCAGCTTGCCGGTCTACCGTGAGCTTCTCGTGGACAACTGCTCCACGCGCCCACATGAAATTACCCTCTTTTAGGATTTCCCGAATCCGGATGCGTCTTCGACCTTGTACAAGGGCAGAAGCGTTTCCATCCTGCAGGCTTAACAAACGACCCACTGCGATTTCAATCCCTATCTCCAAAAAATCTTCAGGAGCCGGTTTTTCAATATCGCTGTCCTTCAATATCAGCGCAATCATCGTTCCGCCGGTTTTTTGTACATGGTTGATCGCGTCCATGTTAGGTCCCGGGGTAATAAAAATGGGTGAAACCATCCGTGGATAAACAACAATATCCCGCATGACTAGAACCGGGCAGTAAATCTCCCCGTTCTCATCAGGTTCAGCATCGCTAACCTGGTATAGTTCATCGGTTCGTTGATAAAGCGAGGCGTTAAATTCTTCGGGGTTGTCCTGTCTTTTTTTCCAATCGTCTCTCATGGCATCCTTAGTTGTTGAACTGATTGTTAGAGTTCAATATTTCTCTCACTGCAGCGGCAACAAAAATACTCCCTGCGACCATCACCACTGCATCTTTTCCAGCCTGGCGAATGGCTTCTGCCAACCCTTCTTCAATGGATTCGGTGTTGATCGCGTATTTGCCGAATTGACTGGCTAATTCTACCAGTATATCCGGGTCCATCGCACGAGGATGCTCACTTTTGGTTGCGATCAGCATACGAACCCGCGGCAGCAGGTGTGAGAACATCCCCCTTACATCCTTGTCCTCCGAAGAACCGAACAAGAGAATTATCGGTCGCCCATTCAAATAATCATCCATAGCCAACCGTAAGCGTAAGGCGGAATCCTGGTTGTGGGCAGAATCGATGATAATAAAAGGTTCCCAGCTTAAGATCTCGAAGCGTCCAGGCCATTTCACGTTCAAAAAACCACTTAAAATTGCAGATTTTTGTATGGTAAAACCGGATTCGCCCAAAATTTGGATCGTCGCAAAAGCCGTTGCAGCATTTTCCACCTGGTGAAACCCCAACAGCGGTGTTGAATAATGCTCCGGTTCCCAGTCACTACGCCCCCCGGAAGAAATGTACTCATTGATCATTTCCTGCTCGTTTCTGGTCCACAAGTAGAAAGTCTGCCCATTTAACGAACGGGAATGCTCCCCGTAGAAATAATCTCGCCCAATGATGGTTAGCGGAGATTGTCTCTCGCGGCAAATGTTTTCGATCACCTCCCTGGCTTCCTTCCATTGCGGCGCCAATACAACTGGTTTGCCAGGTTTAATGATGCCGCCTTTTTCTGCGGCGATCTGTGTGATTGAATCTCCCAGCACATTCATATGGTCAAACGAAAGTGAAGTGATCACGGATACCAGTGGATCAACCACATTTGTTGCATCCAATCTGCCGCCCAATCCAACCTCTATTACAGCCACATCTACTTTTTCCTTGTTAAAGACATTGAAAGCGATCGCTGTGGTGATCTCGAAAGTCGTGATCTCAGGAATTTGTGAAAGAAGGGGTTTGATCTCTTCCACCTCTCCAACGAGGGTTTCATGCGCAATCGGCTGGAAATCCACCTGGATGCGTTCTGTGAAATCCTGCAAGTGGGGAGAGTTGTAAAACCCGGTCCGATAACCTGCTTCACGTAGTACACTAACGATCATGGCTGCAGTGGAACCTTTGCCCTTGGTGCCAGCGACGTGGATGATCGGGTATGTGTTTTGTGGATCTCCCATCAACCGCATTAAAGCACGCATCCGGTCGAGGTTGAACTTTTCAGGCGTATAACGTAACTGCCTGGTCAGGCTGTAATCCACAAAAGAATACAGGTAATCCAAAGCCAGTTGATATTTTTGATCAATTTCAGACATTTGATTTTTTACCAATCTATATTATATTTACGCAGGCATTGTAATCTTACGGATATGTTATGACAAGAGCCCCAGCGTATTCCAGACCGGACAGTTCGGTTATCACTCTTTTGACGATCAAACTGCTCTTGCATGGATGCGCATCTCTGAAAGAAAAACGCAGTCAGTTAAGGCCATTAATTGCTCGTTTGAGAAAAGAATTTAATATTTCGGTGGCTGAGACTGGTCTTCAGGATTATTGGCAGTCGGCATGGATTTCTTGCGTGTTTGTATCCAATGATGCACAGCTAAATGCCCGTGCGTCCAACGAGGTCATTGAATTTATTGCCTATCGTTATCCTAACCTGGAAATTGACGAGCAACACATCGAAAACCGTTAAATCTGCATAATTTTTGGAGAGTATCATATTGATGTCAAGCATTGAGATAGAAAAAAAATTAAATAAGGTCCTGCCATTTGTACAAAAACCGGGGCGTTATGTCGGCGGTGAGTACAACCGGATCAGAAAAGACTGGGAGAGCGTTAAATCCCGCGTAGCCCTGGTCTTTCCGGATATTTACGATATCGGGTTACCCAACCTGGGAATAATGATCCTGTACGAACAACTCAATAACCGTACAGACACCTTATGTGAGCGTGCTTATCTACCCTGGCTTGACATGGAAAATGCCATGCGGGCAAACAAAATCCCCTTGTATTCCCTGGAATCCAAAACCCCTCTTGCTAATTTTGACCTGATCGGCTTCACGCTGCCCTATGAAACCCTGTTTACAAATGTACTTAATGCCCTC
>DIWL01000024.1:0-26764 GCA_002428455.1 Anaerolineaceae bacterium UBA6107 | reverse complement strand
CCTATAAGGATGACCAAACCCTTAATTCTCTGACACCGATCTCTACGGATTTTCCAGCCGTCATCACAAAACGTCTTTGCGGTACTTTACCACCACCTCCCACTCATTTTCTGGTGCCTTCAATCGATGTGGTACACAATCGGATCGCCATGGAGATCATGCGTGGCTGCACCCGCGGTTGCCGGTTTTGTCACGCTGGCATGGTCAACCGCCCCGTTCGCGAAAGAACCGTATCTGACATCGCAGAGGCGATTGAGAAGGCTTTGGAAAACACCGGTTATGAAGAGATCGCATTATTGTCGCTATCCTCAAGCGACTATACGCAAATAGGCAAATTAGTTGATGAGATCACAAGCCGTTTATCAGGAAAGAACCTCACGATCTCGCTGCCTTCCCTGCGCATTGAATCCTTCTCGGTTGATCTGATGGAGAAATTGAAAGGTGTCAGGCAGGGAGGTTTCACATTGGCACCTGAAGCCGCTACTGATCGTATGCGCAATACGATCAACAAGCCCATCCAGGCTGATCAGTTACTCTCCACGGCACGTGAGATCTACTCGCGCGGATGGAGCACATTAAAACTTTACTTCATGATCGGACAACCCGGTGAAACCATGGAGGATGTTCAGGCAATTGCCGATCTCAGTAAAAAGGTCGTCGTGGAAGGTCGTAAAGCGATCGGTAAACGCGCCAACCTCCACGTGGGTGTTAGTACATTTGTCCCCAAACCACACACGCCATTCCAATGGGCATCGCTGGATCCCTTACTAACCGTGCTTGAAAAACAAAACCTGTTGAAAGACCAGCTGCGCGGACCGGGAATGAAAATGACCTGGTCCAATCCTCGTGAGACTATCCTTGAAGCAGCTCTTTCCCGAGGTGACCGGAACCTGGCTAAAGTAATCGAAACTGCATGGCGCAATGGGGCAAAATTTGATGCATGGCAGGATCAATTCAATTACAACATATGGATGGATGCCTTTGATGCCCACGGCATTACCCCGGATTTTTATGGAAGCAGAAAACGCGAAATTGATGAGGTCTTTCCATGGGACCATATTCACACCGGTGTTACGCGCAAGTATTTATTACGTGAATATGACCGTTCTCAAAGGAATGAACTGACGGATGATTGCCGTGATGGTTGCCATGCCTGCGGAATCCTGAGTGAATTTTCGGATCTTCGCCAGGCACACCCCGGCCAACTCTGGCTTTGCCCGGAGGTGAATTAATGCAGAGGATCAGATTGGTTTACTCCAAAGGTGACGAACTGAAATATACCGGCAATCTTGATATGCACAAGGTCTGGGAACGCAGTTTCCGGCGGGCCGGGTTACCCCTGGCCTATTCCCAGGGCTTCCACCCTCAGCCGAAAATTCACCAGGCGTGTCCATTGCCTCTAGGCTTTACCAGCGAGGAGGATCTGCTAGATTTTTGGTTGGATTCCGATCTCACGGAGCCTGATTCACGCGAAAAGCTGGAAAAAGCGCTTCAGCCGGGAATCACGATCCTGGAAATCCGTATCGTCCCGCCTGAAGAAAAACCGCTCCAGACTCAAGTAATCTCAGCTACCTACGAGGTGGTCATCAACGATGAGCATAGACCAGCGGATCTGGAAGAACTGCTGGATACACTCTTGAACAAGAATACGTGTGTGAGGGAAAGACGTGGTAAGCAATATGACCTGCTTCCCTTGATTGAATCATTGAAAATCGATGAATGCAATCCCAACATACTGGAAATGACCCTTGCAGCGAGACCTTCCGCTACCGGCCGACCTGAAGAGGTTCTCGATGCACTGGGAATCGCATTGCAGGACGCGACGATCAGTCGGAAAAAATTGCTGCTGGTCAAATAGATCATCATGGCTGAACCGTTTTTTCAAATGTTCGAGTGTGAAAACTCATCCTGCCGGCTGCGTTTTCCTTCTGATCTGTCCACAAGCCAATTGGATCACTGCCCGGTTTGCGGTTCTCACATGAATCTGATCGGGAAACCGTACAGTAATTTTCAACGTCCTTCCACCGGTCAATGGCTGCCTAAGTTTTCGATCTCGATCCTGCTTGACAACTTACGCAGTGCTGAAAATGTGGGCTCGATCTTCCGTACTGCAAACGGCGCGGGTGTCGCTCATATCTATTGTTGCGGTACTACCCCTTCCCCTGAACACGCGCGGGTAAGAAAATCCAGCCTGGGTGCCGAGATGGAAACCAGTTGGAGTTATCACACAAATTCATTGGACATTGTGAACGAACTGCAGAATAGTGGATATCACCTGCTTGCGCTTGAATCTACACCTGAATCCAAATCCCTGATGGATTATGCTATTGNNATTGATTATCAACCACAACAGCATCTGATTCTCATACTGGGAAACGAAGTCTCAGGTGTTGACCCGGAGGTGCTGTCGCGTGCGAACAGTGTCATCCACATCCCCATGGCTGGATCGAAAACCTCACTCAACGTGGCGGTGACCGCGGGGATTGCTTTGTACCTGATCATCAAGTCAGTTGGAACAACTCCACACTGAGCTGAGAATTCGATTACAATCGCATCAACATCGAGTGAGGTTTAATAATGCCCATTTACGAATATAAATGCCAGGATTGCGGCGCTAAATTTGAATCACTCCGGCACATGAGGGATGCAGACGTACCCATTCAGTGTGCCAGGTGTTCCTCCATAAATACGAAACGCGCGCTTTCGACCTGCTATACCAAGCGCGAAGGTGCCTCCTCCCAAAGCGGATCTTCAGGCTGCGCGGGGTGCTCCGGTGGTTCCTGCAGTTCCTGCGGTCATTGATCATGAACAACAAATCCTTGAAAGATTATTACAGTAACAAATCTGTGCTCATCACCGGTGGAACCAGCGGGATTGGCTTAGCGCTGGCAAAAAGGCTTGTCCTTGAAGGCTGCCAGGTCGCGATCCTCTCCCGTCAACAAACCTTGCTGGAAAACGCTTCATCCGAAATCTCCCGGATCGCTACTGACAACGCCTCGTCTTTGGTAACCATTCAAGCGGATGTTACCAGGCGCGAAGATCTGAACGTGATCCTGGATAACTATACCGCCAGGCATGGACTTCCCGATATCGTGATCAATTGCGCAGGTGTCTCCCACCCGGGCACGTTCACCTCATTAAAGCCGGAGATCTTTGATTGGTTGATGGATGTCAATTACTTTGGTACTGTAAATGTACTTAAAAACCTTGTGCCTGGAATGAAATCAAGGCGCTCCGGTTCAATTGTGAACATTTCTTCAGTTGCCGGCTTTCTCGGAATCTATGGTTATACCGCATACAGTGGATCCAAGTTTGCCGTTACCGGCTTCTCTGATGCCTTACGTTCAGAGTTAAAACCTTACGGAATCCAGGTCTCAATCGTTTTTCCTCCTGATACGCAAACACCACAACTCGATTATGAGCAGCCATTTAAACCCTTCATCACGAAACAGGTTGCCGGCTCGGCGAAATTGATGAGCGCTGAAGCTGTAGCGAATGAGATCGTTAAAAATGTAGCCCGAAAAAAATATGTCATTCTGCCCGGAAACGAGGGTAAACTTATTTACAATCTCAATAACCTGTTGGGCAGGAGATTCCATGACCTGATCGACCTCATGGTAAAAAATGCCATTCGGAAACTGAAGTTAGGCTGAACTCATTATCGATTATGTTATACTCGAAAAGCAAAATAACCATCCCTTGAGAGGAAACCTATGAAAAAAGATTTTCTTGCGGTATCTGATTATTCAGCAAGTGAACTCCAGGAGATGCTCGACTTGGCAATCGCTTTAAAAAAGGAACATTTTGCCGGCGGTAATAAACCATTATTCAAAGGCAAAGTGCTGGCGATGGTCTTTCAAAAACCCAGCCTGCGCACACGCGTTAGCTTTGATATGGCCATGCGCCATATGGGTGGCGACGCTTTGTACCTCTCGCCAAGCGAAATAGGACTCGGTAAACGGGAATCTATTGCCGATATTGCAAGGGTGATTTCCGGGTATGTGGATGCCATTATGGCGCGTGTCTTCGATCACAATCACGTAGTTGAACTGGCCAAGTGGGCTTCGATCCCGGTTATCAACGGGTTAAGTGACTACAACCACCCCTGCCAGGCCATGGCAGATGCACTCACCATCATTGAGAAATTTGGGACTTTAAAAGGGTTAAATGTGACCTTCATCGGCGATGGAAACAACGTTGCCGTATCACTTTTGCACATTTGCGCCAGACTCGGTGCCAACTTCACACTGGCCAGTCCTGAAGGTTATGACATGGCGCCGCGCGCGATTGAAATTGGCAAGAAAATCTCGCTGGAATCCGGCTCTACGATGAAATTCATTCGCGACCCGCACGAGGCAGTGAAAAATGCACACGTGATCTACACGGATACCTGGACCAGTATGGGTCAGGAAGAAGAAGCAGAAAAACGCATGGCGGTTTTTCCTCCTTACCAGGTTAACCAGAAACTGGTCAACGAAGCTGACAAAGATGTGATCGTTATGCATTGTCTGCCAGCTCACCGTGGACAGGAATTAACGGATGAAGTGGCAGATGGCGCTCATTCAAAGATCTTCCCGCAGGCTCACAATCGTTTGCACGCCCAAAAAGCTGTTCTGGCAAAATTGCTCCTTCCATAAGACAAAGAAGACTAGAGAAACCGGTTGAATTTTCACCCGGTTTCTCTTTTTAATTTGAATGATAAGAATATATAATGAATATTGAGGTCATAAATTTCCAGATTCGCAAGGTAGGATAAAATGCCACGTTTTGCCAAGATCGTCTGCACATTAGGCCCCAGTTCAGGGACCAAACCAATGATCCGGAAATTGATCAATGCCGGCATGGATGTGGCCAGGTTGAACTTTTCGCATGGCGATCACGAATCGCACATGGCGATGATCAATCTGATCCGCGAGTGCTCCAGGGAGCTGGGTAAGCCAGTGGCGATCTTGCAGGACCTGCAGGGTCCAAAGTTGCGAGTTGGCAAATTGCCCATGGACGGTGTTGAATTACGTGCAAATGCGATTGTCAGGTTGTTTCAGATTGGCGATCATTCCGAGCAGTTTGAAGGCAGCGAGATCGCCCTTCCCCTGGATGTACCAAACCTGACCAAGGCTGTAAAACCTGGTAATCGCATCCTGTTGGATGATGGCAAACTGGAACTTCAGGTGACAAAAGTTGATGACAATTACGTAGAAACCCGTGTCATCCTGGGTGGATTATTAAAATCGCACAAAGGCGTGAATTTGCCCGGTACCGACCTTGGAATTCCGCGTTTTACCGAAAAGGACCGCGTAGATCTGGCCTTCGGTCTCTCAAATGCGGTAGATTATGTTGCCATTTCGTTTGTAGACTCAGCCGAGGATATTCGCGAAGTTAAACGGATCATCTCAGAAATGAATCCAGCCCGTGCCAAAACGCCGATCATTGCCAAATTGGAAAGACCGTTGGCGATCAAGAATCTTCATGAGATCGTGCATGTCGCAGAAGGGGTCATGGTGGCGCGCGGTGACCTGGGTGTTGAAACATCCCCTGCACTGGTACCGATTGTTCAAAAAGAGATCATTCAAATGGCCAACCGGCACGCCAAACTGGTGATCACTGCCACCCAGATGCTCGAGTCGATGATCGATAATCCCCGCCCCACCAGAGCAGAGGCATCTGATGTAGCGAACGCTGTTTTTGATGGCACTGATGCTGTGATGCTTTCAGCGGAGACTGCATCAGGTAAATACCCGGTTGAAAGCGTCAAGATGATGGTTTCAATAATCCAGGAGGCTGAAAAACATAAAACGGAATGGAGCCATGCGAGCGGTTTTCCCGAAGCCGCTTTACAGGATGATGCATTGGCAATTTCAAATGCTGCAAAAACACTGGCGCATGATCGTGATGTTTCCACTATTGCTGTGTTTACGCAAAGCGGCAAAACAGCCCTACTCATGTCTAAAACCAGGCCACGCGTACCGATCATCGCTTTTACTCCTGAGGGAGGAACTCTTTCTGCCATGAGTCTTTACTGGGGCGTACACCCGGTACATGTGCCCTTTGCTGACAGTCTTGAAGAAATGGTACGCAGTGTCGACAACTACCTCATACAGCGCAAGAAGTTAAAAATTGGCGAACAGGTAGTATTAATATCGGGCTTTCCAGTTGGAGCGATGCGCCTGCCTAACCTAGCTTTATTACATTCTGTCGGTGAAGAAGTATAGTTCGGAGTCCACAACAATGCAGGTTCGAAAACTCGAAAAGAACAACAAGGTGGATACAAGAATATTCAAATCCCTGCCTTTTCAACTATACGAAAACAATCCCTATTGGGTACCGCCTTTTCCAGGTGAAATCGAAAAGGTCATGCAACCCGAAAAACATCCCTTTTATCAGCACTCTGATGCCGATTTCTTTGTTGTGGAAAACGAAAACCAAATATTGGGACGGATTGCCGTATTGCACAATCAAATGTATTGTGAATTTCACAATGTGAAATTCGGATTTTTCTATTACTTTGAATCTGTAAATGACCCAGAGGTTGCACGACTGCTGTTCCAAACAGCGGAAGAATGGTGCAGAGAGCGCGACCTGGATACCTTGATCGGTCCCAAAGGTTTTCTGCGCTCCAATGGCAATGGAATTCTGGTGGAAGGTTTTGACCAGCTTCCAGCTGTCGGCGTTCCATACAACCCGCCTTATTATCAATCCCTGATCGAAGCGAATGGTTTTGAGAAAAGTCATGATCATCTGTCTGGATATCTGGATAGGCACCCGAATCCGAAGATCCATCTAATTGCAGAAAAAGTACTTGACCGTGGAAATTTCCGCATTCAGCATTTTTACGATACGGCTGAGATCATTCGATGGATTCCCCGGGTAGACGAGATCCAACAAAAGGCTTTCAACAGCAATCCTAATTACTACCCTACCACTCCGGCTGAATTTGATCTATTGGCTAAAAATATTCTGGCAATCGCCGATCCGAAGTTTCTCAAAGCGATCATGCACCAAAATGATGTCGCTGGATTCCTGGTTGCTTATCCCAACATCAACCGTGCACTCCAAAAAGCAAGAGGTAGATTGTTACCACTAGGCTGGTTGTACCTTTTACAAGAAAAGAAAAACCCCCACATCCTGGACATTAACGGTGTTGGTTTATTGCCTGAATACCAGGGTTTGGGTGGCAATGCCCTACTTTATTCTGAGTTGGATAACGTCATCCATTCCACACGCATAAAAAAAGCGGAGATCGTCCAGGTAGATGAACGAAACCTCCGCAGTAAATCAGATATGGAGAGTATGGGCGTCAGGTTCTCAAAAATTCACCGTACTTACTATAAAAAGCTGAATATCTAATCGCTCCCTAGAACATTGCGTTATTAATTTCATCCAACGTTGATCGCACCGGACGCAGTTTTTCAACTGGCAAACGGTTCATGGGCGTCTCCGGGATGTTGTATTTATCAAAAAGAGTTGGGACTTCAGGATCTACAAAAATCAGCCCTGTTAGTAACCAGTTATTATCTTCAGCCTCCTGTAGTTTCTTCAAAGCCTGTATTTTATCTCTCGGATCATATTCACTTTCCAACTTTTTCAGCACAACAGTGCTGCCATCAAACATAGTCACTTCCTTTGTGGTGCCGCGTTCAAAATCTTCCACTGTGATCTCTTCTCTGGCGAGAACCAACGAGATCTCGTGCAGTTGTTCTTCGTGCGTCTTACCGAAAGAGTAAGAGTGGAACGAATTCTCGTGATTATGAAAAGTGACACAAGGGCTAATTATGTCAATGACGGCAATCCCCTGGTGGGCAATGGCAGCCTTGATCAGCTCTTTTACCTGTTTTGGATCCCCGGCGAAAGACCGGGCGACAAAAGTAGCGTTGGCGATCAACGCCTCCATTGCCAGATCGACCGGCAGGAAAGGATTGGTGCCCTGTCGCTTCAGCTGCAGACCTTTTTCGGCAGTTGCGGAAAATTGTCCCTTCGTTAAACCATAGACGCCATTATTTTCGATGATATAGACGAGCGGCAAATTCCGCCGTACCAGATGTTTAAATTGGCCAAAACCGATACTTGCAGTATCACCATCCCCGCTGACACCAATTGCTTCTAGTGTCCGGTCGGCAAATTGTGCGCCCAATGCCAACGATGGCATTCTGCCATGCAAGCCATTGAATGAAAATGATCTACCCAGGAAGTAGGTTGGGCTCTTGCTCGAACAACCGATCCCACTGAATTTGACCACTTTTTCGGGTATGAGGTTCATTTCGAAACAGGCTGCTGTTATTTGTGCCGCAATACTATTGTGACCGCAGCCTTGACAGAGTGTAGAAGGCGCTCCCCTGTAATCCGCTCTGGTGAGGCCCACCAGGTTGGTGGTTTGACCGGTCGAGGTTACCATGATAAATTCTCCTCTGATTCCTGTATCTGTTTTTTGATCCATTTGGCGGGTAAGGGTAAACCATCCATATAGGCGACTTTACGTAATTTATACGCAACATCCGGAAAATCCATCGTCAATAATTGAGACAATTGACCATCCCGGTTCATTTCCACCACGTAAGTTAAGCGATGATCATAGATAAAATCCCAAACATCCTTTGAAAAAGGGATTCCACGGATACGCAAGTAATCTGTTTTGATTCCATCTTCCGCCAAAAGGTCACAAGCCTCCAGCAACGCTGAATCTACTGAACCGGAAGAGATGATGCCAATATCCGCGCCTTCCCTCATGACCTTCACAGGTTCGGGCAGTGATTCTCGCGCCAATTCGATCTTCTTCTTGATTCGATCGAAGTTATGTACCCACACATCACCATCTTCTGAATAATTCGCAAATTCATCGTGGCTGGTGCCGCGCACAAAATGCCCGCTTCTGGGGTGCTGATTGCCTGGAAGAGTGCGGTAAGGGATACCATCTCCATCGACATCCAAATACCGCCCCCAGATTCCGTTGTTTTGTTCCAGCATTTTATCCAGGTCATCTTCCCACAAGACCTTACCACGGTCGATTGGTTTGTCTGGATACTCGAATTTTTTGGTCATCCACTGGTTCATGCCGAAATCGAGATCGGACAAAACAACCACCGGTGTTTGAAAACGTTCTGCAATATCAAAGGCTTTCCAGCCAAACTCAAAACACTCCTGGATCGTACCGGGGATGATGATCAACATTTGAGAGTCACCATGGCTCATAAAATTTACCATGGTCAAGTCACCTTGCGACGTCCGTGTTGGCATGCCTGTGCTGGGTCCCACACGTTGAACATCCCAGATGACTACCGGAACCTCGGCGTAATATGCCAGGCCGATATATTCCGTCATCAACGACAAACCAGGTCCCGATGTTGAGGTCATTGCGCGCAGCCCTCCCCAACCGGCCCCAATTACCATCCCGATTGCAGCCAGTTCATCTTCTGATTGAACAATGGCAAAGGTGTCTTTTCCGGTCTGAGGATCCACCCGCAATTTTGGTAAATATTCATGCAGCGTTTCAGCCAGGCTGGTGGCCGGGGTGATCGGATACCAGGAGATGAATTGCACTCCCCCATAGATAGCCCCCAAGGCAGCTGCGGTATTACCGTCCGTCATGATGTACCCTTCAGTACCATTCATTCTGGAGGTGATGTATCGATCCTGTTTTTCCAGGTTCTCCTCCGCCCAATCGAAAGCAAGTTTTACGGTTTCAAAATTGCTCTCGACTGCTTTTTGGCTGCCTTTAAAATGGTACTCAAGTGCGCCTTTGATCTGGTCTATCTCGATCTTCAACAAACTTGCCAGCACGCCCACGTACACCATATTCGCCAGGTAATCTCTGAAGGCAGGCGTGACATTCGCTTCTTTCAGAATCTTGCGGACCGGCATTTTGTAAATGACAATATCGTCACGTAATTGCGGACAGGTAAGATCATCCGGAATCAGCATCACTCCCCCGGGAACAAGTGCGTTTATATCTTTAGCGAGCGTAACCGGGTTCATTGCGACCACAATATCATCTTCCTTGACCCGGCCAAGGTATCCCTTCTTACTCAGGCGGAGAGTGAACCACGTAGGCTGTCCTTGAATATTGGAAGGAAAAATATTCTTTCCCGAAACAGGAATTCCCATGCGGAACAGTGCCCGCATTAGAGTGATGTTCGCGGTTGCACTGCCTGAACCATTTACCGTGCTGAATGTAATGCAAAAATCATTTTCGATCATTGCCTCTTTTTGCATAAATCTTCGTCTCCAAAATGAGATGTGTTATTCAAAAGCCGATCTGGGTACATTCTTTTCCCGCTGGTTGGCGAGATCCATATGTTCTGTAAGTAAGGCTAAACCGAGTGCATAATTCCGGGCGCGAATTTCCTCCACAATACGTTCATGATACTGCCAGACCCGGTCTATGTAGGTGATATCAGGGTAGACCTCCATGCCGCTCAGGTGATATACCTCCCAAAAAGCATCCAGAACTCCGGTTAAATATTGATTTTTCAAATTTTTATAGATGGTCAAATGGAATTCGCGGTGCTCTTGTGCTGGCACCTTACCAGGTGTCGCCCTGAAACCGCTTTGAGCGCTTGTGATTAGATCAGTTAACCTGTCAATATCGAGGGGAGTTAGTGTCTGAGCAGCCTCAACGAAGTAAGCACTCTCAAGGTGTCTGCGCAGGTCTGCAAACTGATGATAAGACAGGCTACCCGCCCTGACGGCGTAGATCAATCCGGGTTTGATTGCTGTAGAAAAGTTGTATGGTAGCTTTTTTATTCCCGCTTTTGGACGGACTTCCACCAGCCCCAGGGAGCGTGCCTCTTCGAGTTGCTCCCTTAGGGTGGCAACGCTGATTCCCAATATTTTACTTAACTGAATCAGAGATGGGATTCTTTGGATTGAATCTTCCGGTAGCGAAGACAGGTAAACGAGAAATTCAGAAAGGAGTGTTTTTTTTGCGGTCATTGTGCGCTATTTAATCTGATTATTCAGACCAACAGCATTATATCAAAATGAATATTATCTTGCAACAACGATAATTGTCAACTTTATGGCGTTATTTGTTAGATTAATCTGATTATTTAATTGCCAATCGAAAACGCCTGAATTTTTCAAAGAACGCCATTTCCCCCGTAATTTGGTCCTCTTCCAGGCGCGATGAGTACCGTTCCTTCATCTCGTCCTCAGTAAGATTGATCTGTGACCGGTGGCGTAAAATCGCATCTATCTTGATATCCAGATACTCTGATAAGTTAAAACTACAATTGGGTTGATTGGTCAGGCTCAGCCACACTTCTTCTACCTGGTGGGCAGGAATAACACCGGTATCGTCTCTTAACTGGTATCCGGGGTTACCGCTAGCAGGGAAAACGGCATCGATGACAGCCTGACCAGCTGCACGATGATCAGGATGGTTGATGCGGTCAGGTGCCGGAAACAGGTTGGAAGGATCACAGCTAACCACAATATCAGGTTTGACCTGACGAATCTCTTTTACAATGGCATTGCGTAATGCCAGGTCAGCAACCAGTTCGCCATCCACGAAGTCCAACCAATGGATTTGAGACACACCCAGAACTGCGGCTGCGTCCAATTGCTCTCCGACCCGGACACTGCTAACAACTCGCGGGTCCAATTCCGCATCCTGTGTTCCGCGCTGACCTTTCGTTAGCAGACAGTAGGAAACCTGGTGACCCAGCGCACACCAGCGCGCGATCATTGCACCACAAAAAAATTCCGGATCATCCGGATGAGCCAGGATGACCAGGATCTTTTTTTGACAGCTCCAGCCTTCGTTATTCGTGTCAATTATCATTTCTTTTTAATGGCGCTGACCCTGCTTATTTCCTCCCACATGCTTTGAAACAAAGGAGGTGGCAGCTTTATTGAGGATCTCAGTCTCTTCAAGCAGTTGGATATCGTTTTGATCAAATTCACGTTTACCGCGTTCAGGTAACTCAACGACAACCAAACCCCGTAAGACCTGAACATCAACAACCTTGCCTTCTCCATCCGGGGTCATAACCCGTTTATTCTTTTTTGGCAATAACTTCCGGGCTTCTACGTAGTTATCATACTCATAAATCAGACAGCAGCGTAATCTACCGCACATTCCTGTGATCTCCGCCGGTGTCAGTGAGATCCCTTGTTCCTTGGCCATCTTAATCGAAATCGAACTGAATTCGGTGATGAAACGCGTGCAACAACGGCATTCCAAACCGCACGCGCCCATTCCCCCCATAGTCTTTGCCACATCGCGGGGTCCGATCTGCCTTAATTCCACCTGAGCCGGAGCGTACATTTTCTGCATGTCCGAACGCAGGGATTTCAATTCCACCTTGTCCTCGGTATCGCTGCAGAATAATATAGTCAATTTACTACCGTCAAAGCTATATTCGCTAGAAACGACCTTTACATGGTTCAAGTGTAGCTCTTTCACCCGCGCAACGCATTTTTCAACAACTTCCGGCTCCAGATTTTGCCAGGATTGCCGTTGCATGAGATCCTTTGGAGTAGCCAGTCTGTCCAGTGGTTTCCAGGAGGTTTCCGGCGGCTGACTGGCTGGGTCGACAAATGAGACGACCTCTCCCAACTGCCAGCCGCGACTGGTTTCCACAACCACCACATCCCCCTTTTGTATGTTATCAAGGTTTGTCGCGTCGAAGTTGTAAACTTTTCCTACTTTTGAAAATCGAACTCCTACGATTTTCTGATTAACGGTGTTTTCCGTCATGAATTTTCCTTTATATTGGATTGATGATCCACTAATAATCAATTACAGGTGATCAGGATTAAGTCGGTACCCTGATCAAGATTCACTGGTATTTATCCAGGTACTCTCTTACTTCTTCTCTGGCAGACTTTAGCAAATCTATTAAATCCTGGTCCGAATTCTTGAATCGTCGGATGGTCAACCTGGCGCAATGAGTGCATCCACGCATCGCTCTAAAAGAGTCTGCATTACAGGCATTACACCCGCCCAGTCTCACCATCATCAGACTGAATGCCACAACTTCATCATTTTCAGCAGGCAAATTCGTAAGACGGTCGATCAGTTCCATCCATTGTGCTCCACGCAAATCGCGCAGCGATGGAATCACCCTGACCGGAAACAGAATCTCAGTATCAGAATTCAACAAGTTCATATTACTGCCTGGGCTGAGCTTTCGCCGCCCGTTCCGCCTCCTCAACCGCATAATTCAATGGTCGAATTTTAGCATAGTATTCAAGAGGTTTACCCAACTGGGGTTTTGGATAAATATGCGTTTCGCCACGTGTATAGGAAGCGATACGGTAATCATGATCCATCTTGATTGCATCAAATGGGCAGAATTCTGCGCACGTTCCACAGTTCATGCACTTGTCAACATCAATGTAGAATTCCTGCGATGATGTTATCGGTTTACCCGTCTCAGGATCTTTCATGCGCGTAATCCAAATACATTGTGTCGGGCACACTTTTGAACAAATGCCACATGCAGTACAGCGATATTTACGCTGTCCATCCTCCCCCAGTGTGTAAACGAGAAACGGAATTACCCGAAATTCTTCCGGGATCACCACTGATTCTTCAGGGTATTGTATGGTGAATAGACCATCGGCGTCTATCGTGCCACGTCGCCTTATGGAATTTTTCCCGCCAAAAATATCCGCCACGTAAGTGGAGAAAAAATGTTTGAAAGTTAGTGCCAGCCCTTTTACTAAACCGAGTCCGTTCATTTTCTCTCCTTCTACCTATCGATCGACTTCGCCTAGAACAACATCAACAGCCCCAAGTATGGTAACCGCATCAGCAATCTTGCCGCCCACGCACATTTTCTCGAGACTTGTTGTGTTGATCATTGATGGCGCGCGTACATGGTAGCGTTTGGGATTTGGTTTTCCATCCGAAACCACGTAGAAACCTAACTCACCACGCGGACCTTCAACCCTGCCATAAGCTTCTCCGGCAGGGACTTTTACCATGTATTGCACCTTGCCAGTCATGATCGGTCCTTCCGGAATCTGATTAATAACCTGTTTCAGGATGCGTAAACTTTGCCGGATTTCATCCAGCCGGACCAGGTAGCGATCATACACATCACCATGTTGCCGGTAGCAGACATCAAATTCCAGCCGGTCGTAAATACTGTATGGATCCACCTTCCGGATATCGTAAGGCACGCCTGATGCACGAAGAATCGGTCCACTGGCTGAGTAAGCGATCGCTTCCTCAGCGGTTAACACACCAATTCCTTCGCAGCGGACGCGGACAATTTCATTGTCCGTAAGGTAGCGATCAAGGTCATCCACTTTTCGGGGTAAGCGATCCTCCACCAATTTTTTTACACTTTTCAGGGTTTCTTCAGGAATATCACGAACGACTCCGCCAAAGCGGAAGTAATTGCACATCATCCGCGAACCGGCAACTGACTCAAAAATGTCCAGGATGAGCTCGCGTTCTTCCAATGCATAAAGTGATGGGGTGAAAAACGCGCCCAGATCATTGAGCAAAAACCCGATCGCCATTGTGTGGCTGGCAATCCTCGTCAACTCAGCCATCATTACACGTAAATACTCAGCCCGTTCAGGGGGTTTTACCCCTAGTAATTTTTCGACCGTGATCGCGTATCCGAAATTGTTGCTCATTGAGGATAAGTAATCCATGCGGTCAGTGAAGGGCATGTTCTGAACGAAGGTATTGCGTTCTCCGATCTTTTCATGATTGCGGTGCAGATAGCCAATCACAGGTTTCAAGGCCAGTACTTTTTCGCCTTCCAGCAGAGCTGCCATGCGGAAAACGCCGTGTGTGGATGGATGTTGTGGCCCTATATTCACCACCAGATGATCAACCTTAAAATCTCCAGTCTCTGCCGGAATCTGAGATTCCAGGAGTTTGTAAACACTCCTGTCCGCATCGGGTTCGTAAGTATTGGGGTCAAAATCGCGTGGATATTGCACATTATCTTTGAACGGGTTCAAATTTTCGCTGCGCACGCCCTTCCCTTCCGGCCAGCGGGTTTTGAAAGGCTTTACCTCTTCCTCGTAAAAAGGTTCTTTCCAGTCCTTGCGCAACGGATGCCCGGAAAATCCCTCCCACAGGAGCAAGCGCCGAAGATCCGGATGACCGGTGAATTTTACTCCGTAGAGATCCCAAACTTCGCGCTCCTGGAATTCCGCGCCTTGATACAGTGGTGTAATACTGGGTACGACAGGTTCATCGCGCTGGGTAAACACTTTCAGCTCAATTATTCCGCCTCCGGTGGTTTTAAAGAGGAGGTAAACAATCTCCAATTTATCCTCCGGAAAATCATCCACAGCGGTAACCGAGGAAAGATAATCATACCCCTTCCGATCCCGTAAATAGGTCATGACGTCGATTAATGCGGAGGTAAGTACAACCACCCCGGTAAAACCCGGACGCGCTTCCAGCTCCACGGCTTGAGGAAATTCATTCAATAGATCGGAATAAGTAGGGTCAAGACCAGGTTGATCTGTCATTTTGATTCTCCTTCCATTGTTGATTCCTCGGTGGAGAGTACTTCCGGTTTGTGTGTTTCCGTATAGATCAGATCGCTTTTTCGTGGATCATAAACATCAGGTCCAAGAATGGGTATCGGAACCTCCACAACAGGTTCTTTGGAATACCAGCCCGTTTCCTTCATCTGTTCCATTTTGATCTTCTTTTGCAATGTGAGTAATCCGTTCAGCAAGCCCTGAGGTGTTGGCGGGCAACCCGTAACGTACACATCGACCGGGATGTAGGTATCAATTCCTGGCACAACGTTGTACCCTTCCTTGAAAGGACCTCCGCCACAGGCACAGGCACCCATCGCCAACACATACTTGGGCAATGACATCTGGTTGTACAATCGGACGATCTGCGGCAGCATCTTTTTGGTCACCGTTCCAGCCACGATCATCACATCAGCCTGGCGCGGGCTCGGCCGCATCACTTCCATACCAAATCGTGAAAAATCATACCGGCTGGCTGCCGTGCAGATCATTTCGATCGCGCAACAGGCCAGGCCAAACATCATTGGCCACATGGAATTACTACGTCCCCAGTTATAAATTCGTTCCAGCGTTGTAATAGTTACTTGCTGGCGCAGTTCTTCAGGTATTTCATAACCTGGTTTATACAAATCCTGGTTGGCTTCCATAGTCACCTCGCTCTTTGGGATTATTTACATTCTATACTTGCTTTTTGCTGTGTCAAGCCTATAATTAATATAAATTTCTTTTTCTTAATTATCAATTAATGAATACTTCGTCTCAAATCAAACAATATCTACAACAAAATCAACCCGCAAGTGTCGATCAAATAAGCCGCACGCTTGATCTCACCAAGGCAGATATTCAATATCACATCAGGCAGTTGTTGTATCGGGGTGAAATCGTTGCACATCCACTTAAAGTGCGTTACTCAACCCCAGGCAGACCCGCAAGACAATATCAATTGGTAGATTCAGTTCCGATTGCGACAACCCGATCGATCCTTTCTGTTTTACTGAAAGAACTAATGGGGAAAGTTTCCCCTCCGGATCACACCAACACAATCGCTTATAGGATCGCGCAAATGATCCTCTCCTCCTGCCCTTCTTCCCGGGATGTCATCCTCTCACCATCCATCCGTCTGAACCGGATTATCAGTGAACTCGCACCACTGGGAATCAATCTCAGCTGGGAAGCCGGGAAAAAAGGACCCCTGATCCGGATCAACCAGGAACCTTTTTCCATCTTATTCCAGGACAAAGTAATGGTGAACGGGATACTAAACTCATTAATAGTCTTGATCAAAAACGAAATCGCCTGAGTGATCAGGCGATTTCGTTTTATTCCACGGTCACGGATTTTGCAAGATTCCTGGGTTGATCCACATCGAGACCTCGCATAGATGCAATGTGATAAGCCAAAATCTGCAACGGTATCGCGGTAATCACCGGGCTGAGCATCCAGGGTGTCTCTGGTACCCACAACACGCGATCAACCAAATCCTTAACCCGTTCATCCCCTTCCGTCGCTACGGCAATTACGATGCCGCCCCTGGCTTTGGCTTGCTCGATCTGTGAGATCATTTTTTCATACCACGGGTCACGGGTTGCGATCGCCAGTACTGGCATATCTTTGTCGATCAATGCGATCGGGCCATGTTTCATTTCACCAGCCGGGTATGCCTCAGCATGAATATAGGAAATTTCTTTTAATTTCAATGCACCTTCATAGGCGATCGGCATATTGATTCCACGGCCCAGGTATAACATATCGCGGCTATCCTTCAATAACGCTGCAGTCTCTTCCACCTCGCTTTCACGGTCGAGGCAGCGGCCGGCTAATTCCGGTACAAGGCTGAGATCTCTTACCAGGCGTTGCCGCTCTTTTACAGGTAGTGTTCCTCTTTGGTCAGCCAGCAGCACCGCCAGCATATAAAGGTCAACTAGAGGAGCGGTAAATGCCTTGGTTGATGCCACCCCGATCTCAGGGCCTGTCTGCATTGAGATGTAGCCGTCAGCAACACGCATCGCCTGAGATCCGATCGCGTTAACGATCGACCAAATAGTGGAACCCTTCTTCCTGGCTTCTTCCATGGCAGCCAGAGTATCGGCAGTTTCCCCAGATTGACTGATAGCAATTACCGTCGTGTGTTCGTCTACGATCGGATCCGAATAACGAAATTCTGAAGCAATCTCCATCACCGCTGGTATTCGCGCAATGCGTTCGATCAGGATTCGACCCACCATGCCGGCATGTGAAGCTGTCCCGCACGCTGTCAGGACGATCTTGTTGATGTTTTTTGCCTTTTCCGGATTCAGGTTCAGTTCCGGTAAACGAATAGTTCCATCCACGAAGTTCACTCTTCCGGCCAATGTGTCGGTCAGGGATCGAACCTGCTCATGGATTTCTTTTTGCATAAAATGCCGGTATTCTCCCTTTTCCGCTGAAACAGGATCCCACGCGACAGTAGAGAGTTGTATTTCGACAGGATTCCCTTCGATCGTCGTGATCCTGACCCCTTGTTGAGTTACTACGGCCATTTGCCTGGATTCCAGGAAGATCAGCTGCCGGGTATGTTCAAGAATCGCAGGGATATCCGAGGCAATAAAGTTCTCATCCTTTCCCCGTCCGATCACGACACCACCGGCATTGCCAATGCGGGCTGCAATGATCTTATCCGGCTCACGGGAGGAGAACACAACAATCCCGTGCGCACCTTTGAGCAGTTCGAGCGCACGGCGCACCGCTAATTCAAGATCATTCGTGACAGAGTAGTATTTGTCCACCAGGTGAACAATTGTCTCTGTATCTGTATCCGATTGGAATACTACGCCTTCAGCGAGCAGTTCTTCTTTTAGTTCGATAAAGTTTTCAACGATCCCATTATGCACAACGACCACTTCCCCGGTGCTTGAGAGATGCGGATGGGCATTGCGAGCGGTGGGTTCACCATGGGTAGCCCAGCGGGTATGCCCGATGCCAATTGTCCCTGCAATCGGATCGGTGTGGATGTTGTTGGCAAGATTGCTGAGTTTTCCCGCATTTCTGCGGACTTCTATCTTCCCATTGGTTAATACAGCCAGGCCAGCAGAATCATATCCGCGGTATTCCAGCTTCTTTAATCCGTTGAGAATTATCGGTGTCGCGTTTCTGTTACCGATATAACCGACGATTCCACACATCTATTCCTCCTATGAAGAAACATGGATTGATGGAGATGCAATATCTCCGCTGGAAAGGAATTTTATTGTTGATTGGAAAGTTCAGGTCTTGTCGACCTGGAGGGCATCCGCTGATCTTTCGATTTTCCCGGTGCTGCCGGTTAACTTTACCTCGCGGTAAAGAACCCTCATCCTCGTCAACCGGTTAGTAAACCGGTCCATGCGCTTCTCTTTCCGGATTTTCTTTATCGTTCCTTTCCTCGCAGACATTATACCTTAATCACCTCCTGTTCATTTTTTGTAGAAAGAGGTTTTTCAAAGGGTCGTTGGTATAATGCATGTCATCGCTCGCGTTGGTGTTAAGACTCTTGGATAATAACGAATCAAATCAGCAAACCAGAAATCTATCCACACAGGATAAGCGGAATTTTCGCAACGTCCAGGTTGATGCCATTGGCGTAGGAATTGCCAATGCCGCCAGTCCATTCCTTCCCGTGTTCCTCACCTACCTGGATGCAAGTACATTCCAGGTGGGATTGCTATCCTCAATGCCCGCGATTACGGGTCTCCTGCTTGCCATCCCACTCGGTCGATTTTTACAACGGCAGGAGAACGTGGTCAAGTGGTTCAGCATTGCGCGTTTGCTGGTGATCACCAGCTATGCGATCACTGGAGTGGTTTCTTTCTTCATCCCGCGTGATATCCTGGTCAATTCGATCCTCCTGATCTGGGCTGTGGCGACCATCCCGCAAACCCTGGTTTCGATCACCTTTTCCGTAGTAATGAATGCTGTAGCGGGTCCTGACCGCCGTTTTGAATTAATGTCGCGGCGCTGGTCCACCATGGGACTTACCACAACACTGGCGGTGCTTGGGTTCGGCCAGATGCTGGATCGTGTACTCTTCCCGCTCAATTACCAGTTAATGTTCATTGGCCTGTCCATCGGCGGACTGATCAGTTATTACTACTCCTCTCATATTGTCCTTCCTCCTAAAATGCCCGCCCCACTGGTCTTCAAACGGGGATTGGCTGCTCAAATAAAGGAAATGAAAGAATTGGTCTGGAGTGAAAAACCTTTCATGAACTTTATGCTTAAGCGGTTGCTGGTAATGAGCGGGATCCAACTTTCTGCACCCTTGATCCCGATCTATCTTGTCCGCGTTGTTCACGCATCAGATAGTTGGATCTCAATTATTACCATGTCGCAAACCGCCATTCTAATCATCGGTTATTTTTTCTGGACACGGTTTTCCAGAAAGCGCGGTTCATTATCGGTTTTAATTTGGACGACTCTTGGCATTTCAATATATCCATTGTTGTTGTCGTTCACCAAGGTTCCCTGGCAGATAGCAGTTTTTGCCGGGTTCGCCGGAATATTTCAGGCCGGGCTCGATCTCGTCTTTTTCGATGAATTAATGAAAACAGTACCGGTCGAATACAGCGCTTTATTTGTCTCGGTGGCGCAGATGATGCAATACATGGCGGCAATTTTTGCACCAATGATCGGCACCCTCCTTGCTGATGTGATCTCCATTCAGGCAGGTTTGATCGGGGCGGCTTTGCTAAGGTTTGTTGGTTTTCTGGCATTCTTTTCAGGCAAACTCAGGTTTGTCTCACGGCTCAGACCCCCGGCCGCCTGATTTTCTTGACTTTTTTCGCAGTGATCCGTAGAATGAAGTAGAAAAGCCGAAATGTAATTCGGCAGAATGAGTAGTTAATCTATCATTCAACATCAATCTGTGAATTTAAATCAAACGATGGAGGAATAAGCTATGAACACACCTGAGGGATTGAAATACGCGAGCACGGATGAATGGTTGAGGGTTGAAGGAAATGTGGCCACGCTGGGAGTCTCGGATTATGCGCAGGATCAGCTCTCTGATGTGGTCTTTTTCGAGGTCACTGTGGCAGTAGGTGATGAAATTCAGAAGGGTACCATCGTGGGTACGATCGAATCTGTAAAGGCAGCCGCAGATGTTACTCTGCCGGTTTCGGGTAAGGTCATTGAGATCAATGAAGAACTCGCGAATTCCCCCGAACTCATCAATTCAGATCCCTTCGGTGCAGCCTGGATGATCAAGGTTGAGTTGAAGGATGCCTCTGAAGCTGACTCCCTGATGGATGCCACTGCCTACTCAGCGTTTTGCGAAACCCGAGGTCACTAATGTTCATACCACATACCGATGCCGAGAGAGAAGCCATGCTGGCGAGCATCGGTGTGAAGGACATTAAAGACCTTTTCACCGATGTTCCTGTGAAACACCGCTTTCCAAAACTCGGTTTACCGAAAGGAATTACCGAAATGGAAGCGCTGGCGGAACTCCGGGAATTTTCCACTGCGAATGAAACAGCCGCCGACCTGGTTAGTTTCCTGGGGGCTGGTGCTTACCAGCATTACATCCCCGCCGCTGTTGATGCTTTGATCAACCGCGGTGAATTTTTCTCAGCCTACACTCCCTATCAACCTGAGATCTCGCAGGGTACACTCCAGGCGATCTTTGAGTTTCAAACCCTCATTGCCAACCTGACCGGCATGGAGGTGAGTAACGCCTCGCATTATGATGGCGCGACAGCAGCGGCAGAGGCTGGTTTGATGGCTTACCATCACTTCAGGGGAAAACGCCCGAAAATCATCATCTCTTCATCGGTCAATCCGGAGTATCGTGAGGTGATGTGTTCCTACCTGTGCGGGTATGAGAACATGAAACTGGTATCTGTTGAAGACAAGGCAGATTTGAAAGAATCTCCGGATCAATTAAGTGACCGCCTGGATGATCAAACTGCCCTTGTAATGGTCCAGTACCCCGACTTTTTTGGACGTATCAACGATTTCCACAAACTCGTGAGAAAGTCACATGAAATTGGCGCATTAATCGCCTTCATCGTGAATCCAACAGCTTTGGGGATTCTAAAGACACCGGGTGAACTGGGAGCTGACATTGTGGTGGGAGAAGGGCAACCCCTGGGTATTCCGTTATCATTTGGTGGTCCTTACCTGGGATTCCTGGCTACAAAAAAGGATTTTGTACGCAAGATCTCAGGCCGTTTGGTGGGAGAAACTGTTGATGGCGAAGGCAGACGCGGGTATGTGCTAACCCTGACTGCCCGCGAACAACACATTCGCCGGGAAAAAGCTACTTCCAACATATGCTCGAACCAGGGTTTGATGGCGCTTGCAGCGACGATCTACATGAGCCTGTTAGGAAAGCAGGGTATGCAGCAGGTGGCTGATCTGTGTTATCAAAAAGCGCATTACGCAGCGGAATTGATCAACCGGCTACCAGGATTTGAAGTACTGACTGATAAACCATTCTTCCATGAATTTGTGGTCAAATGCCCGGTTGATGTAGATCACATCAATCAACATTTATTGGAAGACGGATTCCTGGGTGGATTGAACCTGGCAAAGATTAATCCTGACCTTGCCAATCATATGCTTGTCGCTGTGACCGAGGTGATCTCGAAAGAGGACATAGAAGCATTTGCAGAAGCTTTAAAGGAGGCAAGCCATGACTGAGCCCACCCTGTACGAACTATCTTCACCCGGCAGGTCTGGTGTGCGATTCCCGAAATCAGATGTACCGAAGTACGAATTGCCGGCTGATCTTGTGCGCGCTGATCTTCCATTTCCGGAACTGGCTGAAATTGACGTCGTCAGACACTTCACCCATCTTTCCGCCATGAATTACAGCATCGACAAAGGTTTCTACCCGCTTGGTTCCTGCACGATGAAATACAATCCGAAGATCAATGAGGTTACCGCAAGGCTGCCGGGGTTTGCTTTCACACACCCGTTACAACCTCTTGAGACGATTCAGGGTAACCTGTTCTTAATGTATCAACTGCAGGAGTATTTGAAAGAGATCAGCGGATTTGCTGCAATCTCCTTACAACCCGCTGCCGGAGCGCAGGGTGAATTTACCGGGGTCAAGATCATTAATGCATATCACAAATCACGCGGCGACCTCAAACGCACACGTGTTCTGATCCCTGATTCTGCACACGGAACCAACCCAGCCACCTGTTCAATGGTCGGATTGGAAGTTGTCCACCTGCCTTCCGATGCACGGGGTAATGTAGATCTGGTTGCGCTACACGAGATTTGTGACGATACCGTCGCCGGTTTGATGTTGACCAATCCCAATACGCTGGGGTTGTTTGACGAAAATGTCTCCGAGGTAATCGAAATTGTTCACGCGGCAGGAGGACTTGTGTACGGTGATGGAGCCAACCTGAATGCTTTGCTTGGAATTGCTCGTCCGGGTGACCTTGGCTTCGATGTGATGCACTTCAATTTGCACAAAACGTTCTCCACACCACACGGCGGCGGTGGACCGGGTTCCGGT
Source organism: Anaerolineaceae bacterium UBA6107 (assembly GCA_002428455.1). Lineage (GTDB taxonomy): Bacteria > Chloroflexota > Anaerolineae > Anaerolineales > Anaerolineaceae > UBA6107. The sequence continues at coordinate 3,825 of DIWL01000024.1, read as the reverse complement.
CCGGTAGCTGTGACCTCACAACTAGCTGACTTTCTCCCTTCACCGGTCGTGGGCATCGTTGAACCGGGGACAGAGGATCTCCCTCCGCTGTACGGTTTTACTACCCCAACCATGTCGATCGGACGGGTAAAAACCTTTTACGGTCAGTTTGGGATGCTTGTGCGGGCTTATACATACATCAGGATGAATGGATCAGATGGTTTACGCCGAATATCGGAATTCGCTGTACTGAACGCCAATTATTTACTTTCAAAAGTACGTGGTAAATATACGCTTCCTTATAACCGGACCTGCATGCACGAGTTCGTGGTTGAAGGAGTCTGGCCGGAAGTGCCGGACATTCACGCGCTCGATATCGCGAAGCGCCTGATGGATTATGATTTCCACCCGCCCACCAACTACTTCCCTTTGATCGTGCATGAAGCGCTGATGATCGAACCAACCGAGACAGAAAACAAACAAACTCTCGACGCTTTTGCTGATGCGCTGCTAAAGATCGCAGAGGAAGCACACACTGATCCGGAACTATTGAAGAACGCCCCACACAACACTCCAGTCAGCCGATTGGACGAAGTGAAAGCCGCGAAAGAACTTGTGCTGTGCTGCTGGTTGCCGGAAAACGAATAGACTGCTAAGGCAATATCAAACGCGGCTGTCTGATAACTCATGACAGCCGCTTAACTTTTAACTCAACTTTTGTTTTACCAGATCCACAATGGTTGCCATGGCTTCGGGTAATTTGTCAGGATCCTTACCGCCCGCCTGCGCGAGTACCGGCCTTCCACCGCCACTGCCTCCGACAAGCGCCGCCGCCTGCCGCACGAATTCTCCCGCGTTGAGCCCGCGCTTCACCAGGTCTTCGGTCACGGCGACAATAAGCATCGGTTTATCGTTGATCACGGAACCGATGGCGACCACTCCGGATGGATGCTTCTGGCGGAAAATGTCGGTCATCTGACGCATGCTTTCAATATCCGCGCCTTTTAACAAAACCGAGAGCACCGGAATACCTGCCACAGGCGTTACCTGTCCAAGTTTTTCCTCGAATTCCGCTTTGACCCACTCCTGCCGGGTGCGAGTCAGCTGAACTCGCAAGGATTCCACTTCATCCTGAATGCCGCTGATCTTGGCGACAATTTCTTCCATTGACGAATTTGTGAGTCGGGCAGCACGCCGCAAGACCCTGTTGCGTGTACGGATCACTTCATATGCTCCGCGTCCTGTTACAGCCTCAATACGCCGGATACCCGCGGCAGCACTTCCTTCACTGATGATGAGGAATGTGCCTATGTCGCCGGTATTTTCAACGTGAGTACCACCGCACAATTCATACGATATGGGATGTTCCTGATCGATGATTACAGTGCGGACCTTTTCACCATATTTCTCACCGAACAAAGCCATTGCGCCTTCTGACATGGCAGTCTGCAAAGACTTTTCCTGTATCGCCAGGGAATGCGAAGCCAGAATTTCATGATTAACGCCGCTTTCGATCGCGTCCAGCTGCTCCTGTGTGATCGCATCAGGGTGGGTAAAGTCAAACCGCAACCTATCCGGGGCTACCAGTGAGCCGGATTGCCGGGCATGTTCTCCGAGAACCTTGTGCAGCTGGGCATGCAACAGATGGGTGGCGGTGTGGTTGCGCATGATGTCCATGCGCCGGTCGCGATCTACTTTCAGCTTCACCTGGTCATTGATTCGTGCTGATCCGCGAGAGACGGTGCCGATATGAATGATGATTCCGGCAGCAGGTCGACGGACATCACTTACTTTTATCTCCCAGCTGTTATCCAGGGCAATGATCGTACCTGTGTCACTCACCTGCCCGCCGGATTCTATGTAAAAACCGGTTTGCGGAACGATCACTTCAACCGCAGTACCCTGTTCAGCTTCTTCCAGCTCTTCACCTTCTGAAAATAGCCCGATCAGTGTAGAGTCCACTTCCAACCAGGCATAGGGATTGTATTTGACTCCACTGCGGGGCAACTGACCGTTTTCAACATATTTGTCATAAGCCCTACGGTAGACTTCAACCTGATTCCCGCCCATACTGCCAAAAACCTTGCCAGCACCGGATTGCACTTTGTGTTCTTCCATCGATGCTTTAAATCCAACCTCATCCACATCCAGGTTCACTTCACGGACAATATCGCGGGTAATTTCCAATGGTAAGCCGTGTGTGGCATAGAGTTCAAAAGCCTTGGTGCCATCCAGCGTTTTTCCGCCGGATTTTTTCAATTCGTCAAGCAAATCCTCCAGGTGCGCCAACCCCGATTCAACCGTACGTTGAAAACGCTTCTCTTCCCGTGTAAGGTTATCCTGGATGCTCTTGCGGTTCTTGATCAATTCCGGATAAGCCTGACCATACTGGTCAATCACTACATGTGCGATCTGTGCCATGAAGGGTTCGTTGAGTCCGATCTTTGATGCAAACCGCGCTGCCCTGCGAATGATCATGCGGCAGACGTAGTTCCTGCCCACGTTGCCGGGCACTACTCCATCCGCGATCAGGAAAGCCGCCGCCCTGGTATGATCCGCGACCACTCGATAGGGAGTGAAGTTGGCATCCATGTCCATTCGGCTCGTGCCGGCCAGTTCCATTATCTTGTCCATCATTGGTGAGAAAAGGTCGGTGCGGTAATTGGAATTTACATCCTGCATTATGGATACGATGCGTTCAAAGCCCATCCCGGTATCCACATGCTTTGCTGGAAGTTGTTCAAAACGGTCAGCGCTCAGGCGGTTGTACTGGATAAAAACAAGATTCCAGATCTCCAAAAAACGTGAACAATCACCGTTCACTCGGCACACGTGACCTGATTCATGCTTTCGGTTACAAAATTCCTCACCGCGGTCAATGTGGATCTCACTGCAAGGTCCGCAGGGGCCGGTTTCCGCCATCTCCCAAAAATTTTCCTTGCGGCCAAAGTAAAGGATATGGCTTTGATCCATTCCCTTTTGTTGTTTCCAATATTCCACCGCTTCGTCATCCGTCGGGATATCACCCTTATCGTCCTTGAATACGGTGGCATACAATCGTCTGGAATCCAGTCCCCATACATTGGTAAGCAGATCCCAGGCCCATTCGATGGCCTCTTTTTTGTAATAATCTCCAAAGGACCAGTTGCCAAGCATCTCGAAAAATGTGTGATGCGTATCATCCCGTCCGACATCATCCAGGTCGTTGTGCTTACCAGCTACGCGCATACATTTCTGCGAATCCACTGCGCGTGTGTAATCTCGTTTGTCAATCCCCAGGAAAACATCTTTGAACTGCACCATGCCCGCGTTGGTAAATAACAAGGTCTGGTCACCACCAGGTACAAGCGACGAAGAAGGGACTACAGCATGCCCCCGCTCTTTGAAATATTCAAGAAAAGATTGCCTGATCTCTGCACCAGTCATTTTTGTTGTCATCAACTCACCTGTTTCTTTTGGACTAATATCTGCTGAATTATAACCAATATTCATGTTGAAAAAGAAAAGACCGCGGTGGAGGTGACCGCGGTCCTTCTTATGGAGAATGGTTTACCTGGAGACCGCCAGTTTTACCATTTTGCCTTCTTTATCCATGGTTACCCGTGCATACTGTTTATGCACCTGGTCAGACTGGGTAACCTGTTTACTGAAACTGACCACAACCTGTCCTGCCGGAGTAGTCCGCATTTTTCCGCTTCTTTTTCCGCCACTATAGGCTGTCCAGCCATTCAGTTGTTGATTGCGGATGCGTACCTCGGCATATTCGATCCCGGGCAGATATCCTTTAACCATATTTTTCGCCTGGGCGATCATTTTTGGATCCAACTTTTCTTCCTGTTTTTCCAA
>DIWL01000091.1 GCA_002428455.1 Anaerolineaceae bacterium UBA6107 | reverse complement strand
CCTGATACTTTTGGGACAGCCTCTTTCATTTTAAGTCATGTGTTAGAAATCTTTGCTTGTAACGTATGAGCAGGATAAAAAGAACGAAATGAAAAAATGCCCCGATCATGGAGGAAAACTGGTCAAAATAAAAAACGAGCGGATTGACGATCGTGAGTGTAACCAGCAAGTCAGCAATCCCGACCCAAATTCCCTGGATCTCAGCTTTGGTGATCATCAAACCTGCTGAAACAAGCGCAAAAATACCCACACTTCCTTCCAGGAGTACACGCGCTTCAAACCAGTTCAAACCGCTTTCATTGCGCACCAGCCGATTGGAGATCAATTGATCGAGGAAAACCTGCAGTTGGGTGGCATCTCTCGATACCAGCAGGAATCCGATCGGTGAGACCAGCGCCCATATTCCCCAGGCCAACATGCCAATGATCAGGATCTTGCGTAAACGAATGCGGTGCAGGTAATTCTTTTCAAATCGCCTGATCCATCCGAGCAAACGATCATACAGGCCGGGGTCCTCCGGGACAACCTTGTTCCGGTTCATTTCCAGGTAAGTTTTCAGGTGCTTGGCCAGATCCACCAACTCGGGTGATTTTTCGCTTGAGATTACCTGCTCCAACTTGCCGTGTAGATCGCGAAATTCCTCCGCTGAGAGATCCTGATCCAACACCTCTTCAAAATCCTCCAAAACGCCGTACATCTCGGCCCTGACGGAACTCTTGCGATTATTGCGGATCTGGGCGAATACCAGAACTGTTAACAGAAATATCACATAAACAATCGGCGCTGCTGCCGGATAAAAGTAATCGTTGGTCTGCGTGATGAATTTACCCACTTCATCAATGAACAGCCCGATTCCAAATCCTGCAAGTAACGCGGAGAGACGCAGTCCCCAGCGGTTGATCAGGATCAATGGCAGGAGTGAAGCGATGAACAGGAATAATCCCCCCCACAAAACATGGGCGATGTGCAGTTGACCTCCGCCCAGCCTGGGGTATCCCATGACCTCCAGGAAAAGCCGTGTACCACCCACGGAAAATGCGAAACTGATCAACGTGATCAACAGGTATTGCGCTGCGTGCCGCCGCTGCACAGGCGTGCGGTCTTTGAAAGGATTCAATTCGTACAAAGGGTTCTTTCTGGACATTTCGTTTCCGATCAATACTTCAAACTGGATCCACCGATGAATTCCCTGATGACCGAGTCTGTCGGTACCTGGCTGTCATCCAGCACCGGTGTGACTGAATCAAGTAGACGCGCTACCCGTTCTGCGCGGATGAATGCATCTTCTTTAAGCGGTTTTTCCTTGTATTCAGCAGTCCATCTCTTGAAGTCATCTCGCAAACGGGCGGAGTATAGCGAAAGTTCATACGGCATGGCAGAATTGATGATCACATCTGCCGTGTTGATATTGGGGATGATGTGCCGCATCTCACTCGAGCGAACGTAATGCCAGTGCTCAAGGGTCTGACGCGGATCATACGCCCGGTGTGAAGCATCGCGCAGCATGCGACGGATCAGCCGGATATCTGTCCAGCGCACATATTCGCCATCATCGCCTTTTATCTGCATCAGCGGTTCAAGGTATAGTTTGAATTTCAACGGATCAGCGACATCTCGTGTCATGTCCGGGAACAAACCATGCAGCGAATCGATCAGGATCAGGTCATCTGCTGCCAGCTTCATCGGTGTTTGATCTGGCACACGCTTACCTGTTTTGAAATCATAATAAGGGATCAGCACTTCTTCGCCCTTAATCAGGCGGGTCAGGTGCTTATTGATCAAGTCAAGATCCAGCGCATGTGGTGTCTCAAAATCATAATCGCCAAATTCGTCCTTCGGGTGTATTTCAAGGTCAAAGAAATAATTGTCCACGTTCAACGTCACCAGCCTGACACCGGCGTTTTTCAACCGTTCAGCCACCTTGATCATTGTTGTAGTTTTACCGGAAGAGGATGGCCCTGTGATGATGACCATCTTCAGTTCTTCGCGGCGTGCCAGAATGGCACTGGCAGCCTTCTCCACTTCCACGCTGTAGGCAGCTTCCGATTCCGTGACCACCTGGGAGAATTCGCCTGAGTGGATGCGGGAATTAAGCCCCATAACGGTATGCAACCCTCGATCCACTGCCCAATCCAGCACGTGCCAGATCTTCGCCCAGGGAATATTCGCGGATGGCTGTGCTGCCTGCGCATCCTGTTGATTCCGGTGCCTCGCGCGTTCATCGCGGTAAAGGATGTAAGCCTTGGCAACTTTGGCATGACCGTTTTCGATCAAAACTTTTTCAACCACATCCTGGATCTCTTCAATATGCGGTGTGTACTCAGTGTCATGGTTTTGTTCCAGTTGCACGACCACCTGCTGCGCCAGGTCATCGGAGATCTGCCGGTTGCGTCCGCCCACAGCGACAGCCGCCCGATAAATGGCATTGCTGATCCTTTCCGGTGTGAAAGGCACCGTTACCCCTGAACGCTTGATCACATATTTGATGTGTGTCATTGGTCTCCTCCGGCTTGCTAACCTAAATTATACAAAGAAAAACCGCTGGGGTTTCAGCGGTTTTAACTCGATCTGCCAGTTCAATCAATCAGCTGCCTGGGTATGGAGGTTGACTTTTCCGTTTTGCGCCACGAAGATGTGACCGCTCACGTGATAAGCGCCTTCAGGACATTGACCGGATGTAACGGCGTTGAGAATAAGTTCCTGCAGCACAGCAACGTCACCGTCCTGCTCCTGCTTGAACGGTCCCAACTGACAGGCTTGCGACGCCGGGATGGTTTCTTTGCTTTGCACAATGTAATTCACAAAATATGGTGAAGCGGTGATGCGGGGAATGGCGAATGGATTGAAATCTGCGCTGAAATAAGATGGAGTGTATTTCGCTGCGTCCATGTTGTAAGCTTCCATCACCGCCAGCACGGGTTTTCCTTCTGGATCCTTGTAGTTCAAAATCACATTCTTACCGCTCTGTTTTTCCGGCCACTTACCCTCCGGTAGAGCAATGATGTTTTTGAGCAACGGGATGATGTCCTCGCGCCCGGCCTGGGTGAGAAATTCACGCAGCACAACGTCATTTTTCGCCAACTGGATCTGGATCTGGTCGTCGGGGAGGTTTGTGAGAGTTGGATGCTCCAGGGTGTGATTGTATACTTCGATACCATTTTCAACCGCCCAGGCGATGGTGTTGCCAAGCTTGATCCGCCATGATGGGGTTGTCCAGGTCGCGTTGTCGGATACCACGAAAACATCTCCGATCTGTTTTTCCGCGTAATACTTGTCTCCATAAATGGCAAATACAGCCGCATGATAACCAAAATCGGGGTGTTCCTCGTAAAAATCGTGCAGGATCCCAAGCGCGGAAAGATCAGACAAAGAGCCATCCTCGTTGATAAAAAGCGTGTCCGCATACCAGACATCATCAATGGTCAGGATCAAAGGTCTTTTGCCTGGTGGCACTATACTGTTGCCATGGATCCAATCGTAAAGCGAGACGAGCGTAAAACCATTGTCATACAAGGTTTGCAACTCGTATTTAAATTCCGACAACTGCATTTTCATTGGCGTGGTCGGTCCGATGTAATCAGGGATGAAGCGGTGATAGATCAGGATCGGAACCTCCTGGTCCAGTGCCATAACCGTCGCATCCACAAAAAATGGTACTTCCGTGGGTGTGGGTGTGGGAGATGGCGGCAACGGGGTTGCCGTAGGTAACGGCGTGGGGGTAAGCGTTGGTGTTTCAGTCGGCATGAACGACTGCACAACGGAACAGCCACTAAGTACCTGGGCAGCCAGCAATGTGACCAGGATCAAAGGAATTATTTTTTGCAGCAATGAGGGTTGTAGTTTTTTCATTTCGGAGGGATTATATCCTGTTTTATAAACGCGGCAGAAGAATCGACTGCTGGTTCTGATACTTGCCCTTACGGTCCGCATAAGAAACGTCGCAAACCGCATCCCCATCAAAGAACAGCACCTGTGCAATCCCTTCATTAGCATAGATCTTTGCCGGCAACGGGGTCGTATTTGAAATTTCCAGTGTTACAAACCCTTCCCATTCCGGCTCAAACGGGGTCACATTTACAATAATGCCGCAGCGCGCATAAGTGCTTTTTCCTACGCAAATGGTGAGGATCGAGCGCGGGATGCGGAAATACTCTACCGTGCGTGCCAGCGCAAAAGAATTCGGCGGAATCACACAAACTTCACCATTAAAATCGATCATTGAGCGTGGATCGAATTTCTTTGGGTCAACGATTGCGCTGTATACGTTGGTGAAGATCTTGAACTCATCCGCCACCCGGATGTCATACCCGTAGGATGAAAGGCCAAATGAGATCACCCCATCACGCACCTGGTTCTCAACGAAAGGTTCGATCATGTGGTGTTCCAGCGCCATTTTCTTGATCCAGCTGTCTGCCTTGATGCCCATTGAGAAGCTCCTTGGACTAACGCTTAGAATTGTGCCCGATCCGCCAGGAATTGAGCGATCTTCTGCTCGATTCCAACAATCTCTGTTTCATAACCCTGTACGTCCAGCAAGAGATCATCTGCGGCGGACGGATCTTTCAATGCTTTTCGGTTGATCCTAACGTTTAAAATAGCGCTGCGGACTGCGGCAATCGCCAGGTTGGCAGCCGACGCCCCGTCTGAAATGGCATTCAAGTTGCCATGCTCCACTGCTGAGAGCGCCAACCGCAACACCCGCATCGCCAACCCGGCTACACGGTGTGGTACGATCGCCGCGCCAAGGGTAGCCTGTTCAACTGCCTCCCCTCGCGCTGTGACCTCCTCCGGGCTATTCTTCGGCAGTTTAAATGCCTTCATTATGGCATTGAAAGCGTCCGCGTCCTCCTGCACTGCACTGGTCAACTCCGCCAGCAAACGGTCCGCTTCTTCGATCATCTGCCACATGCGAGATTCAACTGCAGCGTAATTCTTCTTCCCAACGGTCACCCGACCCACCATCGCTACCAATCCGGCCGCTTCAGCTGCGGTAAACGCAGCTGCTGATCCACCGCCCGGGGTCGGATTGGCGCTTGCCAGGTCATGGATAAAAGCGTACGGATCTACCTGTGCAGAGGATCCGGTCTGTTGTGCTGAGTACAAGCGGGTCTCAAGGATCTGTGCCGCTTCGAACTGGTCCATCTGGGTATACCAGACGGCTGTGTCGACCAGTGCGTCTTGCGGGATCAATCCCACCAGCTCACTGTGATGGATGCCCACCCCAAAACGTTGGGCTTCTCGACGTACCAGTTCAACAACCCGGAATATGGGAGTCTTTTTGTAATTGGTCAGGTTCATTGAGACTTGTGCCATGCCATCCACGAGCACACCCATCCCTTTTACATATCGCAGACCGCCGGAGGAATTCCGTACGGCTTTGGCGATTTTTTGGGCAATTTCCACGTCCCCGGTCGTTAGGTATACATTAAATGCGATCAATGGCGCACGTGCACCGATCACTGTAGCCCCGGCGCTGCCCAGCCTGGCTGGCCCAAAATCAGGTGCGCGGTCCAAATCTTTTTCGATGTCAACCTTCAGCCCTTCGAATTGACCTTTGCGGATATTTTCCAGGTTTTGGCGGTCGGGTTTGGTCGCGGCATCTTCGTATAAATAAACCGGGATGGACAATTCTTCTCCCACCCGTTTTCCGAGCCGGCGTGCAATTTCCACGCACTCGGTCATGCTAACGCCCGAAATCGGCACAAAAGGAACTACATCTGCCGCACCAATGCGTGGATGTGCTCCTTCATGCTGGTTAAGATCGATCAACTCCTGGGCTTTCTTGATCGACTGAAACGCCGCTTCTTCGACCGCATCCGGAGCTCCCACCATCGTGATGACTGTCCGGTTGTGATCCAGATCAGAATGACGGTCCAGCACGTTCACTCCCGGCACGGCAATGATAACTGCAACGATCGCTTCCACCACCTCTGGTCGGCGGGCTTCAGAAAAATTCGGGATACATTCTATCAATGGTTGAGTCATCGTCACCCTCGCTAACAAGATGCGCTAATTATAACCTAGCGTTCCTTTCAATCTCTGCACCGGCAATTATGTGAAGTTTCTGATCAAATTCCTTCGCGGCTTCCCACAAAACGTCCATCTCCGCCAGGCTCATTTGTTGCAGTTCTTTTCCAGCTTTTCTCGCTTCAGCCTCGATATAAGCAAAGCGCTTGCGGAATTTCGTGTTGGTAGAACGCAAGGCGGATTCCGCGTCCACCCCATACCACCTGACCAGGTTAACCACCGCAAACAGAAGATCCCCCAACTCGCCGGCACGGTCGATGGCATTGGCTGCATCGTTTACTTCCTGCATTTCCTCCATCACTTTATCCAGTACCGGCTGGATCTCCGGCCAGTCAAAACCGACCCTGGCAGCACGATCCTGGATCGATTGCGCTTGTGAAAGTGCCGGGAGGATACCCGGAATGCCGTCCAGCAGTCCCTGCTGGTTTTCACGGCCATTTTCAGCCCGTTCGATCTCTTTCAACTTTTCCCAGTTCTGCACGACATCCCTGTCATCTTTAACGGTCACTTCCCCGAAAACGTGCGGATGACGGGAAACGATCTTTCGGCTGATGCTCTGTATCACCTGGGTAATGGTGAAGGTATCGGTTTCTGCCGCAATTTGCGAGTGCAATGCGATCTGCAACAACAGGTCCCCCAATTCTTCCTTCAAACCGGTCATGTCCTGGTTATCCAGTGCCTCCAGTGCTTCGTAGGTTTCCTCCAGCAGGTAAGTCCGCAGGCTGGTGTGAGTCTGTTTTCGATCCCACGGACAACCATCCGGTGCACGTAAGCGGGCAATCACCTGCATAAAACTCTCCAGTGAAGCATCAACCGACAAAGCTGGAATATAGAGAGCGAGGGTAGAGGAATCCAATTCGCCGATCTTTTCAACGTGAGAGCTTTGCCATTTTCCCGGCTTTACACTCTCCAGCAGATAAACCGGAGTGCCAGCCGGGTAAACCTGTAGCAATGAACTTAGCAACGTGGAGTTGGCGGGGATAATTCCAGCCAAATGCAACACAACCGGCATCGAGGGAGAAAAAGCAGGATATTGGTCACGCAGAATCTTCAATCCATCCAAAGATTGGACGGATCCATTCGCAATCGTTCCATCCAGTGTCAACAAGGCTGTTAAAGTATCTGCGCCCGGGATTTCTATTATGTACTCCGCCTGTTCGGCCAACTGCCTGCCCACCAGGTCAATAGCAAAAGGTTGCAACGGTGTTACGTATAAAACACGTATGTCCACAGTCTCAGGAATCAGAGCCATCAATTGTCCGTGGATGATCTCAAAGTCCTTACCCTGCACCCCCTGAGCAAATTCCCAGGTATTTCCAGCCTCAACACCAATATCAACCAGCCAACTGGACGAAAATTTTCCACGCGCGATGATCACCGTTGCAGCCTTGGCAGCTTGTCTGACCGTTTCAGGATCCGCCCAGACTCCACAGAAAATCAACTCCTTGATCTTTTTTTCGCTCATACATCTTCTCCAAATGTAAAGATGCAGTCATTACCGGGCTGTGGACATTGATCGTGATCGATCCGTCCAGATCGCCCCGCAACAACTGCATCTCATCCAGACCAGGATGAAATCCTGGAGATTTAACGCTTGGTGTAGGTAGGTGCCTTGCGGGCCCGTTTGAGACCTGGTTTCTTGCGTTCCTTCACTCGCGGATCACGGGTAAGAAAACCACCTTTACGCAGCAGCGTAGTATTTTCGGCGTTTAATTTTACCAGCGCACGGGCAAGACCCAGCTGGACGGAATCCGTTTGACCAGTTACACCACCACCACGGACTGTGGCTGTGATATCAAAGGTTGCGCGGTCCTGTTCTGCTGCAGCCAAAGGGCCCAGGATGGATTCAATGTCACCGGTTCGGGGAAAATACTCTTCCACCGGTCGATCGTTGACGATGAACTTTCCAGTTCCGCTCATCAGGCGAACTCTGGCAGTGCTCTCTTTACGGCGTCCAATACCTTCATAATACTGATTCGACATCTTCTTCCAGCTCCTTTAAGCAACCGGTTTTGGGTTTTGCGCAGCGTGCGGATGCTCGCTCTCGGCGTATACTTTGAGACGTTTCAATAACTTGCGTCCCATCCGATTATGCGGGAGCATACCCCATACAGCTGATGTGATCACCCGATCAGGGTGAACTTTCATCTGGTCCCTCATACCCACGGTTTTCAAACCACCAGGGTAGTTGGAATGCTTGTAATAATTCTTTTCGTCAAGGCGTTTCTGACTGATGTCCAGTTTTGAAACATTGATGACGACTACCACATCACCCATATCCACACCCGGTGTGTAAGTGGGTTTGTGTTTACCCAACAGGTAATGGGCGATCTGGGTCGCAAGGCGACCAACTCCCTGTCCGGTTGCATCCACCAGTAACCATTCAGGTTCCTGTTTTCCTTTTAGGACGTAAGTTTTGTCCACTATCTCATCTCCATCGGACGGTCCAGCCGTCACATTATTTGTTAGTTTACCTCATCCTCGTTTAGTTCACGACGCTTGCCGTTGTAGTGCACATTTGCCAGTACCAGCCCATGCGCTGGAGCTAATCCCGGTTTTAATGATCGTCCCTGCGTGAGCCCTTGTTTTACCTCCTCAAGTGAGATACCACCCTGGGCATACCGCACCTGAACGTAAACCAGCCGCCTGACCATATGGTACAGAAACGCGTTGGCTTCTATCTCATATCGACAGCCATCATCGGTGGCAAACCACCGGCTGGTAAACACTTCTCGCACAGTGTTACCGCCTTTTTTCATTGCCCTGCCAAAAGCAGAGAAATCGTGCCGTCCGATAAAAATCGCAGCACATTGCTCCATGCGATCCAGATCCAATGCAGGCCAGATTCTCCATGCAAAGCGTTCTCTCAGAGGCTGACGAACTGCCATGTGATAGACGGTGTAGTGATACTCACGGCTTGAAGCATCATAACGGGGTTGGAATTCTGCTTCAACCGTGGATACCTCCAGTATGGAGACATCCTGCGGCAATCTGGCGTTCAACGCTTGGCGTAGATCAGCAGATGAGTGTTGCCAATCCAGCGCACATGTCGCAACCTGTCCGGAAGCATGAACACCTGCATCGGTGCGCCCGGCGAATAGCAGGGTTTTCTCCTGCCATCCCAACTCTCCAAGCGATTTTTCAAGCTCTCCCTGGACAGTGCGTACTCTTCCCTGGCGTTGAATACCGGAAAAATCAGTACCGTCGTAAGCGAGGATAAGTTTGTAAAGGGCCATTCCAATCCGTCCAGCTTTTGCCGGAAGGATTATTCTTCAACCAGCTCGATCAGAACCATCTCAGCAGAATCACCGAGACGCGGTCCTAATTTGTTGACGCGTGTGTAACCGCCATTGCGGTTTTCATAACGCGGGGCAATTTCGTCGAACAATTTTTTCACCAGCACAGCATCGCCAAGACGGGCTGCCGCAAGTCTACGAGCATGCACCTTCTCTGCATCTGTTCCTTTGCCGCTACGGCGTGCCAGGGTGATCAATTCTTCAGCTTCACCACGGATAAACATCGCTTTGGCGCGGGTGGTCTGGATGCGCTCGTGTTCGAATAATTGTTTGACCATCGTGCGGCGCAAGCCGGCACGCGCATCTTTCTGTCTTCCAAGTTTGTAACCTGCAATTTGATGACGCATATCTACCTACTCCAACTCATTTTCGTCTTGCATGAAGCCTTTTTCTTTCATCTTGTCGCGAAGCTCATCCAAGCTCTTCTCGCCAAAATTGCGGATGGACATCACAGCTTCATCACCTTTGTCCAGTAGTTCAAGCACATCCCCAACGGTTTTGACTCCGGTGCGTTTCAGTGAATTGAAAACGCGCACAGACAGGTCAAGATTCTCAATGGGGGTTTCAGCGGCCTCGCTGGTCAGATGACTGCCAACAACTTCCTTTTCAACTCCCAACAACACTGATTCTTCCGTGACGCCGGAAATGAGCCGCAAGTGATCAATGATAACCTGGGCTGAGGAGGATAAAGCCTTCTCAGGTGAGATCGTTCCATCCGTCCAGATTTCCAGCACGAGGCGGTCAAAATTGGTACTTTGACCCACACGAGCATATCCTACCGAGAAATTCACCCTTTTCACCGGACTGTAGATCGCATCCACGGGTAGATCACCAATGGGCAACTTGCCGCTGCGATCAGTTGCGGGGGAGTAACCCCGGCCGCGATCTACGGTGAAATCGATATCCAGCCTGGTCTTGGGATCATCAACCGTGAACAGGTAAAGTTCCGGGTTGACAATCTCTACTTCAGCCGGAGCCTGAATGTCAGCAGCAGTAATAACTCCCTCACCGCGAACGTCAAGGTGCAGGTGAGCTG
>DIWL01000063.1 GCA_002428455.1 Anaerolineaceae bacterium UBA6107 | reverse complement strand
CAATCCACCAACCTGGTGGTGACCAACGATCTGCCGGAAACGGTTACGGTCAACTTGCGCGCTCCCAATTCCATCTGGGAAACCCTGAATGAAGGCAAAGGCAATGTCCGCGCCTTCATAGATCTTTCAAGTGTCACTTCTGGTGAGGTTTCTATTCCGGTGCAGGTTCAGGTGGGGATTAAACCTGTGGAGATCGTTTCTTACACACCACAACAGGTGGACCTGGTACTGGAACCCCTCAACAATAAGAAATATGACATCGTTGTTGTCACGCGCGGTGCGCTGCCGGTGGGCTATCAGACCGATGAACCGCAACTTTCAGAAACGACAGCGGTAGTGAGCGGTGCGGAATCACGGGTTGCCCAGGTTGCCGAGGTACACGCCATCCTCGATCTCACCCAGGTGAGATCAGACATCAACGAGACGATCACTTTGCAACCGGTGGACGCCAATGGTCTGCAGGTGAGGGATGTGACCGTAACACCGGATAAGATCACTCTTCTACAATCTGTTTCTCAACGCGGCGGATACCGCAATGTGGTGGTCATTGTCGTCACTGAAGGGCAGGTAAGGCAAGGTTACCGGTTAAGCAGCATCACAGTCAATCCGCCAACCGTCACGGTCTATTCAACCGACACCGCCATCGTTGATGCGTTACCCGGTTCCATTGAAACCCGGGTGATCAACCTGATCGACAAGCAGGATGATTTCACGGAAACGATTGAATTGAACCTGCCAGCAAACCTGCAGGTCATTGGCAGTTCGCAGGTGGAGGTCAAGGTCGATATTGAACCAGTGGTCAGCAGCGTTGCGTTATCTGATATTCCGTTGGAAGCCTCCGGTCTTGCCTCCAACCTGAGCGCGACGTTCCTGCCCGAGAAAGCAACCATCATCATTACTGGTCCGCTACCGGCACTGGATGCCCTCTTTGTCAATGACATTCGTGTCCTCGTCGACCTCACCGGTTATTTGCCTGGAACTTACAGCCTTGATGAACCTAAACTTTCATTGAATATCCCGGGCTTGACAATCGAAAGCCTTTCCCCGGCCACTTTTGAAGTGACCATCAGTGCAGGGCGCTAACCGCGCAACCTGTAACAAGCCCCATACCCATAAACAGGGGTACAATACTACCCTGGATTAAACCTATGACAAAATCGGTAGTTGCCCTGGTCGGAAGACCCAATGTTGGAAAAAGCACCCTCTTTAATCGCTTGTGCGGAGAGCGCATCGCCATCGTCGACGATACCCCTGGTACGACGCGCGACCGCCTTTTCGGTGAGGCAGAGTGGTCCGGCCATGCTTTTGACGTGGTGGATACCGGTGGGATCGATCCCACGGCGGGCAGTCGCAAGAGTCCGCTGTCGATCGATTCTGCTGATTTTATTGAGGAGATTCGTTCGCAGGCGGTGCTTGCAGCCTCGGAAGCCGATGCTGTGTTGTTCCTTGTCGACGGCATCAGCGGGATTACCCCGGCGGATATGGAAGTTGCGAGCATACTGCGCAAAACCCAGAAGGTGGTGGACGGCGTCGCACAACCGCCCATCCTTCTTGTTGTCAACAAAGCCGATAGCAGCCGTCAGCGTGATTTGGTGCACGAGTTTTACGAATTAGGTCTGGGTGATCCTTACCCCATCTCAGCGGTGCATGGAACAGGCACTGGTGACTTGCTCGACGACCTGTTAAAAGTACTCCCGCAACAACAGCAGGAGGTCGAGGATGATTCGGTAAAGATCGCCATTGTCGGAAAACCTAACGTGGGGAAATCGAGCTTGCTCAACCGCCTTGTCGGGGAGGAACGCTCCATCGTTAGCAATATTCCCGGCACCACGCGGGACGCCGTGGACACGAAAATCGAATACGAGGGGATCCCGATCACATTGATCGATACGGCGGGCATCCGCCGCCGCGGTAAAGTGGACCCGGGGGTTGAGAAGTTCAGTGTGGTGCGCTCCATGCGCGCCATTGAACGTTGTGACGTGGCCTTATTAATGATCGATGCGGTGGAAGGCATCACTGCCCAGGATGCGCACATTGCCGGTTATGTGAAGGATGAATGGAAAAGCACAGTCGTGATCGTTAACAAATGGGATGCGATCGAAAAAGACAACTACACGATGCTGCAATTCACCGATCGCATCCGCCAGGAGCTCAACTTTATGGACTACGTACCGCTGTTGTTCATATCAGCGAAAACGGGTCAACGGTTTGACCAAGTTCTTCCGGTCGCCCTGCAGGTTCAGGAAGAAAGACTGGCCCATGTAACCACCGGGTCGCTCAACCGCATTTTGCAGAAAGCCCAGGGGTTGCATTCGCCCACTTCACGCACCGGTACCAATATCAAACTGTTTTACGGTACGCAGGTGCGCACCGATCCGCCTACATTTATGATCTATTGCAATAATCCGCAGTTGGCGCACTTTACCTATCTGCGCTTTCTTGAAAACCAGATCCGCAAGGAATACCCATTCACCGGAACTCCCATTCGATTGGTGTTAAAACCGCGCCATGATTGAGGTAGAATAGACGCACGTTCATCCTATGACCTTTGATCCTACTCCTTCTTCGCAATATGAAACCCTGGACGAAAGCCTGACACCACCGGGTAAACCCGGAACTTCCGCCAGATCCTTCTTTTCAGAATTGCTGCAGACGCTGCTCTTGGCCGCTCTGTTATATTTCGCGATCGATGCGGTCTTTGCCCGCGTCAGGGTCTTGAACATCAGTATGCAGCCCACTCTATATGAAGGTAATATTGTCCTGGTTAATAAGCTTGCATATAAACTCGGTGAAATGAAAACAGGTGATGTGGTGATCTTTCACGATCCCAACAGTCACAACGAGGATTTTATCAAGCGCCTGATCGGAAAACCAGGCGACCAGGTGGCTGTGCAGAACGGGGAAGTGTATGTGAACGGGGTTCGGTTGGATGAACCCTACATCGCGGCGGAACCGGCGTATGCCGGTACCTGGCAGGTGCCCGAGGATTCCATTTTTGTGTTAGGTGATAACCGGAACCAGTCCTCTGATTCCCACAGTTGGGGATTTGTCCCGTTCCCGGATGTGGTGGGCAAAGCCCTGATCGTTTACTGGCCGCTGGATGAGATCAAGCTGGTCACACATCATCAGCCGGTTGTGGCTTCAGCGGATCTAACAAATAATTAATGATATCGCACCCCACATATTTAAATTCTATGATAAATTATAGGTAAGTGAGTGTTAAGCATGGTTGATACCACATTACCCAACATTGATCCAGTTTTCCCTTGCCGGGATTGCCAGGCAGGTCACATGCACCGTGACTATATTGCCTACTTCACCTGGCTGGGCGATGAACTGATTGCAGTGCCCGATTTTCCGGCCTGGGTGTGTGATATTTGCGGGCGGTGCGAATACGACGAGAACGCGCTCACCCGTCTGACCCTTCTATTAAGCCCCAATGCCGGTAAGACCATCGGCACCGCACGGGTCAAGGCGGCCAAATCCCGCGCTAAACCCAAGGTGCAGCGTTCTACTCAACCAGAGTAATCACCAAACTCCCGCCAGCGGGAGTTTTCATTTAAGGTTACCAAGCGGTGGTGGACAGGGGGAACGATTAAGATTTGGCGGTGATATAATGCAGGAATTCTCAAGCCTTGGAGTCGGATATGAAGAAAAAGGACCACGTAATTGAGAAAAAGAAACTGAATATAACTGCTTTATTCAGCTTTCTGATCATTCTGCTTGTCCCAGCTTTGCTGCTGATACCGTGGTCGCAGCTGTTTATATTACGTTCGGATCTCATCTCTACCATTTTCATCCATGTGACCGGTTTATTTGCCATAGGTTTCTTAATGCTTGTGCTGGGCGTTATTGCGCTGGTACTGGCACGCAAACAAAAAGGGATCTACAAAGGCAACTGGTCGGCGGTGCTCGGTGTGGTGATTGGGGGAATACTATTTTTGGTGAGCGGATTTTTTGTTGTTGAATACCTCATCAACACCTGATCCGCGTTGTTGGTTCCCACCTGGATAATCGGAAAGAAAAAACTGACCAGCAACCTGTTTCAGTCTGATTCAACTAAAACTGCAGGCTGTGGTCAGTGAAATTGACTTCAGCGATGGTATGAAAAAATGTGAATTCGTCTATGGTTTCTTCTTCGCCCTGATCTTTTGCAGGCCATAGGCGATAAAGACCAATCCAACCGCCATTCCCCCGTACTGGGCATAATTGAAACCCGGGTAAGAACCCAACCCTATCCAATCCGCGAGCAGTGACAGGAGGAATAAAAAAGCGCCTCCAATGAGCAGGATCCGGCTAACTGTTTTGCTTGTCATAATGTTCTCCTCCTTGTGTTAACATAACTATAATAGCATAACAATGGATTGGCAAACCATCACAATGTTGTAAGTATTGGCTATCTGTAACATCTACTAGGATGAAGAACAGATGAATGTATCATATGAATCCTCAATCCCGTTGCCAGAAGAGGTACCAACCTGGACAGGGCGTTACTCGGTCCGGGCTGTGATCACCTACCGCGGTCGACATGGTAAAGCCGGTACGATGCAGGTGATCACCTACCAGCCGGTGATGCCGGACGAAGAAATCCTTGATGTTCTTCAAAGTGCAGGTTACAACCCTGGTATAGATAACTGGTTAAACCTGGTTTCGCAGGCAAAGGATACTTTTACGCTGTCCCAGGCGGAGTCTCTGGTCGCATACCTGGATTCGCGCCCGGGAACGTCCGCGATATTAAAGCCGGCCGGCAGTCCGCAGCCGCTGCTGAGCGGCGCGAGCATGATCCCGCTGTTGCCCTCCTTCAGAGACGGGATCGTGTACCGTTACTACACGGAGCGGGGCTATAGCCTGCCTTTCAAGGTCGAGGCGATCAATATGAAGACTTATTTATATATGTCGCGCCTGTTTCGTGAGATCAAGGGACTATAGAATCTACTTCTTTTAGGAGCAGCCCATGTATGAGATTGAGCACCCTGATCAAGTAATGATCGATGAGGTTTTCTCTTTTTTGATCCAATGTGATCTGGCTGATTTTGGTGAACCGGATACCAGTCGAGAGGATCTGGAGCAGGAGTGGAATGAATTCGACCATTCACAGGATGCCTGGATCGCCCGCGACGCAGCGGGAGAGTTGTTCGGTTATGCCTATGTGAGTGACGTCAGCGAGGGCTGC
Organism: Anaerolineaceae bacterium UBA6107; assembly: GCA_002428455.1. Classification (GTDB taxonomy): domain Bacteria; phylum Chloroflexota; class Anaerolineae; order Anaerolineales; family Anaerolineaceae; genus UBA6107. The sequence goes on along the minus strand of DIWL01000063.1, from coordinate 4,940 downwards.
CATATGGATGTTTATATCGATCCGACGCGCAGCCAGCTCGGGCTGGAGGATGAACTGGTTGGGTTGTGCATCCAACGCGCTGCTGAAAGGACCGCTGGTCGCAATTACCCTGCCGGACCGTTCCTGATCGGTTATGCCACTGCCACGCACAAACGTCTGCAGGAAATGTATGAAAACGCCGGATTTTCGCGCCACACCTATCATTACCGCATGCAGATCGATCTCTCCAAGCCGGTGGAAGCGGTGGAGTGGCCGGCAGAGTACTCCCTGCGCGCTTACCAGCCGGAGGATGAAATGGAACTGTACACTATGATCCAGCGGGCGTTCAACTGGCAGGGGCATGTGGATGCTCCACTCGACCTGTGGCGTAATCTGGTGTTTCGGGGCGGGCGTTTTGATCCGCAGTGCTTCATCCTGGTGCGGCATGCCGGAGAACTGGTCGCCGCGGCCTTGTCTTATGACGAGGAAGGCAGCGGTTGGATCCGTCAACTGGCAGTGCGGCAGGATCACCAGGGCAAGGGATTTGGTGGCAGGCTGCTGCGCCACATGTTTCACCTGTTTCAACAACGCGGGGCTGTTTCGGTCGCCCTGGGGGTGGCAGCGGTGAACGAGACTGCTGTTCAGTTCTACGAGCGTAACGGTATGCAGCGCCGGCGCGAGTTCATTGAATACCGGAAAAAATATAAGGATATTTGAGGGTCTGGGCTGGAGAAAGGAAATACAGATGAACCGCTCACGATTTATTGTCGGGTTGATCCTGATCGTCGTTGCAGCCTTGCTCTATATATTCACTGATTTCAATACCGGCGCGATCATTGCCATTGGTGCGCTGGGGTTGATCAGCATCGCCATCTCACGCAAGAAATAATCGACGAAGTCGTAGACTTTTCATTGTCGCGATCTGTTGTAGAGAGGGAAATGAGACAATCTCCCGTTGCTGACAAAAAACAACCCTGTTCGGGTTGTTTAGAGCGGGCAACGGGAATCGAACCCGTCTAAGTAGCTTGGAAGGCTACCGCACTACCACTATGCTATGCCCGCATATCGACCGCATTATAAACCACACTAAAAGAATGGGCAAGGTAAAAAAATGAGGCTGTCCCAAAAGGTAGGGGCAGCCTCAAAAGTTTAATATAATAGGGGAATGAAAAGACAAATCTTCAAACCCTATNNTGGATAAACGGGTATTGGAAAGGCAATATAAAGGGGGAGGAACAAGTGCGTATGATCCTCAAATGTTATTGAAAGTGATCGTATACGCGTATACCCAGCGGGTATTCTCGTCACGCAGGATAGCCAAAGAATTACGAGAGAACATCAACTTCATGTGGTTGAGCGGAATGAACCGACCGGATCATCGAACGATCAATCGGTTCAGAGGAAAGATCATGAAAGCGGTGATCAACGAAGTATTCTATGGAGTTGTTGAGCAGTTGATGGAAGAGGGATACGTAAACCTGGACAGCTACTTTGTGGATGGGACAAAGATCGAAGCGAATGCGAATCGATACACGTTTGTATGGCGAAAGAGCACGGAGAAGAACAAGACCAAGCTACAGGAAAAAGTAAAGCAATTACTGGAAGAAATCGATGAAATCGAAGCAGCAGAAGAGGAAAGATATGGGGATGCTGATTTAGAGGAAGTTGGAGAAGGCAAAAAAATTGATACTGAGAAACTAAAGGAAGCAGCTCGGAAGATCAATGAGCGCTTGAAACAAAACCCGGAAGACAAACAGCTCAAAAAAGCCAGGAAGAAACTGGAGAGCGATCTTATACCAAGGCTGGAAAAGTACGAGCGGTATGAGGAAGTCTTCAAGGGACGTAATAGCTTTTGCAAGACTGACACAGATGCCACCTTCATGAGAATGAAAGAAGACCATATGCTGAATGGGCAATTAAAGCCGGGCTACAACGTGCAAATGGGGACGGAAAATCAGTTTGTTATAGGGTACAGCATTCATCAAAGACCTGGAGACACCGCTTGTTTGATCCCTCATTTGGAACAAGTAAGAGCTCAGTTGGGCACATTACCAAAGAAGATCATTGCAGATGCCGGGTATGGAAGTGAAGAGAACTATCAATATCTGGAGGATGAGAATCTTGAGAATTATGTGAAGTTCAACCTGTTTCACAAAGAACAAAAACGCAGTTGGCGCAAACAACGCTTTCGGGTTGAGAATTGGGAATATGACAAAGAGAACGATGAGTATATCTGTCCTGCCAATGAGAAGCTGGAGTTTATCAGAGACACTCATAAGAAAACAGATTTGGGCTATGTATCTGAATTGCGTGAATATGAATGCCAGAATTGCAGCGGTTGTCAATTGAAATCAGAATGTACTCGCGCGGCAGGCAATCGCCGTATAAGGGTGAACTTCACTCTCAATCAGTTTAGAGATCAAGCCCGTTCAAACCTCCTTTCCGACCAAGGGAGAAAACTCTCTATTCAACGAAATGTGGACGTCGAATCTGTCTTCGGACAGATCAAACACAATTGGGGCTTTCGAAGGTTCCTTCTCAAAGGACTTGATAAGGTCAATATTGAGTGGGGAATCCTCTCTATCGCCCATAATATTGCAAAACTGGCGGTCCTATAACCCGCCAGTTCTCTTTTTTTATTTCTTTCTGCTCTTTTAGCTACTTTTTAGGCAGCCCCTTGATGTTTAGTACCCCACCAGCTCACAATAGCGGTCGACCCGTTTTTCCGCCACCTTCAGGCTGTCCTCCCAGAACTTACGCGTGCGGATGTCGATGCCGAATCGCGCCGCCAGGTCAGCCGCGGGGGCTTCACCGGTGCTGGCCAGCAGGTCCATGTAATCCTTCACGAATGCGGGACCGCGCTGCTGGTAGATGGCGTATAACCCCGTGGCAAACAACAGCCCGAAGGCGTACGGGAAGTTGTAGAACGACAAACCGGCTGAGTAATAATGCGGTTTCCACGTCCACATCCACTTTTGCAGATACCGTTCGTCCAGCCCGTCACCGTAGGTAGCCAGCTGCGCTTTTTCCATGATCTCGCAGATCTCGTCCGCGTTCAGCTCGGCTTTTTCGCGGCGCTCGAACACTTCCTTCTCAAACAGGTAGCGCGAATAGATATCCACGATAACCTGAGAATCACCATTCAACTGACTTTCCAGGATGGCCAGTTCCTCCTCCGGATTCTTCACCTCTTTCATCAGCGCGGAGGTCACGATCGTCTCACACATGATGGATGCGGTTTCTGCCAGCGTCATCGGGGTGAATTTCTGGATCTCGGTCTTGCCGGCTTTTACCGCGCAGTCGTTATGGAATCCGTGGCCCAGTTCGTGCGCCAGGGTGGAGATCTGGTCAAAACTGCCGTCGAAATTGGAGAGGATGCGGCTTTCACCGACACCCGGCACATCCATGCAGAATGCGCCGCCGCGCTTGCCGTCGCGCTGTTCCGCGTCGATCCAGTTGTGGTCAAACGCATTCTGCGCGAAAGCTTTCAGCTCAGGGGCGAAATTTCCAAAGTTTGTGAGGATGATCTCTTTGGCTTCATCGAAGGTGTAATCTGACTTGACCTCACCAACCGGGGCGAAAATATCCCACCAGGGCAGTTTTTCCTTGCCCAGGTATTTTGCCTTGGCCTGCATGTAGCGCCTGAACATGGGGAAGGAGTCCTGCATCGCGCCCAGCATGGCCTCCAGCGTCTGACGGTCGATATGTGCCATATCGATCGCGCTGTGCACGGCGTCCTCGCGTCCGCGCCGGCGATTGAGCGCGTTCACCTCGCCTTTGATTCCGTTGAGCGCCGCAGCCAGCGGTACTTTGAGTGACGTCCATAACTTGTCCTCAACTTCGTAGCCGCGTTTACGGGTTTCACCATCCGGGTGCGAGCGCAGGTTGATCAGTGCCGGGGAGGGCAGCTTTTGAACCTCGCCATCGACTTCCACTTCCGCGCTGGCCTGCGAGGTGATCATTCCCTGCAGTTTGGACCAAGCGTTTGAACCGGTCAGTTTGAGTTCAGATGCGAGCATTTCTTCTGCTTCCGACATCATATACTTGCTCTGGCGGGCGTATTCCTCCAGGAAGTAGCGGTGCGCTTCGAGTTTTGGCTCGTCTTTGAACATTTCTGGCAGCCTGGGGGCGACCTTGCCGATCCACGCAAGCACCAGTACTTCCAGCTGGTTGATCTTCATGCCCACAGTGTCAAATTCTGATTCCCTGCGCAGGGCTTCCTTGTTGTAACTGTCAGTGGAGATGAATGATTCGATGTAGGCGCGCAGCGTTCCGGCAGTGAGCAGCAACTGGTTGAAGCGATCGATCAATTGGCTGGCGAGTGTTGTGAGTTCGCCCACCGTTTCACTACCGGTGGTGCCGGCAGCTTTTTCTTTCAGCAAACCTTCCATCTCGGTGATCATCGTGTTCAGTTTCGCGGCGTCGGCTTCAAACTCCGTCGAGGAGAGCGCCGGGTACACATTGCTCAGATCCCACCTGGGTGGTAATTGGGTAGTCATTTAATCTCCTTTTAGTAAATTATCTGGGTTGATTATATGCCAAAAAAGGCAGGTATAATGCCAGAGATGAATCCTTGACACCGAATAATCGTATATAAGTTATGCGACTGATCAGGAAAGGATAAAAAATGAGTGACCAATTGGATAATGAAGAAAAACGTGAAGTGAGCGGGTTCAATATTCTCGTGTTCAAGGGAATGGGCCGGGTGGACCTGGTGCAGGGTGACCATGAAGAACTGGTGATCGAGGCTCAGCCCGAGATCCGTTCACGTATCCAGACCACGGTGGAAAACGGCACGTTGTTAATTGATTACAACGAGGACTGGAAAGATTGGAGCGGTTTCCGGACGCTGAGTGGGGATAAGATCCGCTTTCGCCTGATGATGCGTGAGATCACCTCGCTTTCCCTGGCGGGTGTTGGTAGCCTGGATTCAGCCCGTATCGACAGTCCCGCGCTTAGTC
>DIWL01000003.1:2725-24364 GCA_002428455.1 Anaerolineaceae bacterium UBA6107 | reverse complement strand
AACATTTTCTTTTGAGGCATTACGCAGTGTAGCTTGCGTTGCCTGTATCTTTCATCACTCTCTACAGAAATGATGATCAGACGAAACTTAGGACCCGGCGCTACCGGCTGCACGACCAATCGGCTTGAGGATCAACCAGAACATTGCCTTCATGATCAAGCTGGATGATCGCGTTCGCTTCGGCGATGACACGCTGCGCCGACCAGAGTGCGTCACGGCGCAAGCGGCAGCCCACCAGGATCACCGCGCTGCCATCGCTGAATTGCTCACGCGGTTCCATGCGCGGTGAATAACCGATGAACACGTGGTCGCGCGCCAGCAGCATCAGTTCAAAACTGAGGTTCCCCTGGCGATAAAAATCTCCGCGGTAATAACGGGGATGATAAGCCACTCCCTGCACCAGTACATGCTGCGGATCGGACAGGAAAACCTCCCAACTGGCCGCATCCACCACCCCCTGGGCAGAGAGGACCTCGAAAGCTTTTTGCTCTACCGCTGCAGCGTTTTCCTGCGGAAGCCTGGCGGGTAACAGGTTCAGCGCAGGCAGCACCAGCCCGGCCACCAGACAGGCCCCCAACAAGGTGATAACGGTGCGTCTGCCGGCAGAAATGTCCGCAACGCGTAAGCGTTCCTGCTGTGGAAGGTCATTAGCGGGTTTTTCTGTGCCAGCCACCCGGCGGGTAAAGACCTGCAACAACAGCCCGGTGAAGGCGAAGAGACCGAGGCTGTAATAGATCAGGGTGATCCAATGCACCGGTTCCAGATAGCGGCCGCCCGAGGTTTGCGAGACGGCATTCCCCAGGTAATAACCTGCCTGAATGAGCACGCCTGTCCAGCCGGCCAGGCCGAAACGCTGGGTCGCCATCCGGATGCCCGCCAGCACCAGCGCCAGGCTGATCGCCAGGGAGAGCAGATTTTCCGCGCCCAGGTATTTCTTCCAGAGTGGTTCAGCACTGGTAAAGTCCCAGATGCCCTGGCTGACCTGGTCGGAGATGGGGTAAAACAGCAGGGTTGTGGGCAGTTTGGCCAGCCCGGTATAAAAGTTGTTCAGGAAGTGGAAAACGATCCCCTCTGGACCCGCCTTATCGATACTCCCCAGGTCATACGTGAGCAGTTCCGGCTGATCACTTTCTGCATCATTCGCTGTGTCCAATTCTGCCGGGTTGCTCGCAGCATCCGGTAACGCACCATCCCGCTGCGAGAAGCGGCTGGAGATCACTTCTTCGATTTTGGTGATGTAGTGATTGCGCCCGTTCCGGTCTGTAGCGGAAAGGAACCAGGGAGAAAAAACGAGCGTGAACGCCAGAACAAAGAACAGCAGGGGACTGACCAGCGTTTTCCAGCTTTTACGAGCGGAGAGGAGGATCACGATCAGCAGCAGTGGTGCGATGAAGACGGGATTGAAACGCAGCAGCACCGCCAGCCCCAGGAATCCACCGGAGAGAATCGCCCACTTGAGGTCAGACGGTGAGCGCAGCCATTTGAAAACCGCAAAACCCAACCCGACGAGCGCCAGGGCAGTGACCACCTCGGGGTTCTCCAGGCGTGCGTTGACGCTGCCCACAGCGCGGTAAAGCGACACACTGTAATAACCCTGTATCGCGGTCAGCAGCGCGAGCATAAGGCCAAATGCGCTGCCAAAGGTTTTACGCCCGACCAGGAATAGCAGCGCGGGGATCAATGCAACCAGTGCCACCTGGAATCCCAGGTAATTCTCGATGCCCGGACCGGCAACGGCCTGACCAAGTGCCAGGACAGCCATGTAGAGCGGCTTGTCGGTCAGCCAGTGGTTGTACACCCCCTGCCCCAGTGTGATGTAATGTGAACCGATGCTATAAACTGCGTCGTTCACATGCGGATAGCAGACATTATTGGGCGGGTAAGGTCCGGGGCGGTCATCCGTACAGGCAAGAGGGGCGGCTGACCAGGCGAGAAAGGTGATCGCCCAGATCCCCAGGAAGGCTAGTATCAACAACGCGCGGCGTTTACCCATCTTTCCGGTGCCGCCCAGTTCAAAGCGGTACAGGAGAAAGAAGATGATCCAGGCGAGCAGGACCTGCAGCGCGGAAAGGGGTGCTCCCGGTGGAAAGTACAACTGACTGCCGGGAAATGCGATGGGGGATACGGCGAGCACCAGGAAGATTAGCCCGATCAGCACAAACGATGCCACCCACAAGGGTTTGATCCTGCCAATCACCTGTTTGTCAGCCAGATCTTGCGCGGAAGGTGGAACGGAACCGGTAAGCCATAGATACAGGACGAGTTGGATGAGGAGTAATTCAAGCCAGATCAGCACAGGCTGCAAGCGGGTAAAACTGGCAGCCAGTTCCTCCAGGCGGTAAGCAGGCGTCCACACGGTCAACCAGAAGAGCAGGAAGAAAGCTCCGCCCAGCCATGGCAGGCTTTTTTGCAGGCGGCTGGATGCCGGGGAGCGGCTAATCAGGGTTTGCCTGATTCGCTGGTTGGTCAACATAACGGTCAAACCAGCCAGCAGCAACAGCACCATCACCATCAGTACGAGACGGCTTTTTGAGTAACCGAACAGGAAGGCGTTCTTGGGGTCACCGGGGATGGCGAGCAGCACAACGGTGACAATGATCCCCTCGACGATCGAGAGCAGCAGGAAGAACTTAATAAGCTGTGCAGGTTGTCGCTTCATAAGTCCATCACTCACGAATCACCTGGGATCTCCCTTGGCCCACAAACGGCGCTTTGAATTATTCGGGTGAATGTGAATTCACACGCCATGACCGCTGAGCACAATGAATACGGTCTTGAAAAGAATGTAAATATCCATTAATAACGAGAAATTACTGATGTAATACTCATCAAGTTGCAGGCGTTCTTCGAAACTGAGGCTGTGGCGCCCCATCACCTGCCACCAACCGGTCAACCCTGGTGATACACGGTGGATGATCTCGGCTGAATCTCCCATCTGTTCCTTCTCCGCCGGCAGGTAGGCACGCGGACCCACCCAGCTCATCTCACCCTTGATCACGTTCAGGATCTGCGGGAATTCGTCGAAACTCGTTTTGCGCAGGAACCTGCCAAGGCGGGTGACACGCGGGTCATTCTGCAGCTTGTGGTAAGTCTGGTACTCCGCTCGGAGCTTCTCATCCGTCTCAAGCAGAGACTTCAACTTTTCCTCGGCTCCCACCACCATGGTGCGGAACTTATAAATGTTGAAGACACGTCCTCCCCTGCCCAAGCGTTGCTGGGTATATATGACGGGGCCGGGAGAATCGATCCAGATCAGCAGCGAGAAGAGGATAAAGAGCGGAAACGTGATCACCAGCGAAACCAGGCTCAGCAGCAGATCAGAAATGCGCTTCAGCACGCGGGATACCGGATTGAGCAGGTTGTACTGGATATGCAGCGCAGGATGACCATCAAGATCCATCGTCTTCATCGCCAGCATGTTTAAGGGAGAATCCCCTAAGACGTAGATCAATTTTGGAAAGACCAGGCTGAGATTCTGCAGGTACTGGCGGAATCCAAGCCGGGTGGTAATGGTGCGGTTGGTGAAGATGGCTAGGCGGATATCCAGCTTACGGATATCCTCAAGCAATCCAGCAGAATAATTGAAAACCGGAACACCGTGAATTGTGGAAGCCGGTGCATTCATTTCCAAGATGATCGCCGCGACAGGACGATAGGCAATACGCCGGGCAGACTGCAGGTGTTTGATCACCGCGGCCGTATCATCAACACCGCCGATCACTACAGCCGGCTGGCCCCACCAGGGTTGGAGAGATCCGCGGTTGTGCAGGATCAGGCGGAACGAGGTGATCAGTATAAGCGAGAAGATCCAGTTGAATAGGAAGATCATTCTGGAGAGGCGCGGGCCATAACCAAGAATGAAAATGATCATGGCCACGATAACGTGCGAGAATGAAACGATGTACACGATCTCACGGAATTCCACCACGCCGGTGCGCCCGTGACCGGGATAAAAACCCGCGAAAACGAAAATGACCAGGATGAAAATAACGATGAGGAGAAACAACGGTGCTACCTGCTCAAAACTCAACACACCACCGATCACGTTGATCAACCACTTGCGCAGGAAGAACGAGATGAAAAACGAGATCAGGATCGCGACCAGGTCAGCCGCCAGTAATAATCCAGATACCAGGAACGGTTTGTACTCGTTCATGATCCCAAGATCCGGGTTGTGTTTGTTGTTGATCAAGCTCAATGTTGTTTTCCTGTCAACGTGATGATGGTATTTTACCCCAAAGAGCGCCGGGCTGAGCCGCTCAGGCGGTCGCGACGAATTCCTTTAAGTCGGTGATGAACCGCTCGACATTGAAACGGGTGACCCACTGCCGGATCTTTTGGGGAGCAAAGGTAATTCGTTCAAAGCCTTCCAACGCAGCTACCAGCGAACTCACTTCCTGTTGATTGAAGAATACCCCGCTGGTGCCTTCCTGCACGGTCTCCAACGAACCGCCTTTACCGAAGGCGATCACCGGTACCCCCCATGCCTGGGCTTCCAGCGGAACGATGCCGTAGTCCTCATAACTCGGGAAGATCAATCCTCTCGCCTTACGATAAAGATCCTGCAGGGTTGCGTCACTTATTCTCCCGGTGAAGGTAATGGTCGGGCCGGACAATTGCTCCAGTTTCTGACGTTCAGGACCATCCCCCACCACGATCAGCTTACGGTTGAGGCGGTTGCAGGCATCAACTGCCAGGTCCACGCGCTTATGCGAGATGAGGCGGGAAACAGAAAGGTAGTAATCCTCCCGATCGGTGTAGACAGACTCATTAGGCAACTCCACCGGCGGGTAAAGGATCGTCGCCTGCCGGTTGTAAACCCGTTGGATCTCATTCACCATGTTTTGGCAGGATGTGGCAAGAGCGGGGATTGCCTGCGTGCGCCTGACATCCCACCGGCGCATCAGGGAGCTGATCCCCTTCACCAGCCCCTGCGTTGATTCAGGCGTGGGCAGGCTGCCCGCGCTGTACGATTCCGGCTTCCAGAGCAGCCTGAACGGCGCATATAGATAACAGGCATGCCGCACTGCCGCAGCCGGCCGGATGTATTTCGCCAGGTAGGTGGATGAGGAAAGCACCACATCATACTCGCGAAAATCCAGCCGTTGGATCAGATAAAGCCAAAGGGGAAAGAGCAGCTTGAACTGGCGTTCGGTACGNNGTGCCATCGGGCAGGTAAACGGCGGTATAGATCGGTGCTTCCGGGAAAGCTTTGGCCATCCATAACACAAGCCGCTCTGCCCCGCCGGAGACACACAAAGCATCATGAACGATCGCAATCCGCACCCGCGCCACCTCTACAATATAACAATTGAATGAGGTAAGTATATCGTAAACCGGTAGAAGGTCTATTGAATTGAACCTCCAAGGCTACGGATTCGGGTAGAAGTGATAAATGACTCATTACAATCCCCACTTTGAAGAAATCCCTTTTTTATAGTATTCTTGTTCGTGCCGAAATGAAGAATCCACAATCTGTCACTACCGACTCAAAACAAGCCATCCCACTGCCGATGCCCTCCGCACCGTTGCTGCAGGTGCTGCGCCGGACCTATAGTTACCTGCGGCCTTACTGGAAACAGACCGCGGGGGCATATGGCGCGTTGTTGTTGATGGTCGCTGTCAACGCGGTGATCCCGCAATTTACACGTTGGATCATTGATAAGGGCATCGTGGGAAAACAGCCTGATGTGCTCACCTGGTCAGTACTGGCGCTGCTGGGACTGACTCTGGTCAAGGGTGTATTAAATTACTTCCAGGGATTGTTCACTGAGACCGCATCTCAGAACGTGGCGTTCGACTTGCGCAATGAGCTGCAGCGCAAATTGACCCGGCTTTCCTTTTCATTCCATGACCAATCCGAGACCGGTGAACTGCTCTCGCGCGCGGTGCAGGACGTTGAACGGGTGCGCTTCCTGACCGGGCGCGCCACGCTGCGCATCCTCGAGGGGGGTGTGATGCTGGTGGTGACNNTGCTGGTCTACCAGGCGATCCATTTTGGCAGCCGCTTCCGCCCGCTTTCCATGCAGGTGCAAAAGCAGCTGGCAGTGCTGACGACCACTGTTGAGCAAAACCTGCGCGGCAGCCGTGTGGTGAAGGCTTTTACGCAGGAAGACGCCGAGATTGCACGCTTTGAGAAAGAGAACAACAAGTGGCTAAGCTTTGCCAACCGGTCAGCGCAGATGCAATCGCTGAATACCCCGCTGCTCTTCCTCATCGCCAACCTGGGCATGGTCGCCATCATCCTGTACGGCGGAGCCCAGGTGATCAACGGCAGTCTCACCATCGGCACCATCGTGGCTTTTATCAGTTACGTCGGGCAGCTGGTGGACCCGGTGCGCCGGCTGGGGATGATCATCCCCGCGGTGGCCATCGCTGGTTCCGCATCCGAGCGGATCTTCGATGTGCTGGATACCATCTCCGATGTAAGTGACGCACCAGATGCCAAACCGCTGGGAAACATTGAAGGACAGGTGCGCTTTGAAAATGTGTCGTTCAGCTATGGCCGCAACCGCATCCTGCAGGACATTTCCTTTGAAATACAACCCGGGCAGAAAGTCGCCTTGCTGGGTCTCACCGGCTCCGGCAAATCTTCCATCATTAACCTGATCCCGCGTTTCTACGACCCAACCTCCGGCCGCATCCTGGTGGACGGAACGGATATCCGCACCGTCACCCTGCAATCTCTGCGCAGCCAGATCGGAATTGTGCTGCAGGAGACCACGCTTTTTGCTTCCACCATCCGTGAAAACATCGCCTTCGGAAACGAAAGCGCCACCGACGATGAGGTGATCCAGGCCGCCAAAGCTGCCCAGGCACACGATTTCATCATGGAAACACTTGGAGGATACAATACATCGGTGGGTGAACGCGGCGTCAACCTTTCGGGGGGACAGAAACAACGCATCGCCATCGCCCGGGCACTATTGCTTGATCCCCGCATCCTCATCCTGGATGACGCGACCGCTTCGGTGGACTCTGAAACGGAACACCTGATCCAACTTGCACTGGCAAAGTTGGTACAAGGCCGCACCACTTTCGTGATCGCCCACCGGCTCAGCACGGTGCGCAATGCTGACCTGATCCTGGTGCTGGAATCCGGCCGTATCAGCGCGCAGGGTACGCATGAGGAATTACTGGCGACCTCCCAGGTCTATCATTCCATCTACAACCAGCAGCTGAAAAAGCAGGAAGGCCAACCATGAGCTTCTCAGTTGGACCCTCTTTTGGACTTGGTCCGCGTTCATTGCTGGAGGATTTCGGCAGTGTCGACGGCAAAGGCGGTGATGTTTACAATCCGCGGGTCGTAAAACGGATGCTGGCTTACCTCAATCCGCACAAGTGGCGCATGTTCGAGGCTTTCCTACTCACCCTGGTGCAATCCGGCCTGACCCTGCTGACCCCCTACCTGATCAAGGTGGCGATCGACCAATACATCACAAAGGGAGACATGCCGGGTCTGGTAAGAATTGCGATCCTGCTCGGCATCACGTTCGTGCTGCTATTCGCAGTCACCTCACTACAGAGTTACACCCTCGCGTGGATCGGTCAACGCGTGCTGTCCACCCTGCGCGGAGATCTTTTCCGGCATCTGCAGCGGCTACCCCTGGGCTACCAGGACCGGCACATCGTGGGGGTCACCGTTTCCCGCGTCATCAATGATGTTGCGGAGATCAACGAATTGCTCTCACAAGGAGTCATCACCCTGCTGGGAGACTTTATCGTGCTGGTGGGAATCATCGTCATCATGCTGGGCATGAGCCCAAAACTCGCCCTGCTCACCTTCATTGTGCTGCCTTTGATGGTATTGGCTACCTGGTTGTTCTCGCGCCAGGCACGCCGGGCATTCCGTGAAACCCGCTCCAGCGTGGCAGCAGTGGTGGGCGACCTGGCGGAGGATATCAACGGGATGCGTGCCATCCAGGCTTTCACACGCGAAAAGACCAGCCAGGACCGCTTTGAACAGGTGAACCGCGAGAACCGCAATGCCTATATTAACGCCATGAACCTGTCCTTCATCTTCCTGCCTACCATTGAGATGCTGGGGATGCTTGCGACGGTCATCGTATTATGGTTTGGCGGACATTTTGTGATGGGTGGAGAGGTTACGCTGGGCATCATGGTCGCCTTCCTCTCGTACGTCTCACGCTTCTTCCAGCCGATCCAGGAATTGAGCCGGATCTACACGACCTTCCAATCCGCCATGGCGGGAGGAGAGCAGGTGGTAAACCTGCTGGACACCCCGGTGGAGATCGACGACGCGCCCGGCGCGGTACCCCTGCCACCGGTCAAAGGTGAGATCAGGCTGACGAACGTATCGTTCAAGTATCGCGAGGAATTGCCGGAAGTACTGCACCAGGTCAACCTGCATATCCCGGCAGGCAAGACCGCTGCGCTGGTGGGACCGACCGGCGCGGGCAAGACCACCATCGCCAACCTGATCGCCAGATTTTATGATGTGACCGAGGGTTCGATCAACATTGACGGCTATGATATCCGTGAGATCACCACAGCCTCCCTTCATCAACAGGTGCGGGTGATCGCGCAGGATCCCTTCCTGTTCTCACGCAGCATTGCAGAGAATATCAAGTATGGCAACCCAGGTGCCAAAGATGATGAAATGATCATGGCAGCGCAACAGGCGAACGCCCACGACTTCATCATGCGCCTGCCGGATGGTTACCAGACGCGTGTGCTGGAAGGTGGGGTGAATCTCTCACAAGGGCAGCGCCAATTGATCAGTATCGCCAGGGCATTGCTGACTGATCCGCGCATTTTAATACTAGATGAAGCCACCGCGAACATTGACTCGGTGACCGAGGCGCTGCTGCAGGAAGCCATTGCCCGATTACTGAAGGGTCGCACCGCCGTGGTAATTGCCCACCGCTTGAGCACCGTGCGCAGCGCTGACCAGGTGCACGTTATTGACGATGGACGCATTGTAGAGCAGGGAACGCACACCGAGTTACTGCAGCGCAAAGGTCTGTACGCGCAATTGTATGAACGCCAGTTTATGGAAAAATAAAACCGGCGGCCAAAGCCAGGAAGCCTGACCATAACCGCCGGCAAATATCAATGGGGGAAGATTACCAGCTCTCTACCAGTGAGCGAATCTGGCTGATCTCCAATTGCGCAGCTTTCAAGTCTGCCTGGATCTTATCCGTGTGTTCAGTTTCCGCGCGGATAAAGCGGGTGTAGGGTGTGATCGCTTCTTCAATACGTTTGAGACTGCCATCGATCTCCTTCTCAAACTCGGCTTTGAGAGAATCTATCATGTCCACGCGCAAGGCAGTCATTTTTTCGTGCAATTCATTTTTGGCTGAGCGCCGTTTGGCCGGTATGATGAACAAACCCAGAGCGGCCACTGCCCCGGCAGCCAGGATACCGGTGACATCAGCGGCTGCTGTGGTAGCCAGAATGGTCACCAGGGTGCCCAGACCGATCGCGCCCACCTCGACAGCCGCTGAGGCAGTCACGGCGTTCATGGCCTTTTCAGCAATCGCGTTAGCTTCCTTGCGTTTATCATAACTTTTGACCACCTGCTCGGCTTCACCGCCAATGGCTTCCAGCAGCCGGTTACGGTCATACCTGAAATTGGTATTGATGCCTTCTCCGATAATATTGTCCTTGTGTTCACGCTGGCGGTCTGCCAGGTAACCGGTGACCGATTTCCATTGCTGCAGGTCAGACTCGACCAGCCAATCAATGAGTGCTTCAACCTTCGTTTCCACCTGCTGCGGAAGATCTGCGATGACCTGGCGGGTAAAATCTGACTGCATGCGTTCTTTTTTCAGCAGGTCAAGCACGTGACTCAAACGGAAACGATCCTCAAAGAATTCATCACCGCGTTGTTCCATGGTGTAAAAAATATTTTCCACATCCGCCATACGAAAAGCGAAATCTTTTTGCATATCCGTCTTGTAAACGGCCTGCTGGCGTTCAACGTTCTGCAGTAGAACGATGTCCTCGGACAGGATCTGGCTTTGAGTTTCAGCGCGTTCGCGGTATTCAGCGGTAAGGTGGGCAGCCACCCCGAGAGGGTTGAGGAACTTGAGCCGCACCTGTTCGGTCTGATCCAGGTTGTCACGGATGTAGTTTTCCAGCGCGGCGAATCCGCTAGGTTGCCACAATTGCGGCTCTCCGCTTTTCGCGCGCAACGCCAGGCGTGCGCTAACCGGGAAGACCTCAGGAGTGCTGCCCAACAGTGAATGCGCATTCTCTTTTACAAACTCCAGCACCTGGTTCAATTCATCCTCGCTCTGCAGCAGGTCGATCTTATTGAGGATGATGAGAACTTTCTTGCCCCAGTCACGGATGTGCGACATAAAAGCGCGTTCGCTTTCAGTGAAGGGGCGGTCAGCAGAAGTGACGAACAGCACCAGGTCGGCCCGGGGGATAAAGTTGGTCGTTAATACCTCATGCTGGCGGATGACCGCGTTAGTACCGGGAGTGTCTACGATACTCAGTTCAGACAACAGATCAACCGGGAAAAGCATGAGCGTATGCCCCTCCTCCACCAGGCTGGAACCAGCGGTCTCACCGTAACGCAGGATGGTGACCTGAGATGTGGTAGGGGTTACCCCTTCCTTCAACATTTTTTCCCCGAGCAAAGCGTTGATGAAGGCGCTCTTTCCGGCATTAAACTCGCCGACGATTACCAGCAGGAAGAGATCATCAAGCTGGCGGATGGACTGTCCCAGCGAATCCATGTGATCCCTGGAGGCGTTGTATTCCACCAGTTTCAAGCGCAGGTCATTGAGGAAATTCCGTTCACGCTGCAGCACATTTTCCTGGTCTGGAGTTAATATTTTCATTTTTATTCCCTCATTGTTCCACCGGATCGGATACTTACTACTACCATCGGTTCTTTCCGGTTGTAATCTTTATTATAGCCTGTTTGATATTGTGTTTTTTTCGGGATGAATATAATTACTCCATAAATCATTTTATAGAGAGGAGCGCCATGTCAACGATCAACCGAGAGAAACTGGATAAAGTGCTTGAACAGGAAATCCAACTGTTCGCAAGGGAACACCCCAAGTGTTATGCCCTCTACCAGCGTGCCAAAGGCTGCCTGCTCGACGGCGTACCGATGAACTGGATGGTACGCTGGGCGGGCGGATACCCGTTGTTTGTCGATCATGCCAAGGGAGCTCATTTCACCTGCGCGGATGGCAAGGAGTTTCTCGATTTCTGCCTGGGTGATACCGGCGCGATGGTCGGTCACTCACCAGACATAACGATATCCGAGATCAAAAAACAGCTGGACAACGGCATCACGTTTATGCTGCCCACCGAAGACGCCATCTGGGTTGGCGAGGAGTTGCAGAAGCGCTTCAAACTGAAATACTGGCAGACGACCCTCACCGCAACCGATGCCAACCGTTTTGTGCTGCGCCTCTGCCGGCACATTACCAAGCGGCCTTATGTACTGGTCTATGACTATTGTTACCACGGCTCAGTGGATGAAACTTTTATCACCATCAACGACGGCATCCCCGGTCCGCGCCCGGGGGCGATCGGCCCGCAGGTGAACCCGGTGGTAACCACCCGGGTGATCCCGTGGAACAATATTCCCGCGTTGGAGCAGGCACTGGCGGCTGGTGACATCGCCTGCGTACTGGCGGAGCCGGTGATGACCAATATCGGGATCATCCATCCGGACCCGGGTTACCACGATGCGCTGCGTGAACTCACCCGCAAGTACGGCACACTACTGATCATCGATGAGACCCACACGATGTGTGCCGGACCCGGCGGATATACAGGTGAAGCCGGTTTGGAACCCGACATCCTGACCGTCGGCAAGACCATTGGCAGCGGCGTACCGGCGGCGGTTTATGGTCTATCAGAAGAGGTTGGGGATAGAGTGTCAAAGAGCATCAAGGTGGATGAATCTGATGTAGGCGGTATCGGCGGCACGCTTGCCGGTAACGCACTTTCACTGGCAGCGATGCGCACCACCCTGCAATCAACCTTAAACAAGGAAACTTTTGCCCACACCATCCCCCTGGCAATGCGATTTACAGACGGTGTGAAACAGGTTATTGATGAGTTTCAACTGCCCTGGGTCATCAACCGTCTGGGCTGCCGCGCGGAATACTGGTTCTGCCCTGAACTGCCGCGCAATGGCGGTGACGCTGAAGCGGCCGTGGATTCCGAACTGGACCGCTACATGCACCTGGCGGCGATGAACCGCGGCATCCTAATGACACCGTTCCACAACATGGCGCTCATCGCCCCGGATGTGACCGAAGCGGATATTGATTACCATACGCGGGTCTTCCACGAAGCTGTGGAGCAAATACTGGATTGATGCAACAAAATAAGAAAAACATCCCCCGGCAGTCATGCCGGGGGATGTTTCGTTTGTAACCAGGGAATTATTCTTTCATTCCAGCCCAAATCGGCTTGAGGGCGAAGTAGAGCAGCACCAGCGGGAAAAGATGGATCAGTGCGCCAACTTTGAATGGCGATCCTTTGATGGACATGAACAGGAAGATGGGCACAAGCAGCAAAATAAAGTAAATAAACACCCAGAGTTTTTGTCTTTTACGCCACATCATAAAAGCGGCTCCTGCTGCCAGAATGCTGAAGACCGCGTCGACCCACCAGACCCACAATCCGTCGGGCTGCGTGGCACTTCTAATTGCCGTGTAAGCCATATACAGGTTCCCCACCCCGGCCAGTAAAATGAGGTAGGAGAGGCTCTTCCAGGCTTTGTTGAATTGCTCTTCGGTCATTGCAGGTTTTTCAGTCATGACCCTGGTAGCTGGTCTATAACCGGATTTTTCCTTCAGTTTCGCTTCCTGGTCCTTGCGCACTTTCCTGACGGCTTTGCGCCAGAGAAAAACGACAAGCAGAATGACCCCGAAAATGAGCGCGTAATACTTGAGTTCTTCAGGATTAAAATTCGACATTTGGTTCAATCAACCTCCCGGTTTGGGGATGATTACAAGTAAACATGGGGTGGCGTCCAAAGACTACAACCCTGGACGCCACTCATTATACTCACTTACATTTCAAGTAGACAGCCTGGAAAATAATTCAAAGTACAACCAGGCCTTAAGAAGATCAGGTGATCTCCTTTTCTTCCTTGGTAATCTTGCGGAAGGCATCCTTGATGGGCAGAATACCCAGGTGCAGCTTGGGATTCATGTCAATCGGCTCGCCGTAGTAATCCACCAACTTCTTGGCAGGATCTTTCTTCTGTGTGGCCAGTGACACTACGATCATCAGAATAATGGCTGAGAGGAAGGCCACAAAGGACGCCACGTAAACCGCATCCCAGAAGGCACACCACCAGCCATCATTGCTGAAAACCGACACCGCAGCATCTGGAACGTACTCGCATACAACCGCGGTAGATTGCCCGCCCAGACCTGTGTTGAAGAAGAAGATCGTTGCCAGAATCCAGACCGTGAATCCACCGATGAACGCGGCGTTGGCTCCTGATGCGTTAGCTTTCTTCCAATACATGCCGAATGCAAATGGCGTGAAGAGGCCCACCAGGAGCAGTGTCCAGGCAACAATGGATAACTCATAGATCGTTTGCGCCCAAAGCGCTATGGCCAGCCCGACCGCAGCGTTGACGAGCACCATGATACGGGTCGCCCATAACGCTTTCTTGCCCTCCAGTTTCTTACCGGTGATCAAGGGGATGAGATTCTCGGTCACAGCCGAAGCACCCGCCAGCAGCGAGCTGTCGGAAGTACTCATCAGCGCTGAAACCAGCGCGGCGATGAAGATGGCAGTCAGGAGCGCCGGCATGTGTTCCATGGCAGCGTGTACCAGCAGGTAGCTGGTATCCTCCATGCCCGGGTTCAACTTGTAGGTCATGATACCGATCAACGGGCTCATAATGCCGAAGAAGAGGTAGAGCACACCTGCGAAGTAGGAACCATAGACCGATGTGGCCTGGTTACGGGCAGCCATCGAACGCTGCATCAGGTCCTGGGTGGCTACCGAGCCGAGACCGATCGCCATCCAGGCTGCCAGCCAGTACATCCAGCCGGTCGCACCGGTATAGCCCAGGTAACCTTCACCCTTGATGGGCAGCAGGTTGAACGGCTCCGAGACATAAGTGGAACCAGCCCCTTCGATCATGCCGGGGAAGCCGCCTACCGCTTTTAGCATAAAGATGAACACCATCGTAATGCCGATAGACGTCAGAAACATCTGGAAGAAGTCCAGCATGGTGTCTGCCATCATGCCACCCATCATGGTGTATCCTGCCACGATCGTGATCACAATGACCATGCCCCATACCGGGTCAAGCCCGAAAATACCCTGGGCAATGGCACCACCGGCCACGATCTGCGCGGCTGTCCAGGAGAAGTAGGTCAGCATTTCCGCGACCACCGAGAGAACAACGGTGAACTTGTTGTATCGTCGTTCGAAGAAGTCCACAATGGTCAGGTATTTCGCGCGTCGCATCAGGCGGACAAACAGGAACCCTGAGAGGAAGAGACAGGCCGATGCGCCAAAGGGATCGAAGACCACCCCCTGGAAACCGTAGTCGTACGCCGTCTCTGAAGCCCCCATCAGGGTTTCAGCCGCGAACCAGGTAGCCATGATGGAGGCCGCTGCCATGTGAATGGGCAGCCGTCTGCCAGCCACGACGTAGTCTGTATTATCCTGCACCTTCCTGCCTGCCCACACACCTACAATGATGCGGACAACAAAGAAAAGTGCGATAAACAGAAAAACCAGCCAAGCGTATTGATAACCTTCAAGAACCATGAGACACTCCCTTTCTTTAAAGACCAGGTAAGGATTAGATCGAGCGAGCTTAACCTGCAACTTCTTTCAATGTGTCTTCCAACCGATTCAATACTTCATCGATCTGTTCGTAGGTGATGACGATGGGCGGTTCAATACGGATAGTATGGGCGCTGGTCAACGTACCCGCAACCAGGACACCGCGCTTGAACAAGCCTGCAGCCACTTTGTACCCGACCTCAGCATCCTTGAAGTGCTGGCCGATGAGCAACCCGCGGCCTGAAATGAAATCATAGACATGGGAATACTTCTTCTCCAGTTCCCTCAATGTCTTAAAGAAGTACTCACCCTTCTCTTTTGCCTGCCCGGGGAAGTCATCACGTACCGCAACATTAATGGCAGCGATGGCTGCGGAACAGGCCAGTGCACCGCCGCCAGTAGTGGTGGTATGGATGAACGGGTTCGGGTCCATCATGACCTGCCAGATCTCTTCGGTTGAACAGAAAGAGCTGACCGGCATGACACCACCGCCAAGTGATTTGGCAACAGCAATAATGTCAGGTTCCACGCCCCAGTGCTCAACACCCCACATTTTCCCTGTGCGGCCCATACCAGTTTGTACTTCATCGGCGATCAGCAGCACACCATGATCCTTGGTGGCTTTGCGGATGCGCGGCCAGAAATCATCCGGTGGTACGATTGCGCCGGCTTCGCCCTGGATCGGCTCCATCATCACGGCCGCGACACCGATGCCCACCTGGTCGCAGATATCCAATTGGCGCTCCACGGCTGCTGCATCCCCGTAGGGTACATGGTAAACCGGACCTGCATATAGAAGGCCGGGTGGGACGCGGTAATCGGCTTTACCGAGCATGGAGAGTGAGCCCATGGTCTTGCCATGGAAGGCTTTGGTGGCAACGATAAAAGCCGGTTTCTTGGTGTACATTTTCGCCAGCTTGATCGCGCCTTCAACCGCCTCGGTGCCGCTCGCGCAGAAGAATGAATACTTGATGTCGCCCGGGGTGATATTCGCCATCAAACGGGCCAGCACACCGCGCAGAGGATCAATCAATTCCTGGCTGGGCATGGGTGTGCGCCGTAATTGCGCTGCAACCGCTTTCACCACATCCGGATGACTCCAGCCGTGATCCATCATGCCGTAACCACCCAGGCAGTCGATGTACTCACGTCCGAGGACATCCTTGAAAATTGCTCCCCTACCCGTCCATTCCACACAAGCCCAGTCACCGGCTTCAGTCACTGACTTGCGGTACTCAAGCCAGCCCTTATTAAAATACTCTGAAAAATTCTTGACGCTCTCCTCGATGATCTGTTTCCCTTCGGCTTCGCCAACCTCGGGTTTCTCGATGAGGTCCAACCAACGGCTTGAATACGATAGTGCATCTTGTAAATTCTGTGGCATGACTCCTCCTTGGAACAAGAATAGTGGTTTTTACTTACATTTGACAATATGTAACAAAAGTAGAAAAAAACTTGCCGAATTCACACGTAAATAGATTTTATTGTACCGATATGATAGGAAAGCAACTGGAAAAACGTAGAATTTTCCCTGAAATTATTATTGCAAAAAATAACCGCATGTCAAGTTAATTTAAGTAATTTTTTTCCAAAACCTGGAAGCGGAGGGGAATTAAAAAATTTTTCGTTCTTCAATCTTAAAATTTTGGTTTATAAGCCCCATTAATTTGCATTTCCGGAAAAATTATCTATAATTTATGTATATTTCAGCAAAGGAATTTGCCGATATGGTAAAAATTGACGCGATTGACAAGAAAATTTCTGATCTGCTGCTGGAAGACGGCCGTATGAGCTGCGCCAGGATCGCGGACCGTATTGGGGGGATAAGCGAGCGGGCAGTCAGGTACCGCATCAACCGCTTGATCGAAAATGGCATCATTTCAGTGCGGGGAAATGTAAATGCTGAGGCATTGGGTATGGTCGTATGCGCAGACGTTTTCATTGAGGTCGAACCAGCAAGCGTGCTGGAAATTGCCAATAAACTGGCCAAATATGAATCTGTCAGTTACATCGCCTACTCCACCGGTGATACCGACATCAGCATCCAGGTTTTTGCCCACAATAACAGTGAACTCTTCAACTTTGTCACTGAGATCATCGGTAAGATCCCGGGGGTACGCAAGACGCACATCTCCTTTGTTCCGATCAAGATCAAGGACGACCATGTCTGGCCGATCCCTTCATCAATTATCGAAAAAGACTAATTCCTTTTACCGGTTCTTTTACAAGTGTTTCTCCTTCGTTGGTAATGGTCGCGTCCGAGCGACGCGCGTGATTTTTCACCTTTAAACCAGTAATAGAAATGAGGAGGTAACATGGCACCAGAAGTCGATAAGGGTAGTTTAGTTGCCGCTGAGAAGAAAAAGCTCAAGAGAGAGTTAACCATAATTCCACTCTTCGCGCTCATCTACTTCACTGTATGCGGCGGAGCCTTCGGCGCTGAACCGATGGTCGGTTTATCCGGCCCCGGTTTGGCATTGCTCTTGATGGTGATCACCCCGCTCGTGTTCAGCATTCCAAACATGCTGATGGTGCGGGAGATGCAATCCATGATGCCGGTCGAGGGCGGGTATTATCACTGGGTCAAGCAGGCCTTTGGCCCCTTCGCCGGTTTCATGTCAGGCTGGATGAACTGGGTGGTTTCCTGGGTGGATGTCTCCATTTACCCGGTGTGGATGGCCTGGTACCTGAGCTATTTCATCCCTGCTCTGAATGACGGCGCAACCATTGGGGGGGTCGAGGTATCATCAGACTTACTCTCCTGGCTGGTGGCAGCAATATTGATCATCGCTGTTTCATTCCTGAACATGCGCGGAGCAAAACTCACCGGTCTTACCGCAAGTTGGCTGGGCGTGGCGATGATCATCCCGATCATCATCATGTCGGGTTTTGGCATCTACGCGTGGATCGTCAATGGAACCCCCACCGATATCCCCTTCCTGCCGGGTGGTGCGGAGGTCAACGGTAGAAACCTGCTGGGAGCGCTGAGTGTGGGTATCTACGTGGCAATGTGGAACTTCATGGGTTGGGAACTACCCACCGCCGCGGGTGATGAGATCAAGAACCCCAAGAAGACCTATCCGCGTGCCATGGTACTTGTATTAATCGCGGCCATCCTTTCCTACTCGATCCCGACGATGGCCGGCCTATATGGCGGCGCTGGCACGGATGGTCAGTACCTCGCCTGGGGAATTGAGGAATACGACACCGGCGAAGGAATAGGACCCATCCTGAATGAATATGGGATCGAGGACGAAAAGATGCTCACCTGGGGCATCGATCCCGGATCAGATGCAGGATGGGAATTCCCGACCATCGCCCACCGTATCGGAGATGCCGTTGCTGGCAAAGATAGCCCCTTGTCATTTTTCCTTGGAGCAATTGTGGGCATCTCGGCCATCTTCTCTATGATTGGTTTGTTCATCGGAAATGGCCTGGGAGGTACGCGCGTGCCATTCGCGATGGCGGAGGACGGTATGATGCCCACGTGGTTGACGAAAGTTCACCCCAAATATGGAACACCATGGGTGGCCATCCTCATCTGCGGGTTCTTCTACCTGATCTTTTCCACTTCCGCCTTCCAGAACCTGGTGGTGATCGATGTGTTCCTCAATATGCTGGTGCTGATGGCGGAGATCTTTGCGCTCGTGATGCTGCGAAAGAAAAAGCCCGAACTACCGCGCAACCGTGTTCCAGGCGGGAATTTGGGACTGGTTTATATCGTGGTAGCACCCCTGACCATCATCATTATCGCCATTGTTAGCCAGGTGCTCGATTACGGCTGGCAGGGTGCAATCGGTTTGAGTCTGATCGCCATGGCAATCGGTGCTCTGCTTTACATACCGATCAAGAAGTGGGTTAAGAAAGACATCCCAGATGTGGATCCTTACGTCCTGGGAACAGGCGACGAAGAAGCGTAATAAATAAATCAAACAGGAGGATGTAATGAAAGTATTGCTTGTTGGAGTGGGTGGTGTCGGGGAAGCTATCGCCGTGATGGCGGCTCGGAAACCCTGGCTGGAAAAGATGGTGCTGGCGGATTACAACAAGGACCGCGCGCTGGAAGTGCAGGCCAAGATCAAGGATGAGAAACGCTTCCCGGTCGAGTTCATCGACGCCCGCAACCGTGAGATGATCGAAAAAATGGCCAAAGATTATCAAGTTGACCTGATCATGAATGCCTGTGATCCGAGCTTCAACGAAGCCATCTTTGATGCGGCGTACAGCGCAGGGGTCAACTACATGGATATGGCGATGACCCTGTCCTATCCACATCCGGAGACTCCGTACGAAAAGACCGGGGTGAAGCTGGGTGATTATCAATTCGCCCGCGCTGATCAATGGAAGGAAAAGGGCATCCTCGCGCTGCTTGGGCTAGGTGTGGAACCCGGTATGGCAGATGTATTTGCCAAATATGCCGCCACACATTTGTTTGACGAGATCGATGAAATCGGCGTCAGGGATGGTGCCAATCTGATCGTTAGAGGATATGATTTCGCGCCTAATTTCTCGATCTGGACCACCATCGAGGAATGCCTGAATCCACCGGTCATCTGGGAAAAAGGCAAGGGTTGGTTCACCACTGCGCCTTTCTCCGAGAAGGAAGTCTTCGATTTCCCTGAGGGTATCGGTCCCAATGAATGCGTTAACGTGGAACACGAAGAAGTGCTGCTCGTACCACGCTACATTGATTGCAAAAGGGTCACCTTCAAATACGGACTGGGTGATGAATTCATCGGCATCCTGCAAACCCTGCACATGCTCGGTCTCGATAACAAGGAACCGATCAAGGTAGGAAAAGTTGAAGTGGCTCCACGCGATGTGGTGGCAGCCTGCCTGCCTGACCCCGCCCACCTGGGTCCATTGATGGAAGGCAAAACTTGCGCCGGTACCTGGGTGAAAGGCAAGAAAGACGGCAAGGTAAAAAATGTGTACCTCTACCAGGTGGCTGATAACAAGGAAAGCATGGACAAGTTCGACTGCCAGGTGGTGGTGACCCAGACCGCTTTCAACGCGGTGATCGGCATGGAACTGCTGGCTGAGGGAATCTGGAAAGCCACCGGCGTGGAAGGTCCTGAATTCTTTGACCCGGTACCATTCATGGACCGTATGGAAGGAATGGGCTTCCCCTGGGGCATGAAGGAGTGGTGAAGAACATCCTGTAAATCAATGATATAAATGAGTTCCCCAACCTTTACTTTAATGCCATAATAAATGTGAACGGTTGGGGAACTTGTTTTAAATGACCGCTTCGATCCATTTTGAAACAGGGAAGTAATCGTAAGATGAGTATAAGAAAACCGCTTCCACAATCCACTATAATAAAAAATCATCCAAGAGGACAGCATATGATCAATTACCAAGAGAACTACCAGCATCTCTCACCGGTGTGGTCCCACTACACCGACATCATTGTGGACCACGCAGAAGGCAGTTACCTGTACGCTACCGATGGCAGGAAGGTACTGGATTTCACCTGCGGCATCGGCGTAACCAATACCGGTCACTGCCACCCGAAGGTGGTGGAAGCCATCCGCGAGCAGGCTGGCAAATTGTTGCACGGACAGATCAACCTGGTGGTTCACAAACCGCTGCTTGAATTGGTTGACGAATTGCGCACCATCGTTCCACCCACACTGGACGGGTTCTTCTTCAGCAACTCCGGTGCAGAGGCCGTGGAAGGAGCGCTGAAACTCGCGCGCCACGCCACCGGCAAACAAAATGTGATCGTCTTCCAGGGTAGTTTCCATGGGCGCACCAACGCGACCATGGCAATGACCACCTCTAAGAACAGTTACAAGGTGGGTTATCAACCGCTTATGTCCGGTGTGTACGTCGCCCCCTTCCCATATGCGCTGCGTTACGGGTGGGATGAGGAAAAAACCAGTCAATGGTGCCTGGATGAACTTGAACTGCTCTTGATGACCCAGTCCGCACCTGCAGAAACCGCCGCTGTGTTCATTGAACCAGTGATTGGTGAGGGTGGCTACATCGTCCCGCCCAAATCATTCATGAAGGGATTGCGCGAACTCACTCAGAAACACAACATCCTGCTGGTGGCGGATGAAGTGCAGTCAGGGTTCGGCCGTACCGGCAAGTGGTTCGGCATTCAGCACTTTGATGTTGAACCGGATATCATGACGATTGCGAAGGGGCTGGCCTCCGGTATGCCCATTTCAGGTGTGATTAGCCGCCTGGACCTGATGTCCAAGTGGATCCCGGGATCACACGGCGGTACGTACGGCGGCAACCCCGTGGCAGCAGCGGCTGGCGTGGCAACCATCCGCGCGATCAAAGAGGAACACATCCTGGATAACGTGAATGCCCGCAGCGCCCAGTTGATCGCCGGACTGGCTCATCTGCGCGAAAAGTACCCGCAGATCGCTGATATACGCGGTTTGGGTTTGATGATCGGAACGGAATTCCGCGATGCCAACGGCAAACCGGATAAAGCCTTTACCAAGGCTGTTCAACACGGCTGTATCGACCGCAACATGCTCATCCTCACCGCCGGACCCTGGGATAACACCATTCGCTGGATCCCGGCGCTGGTGGCGAGCGAGGGCGAGATCAATGAAGGGTTGAATATCTTTGAAAGCGCGCTTGCAGAAGCGGTAAAATAATTTCAAGACACTCAAATAATTCTTATGAAGGAGAGAAAAACATGTCGGAACTGATCGATCAATTACTTGCCCGGGCACGGGCGGCACAGAAAGTGGTTGAGTTCTGGTCACAGGAGCAGGTTAACGAGATGATCCTCTCGGTGGCCTGGGAATCCTATAAACTGGAAACCGCGCAAAAAGCAGCGCGCATGGCCGTTGACGAAACCGGACTGGGTGTTTACGAAGATAAAGTTGCCAAGCACCAGAAGAAAACCCT